>CAZZZA010000103.1:0-11236 GCA_964658455.1 uncultured Lichenihabitans sp.
CGTCGCCGCCGATGGCGGCGGCGACCCTGGCGTGAAGCCGGCGGCGCGGCCCGGCGGCGGTGGCGGCACCAAGGCCGAGGCTGCCTCCGTGCATGCCGGCCGCGCCAAGTCGGTCGCGCTGCGCACCGCGCGCGGACGCACCACGGCGCAGCAGAAATGGCTGTCGCGGCAGCTGAACGACCCCTATGTCGCTGCCGCCCGCGCCCAGGGCTGGCGGTCGCGGGCTGCCTTCAAGCTGATCGAACTCGACGACAAGTTCGGGCTGATCAAGCCCGGCATGCGGGTGGTCGATCTCGGCGCGGCGCCGGGCGGCTGGGCGCAGGTGGCGGTCAAGCGCGGCGCGGCGCATGTGGTCGGCGTCGACCTGCTGCCGGTCGAACCGGTGCGCGGCGCCGCCATCATCGAGGGCGATTTCAACGACCCCGCGCTGCCGCAGCGGCTGCGCGAAATGCTGGGCGGGCCGGCCGACCTGGTGCTGTCGGACATGGCGCCCAACACCACCGGCCACGCCGCCACCGACCATATCCGCATCATCGGGCTGGCCGAGCTGGCGCTGGATTTCGCGATGGAGATCCTGAGCGAGGGCGGCAGCTTCGTCGCCAAGGTGTTCCAGGGCGGCTCGGAGAAGGACATGCTGACGCCGATGAAACAGGCCTTCGCGGTGGTGAAGCACGCCAAGCCGCCGGCCAGCCGCCGCGACTCCAGCGAACTCTACGTCGTGGCCTCCGGCTACCGTCCCGAACGCGGCCAGGCGCTGCGGGCGGAGCGGCGGCAACGGCTCGAAAGCCTCGAGTAGTGGCGATGACGCGCGCGGTCGATCGCCTGTCCAGGGACGCGGAACGACGCCGGCTCGACGAGCAGAGCCACGGCATGCGCAACTGGCGTCTGTGGGGCCCGTATCTCAGCGACCGGCAATGGGGCACGGTGCGCGAGGATTACAGCGAGGGCGGCGACGCCTGGGGCTACCTGCCGCACGAGCAGGCGCGCTCGCACGCCTATCGCTGGGGCGAGGACGGGCTCGGCGGCATCTGCGACGAGACGCAGCGTCTGTGCCTGTCGCTGGCGCTCTGGAACGGCCGCGACCGCATGCTCAAGGAGCGGCTGTTCGGGCTGACCGGACCGCAAGGCACGCACGGCGAGGACGTCAAGGAACTCTACTGGTATCTGGACGCGGTGCCGTCGCACGCTTACCTGCGGATGCTCTACAAATACCCGCACGCCGCCTTCCCCTACGAGCGGCTGGTCGAGGAAAGCGCCAGGCGCTCGCGCGACCAGAGCGAGTTCGAACTGCTGGAGACCGGGCTGTTCGACCAGGACCGGTATTTCGACATCAGCATCGAACACGCCAAGGCCGACGAGGCCGACATGCTGATGCGGGTGACGGCGACCAATCGCGGACCGGAACCCGCCGAACTGCACCTGGTGCCGCAGCTGTTCTTCGCCAACCATTGGTCGTGGCGCGAGAACCATCCGAAGCCGACCATGCGCAACTACGGGACCAACCGGGTGGTCGCCGAGCATCGCATGCTCGGCCACTACACCTTCCACATGGAGGACGGCGCCAGGATCCTGTTCTGCGAGAACGAGACCAACCCGCGGATCATGGGGCTCGATCCCGGCGAGGGTGTCTATAAGGACGGGTTCCACGACTACATCGTGCACCGGCGCGAGACCGCCGCGCGCACCGACGGGCCGGCCACCAAATGCGCGGTCTGGTACACCAGGATCCTGGAGCCGGGCGAGAGCTGGACCGTGCGGGTGCGGCTGGTGCGCGGCGAGCCGATCATCCCGCCCTTCTCCGGCTTCGATGCGATCGTCGATGCCAGGCGCGCCGAGTCGGACCGGTTCTACGCGGCATTGCAGAAGAACATTCCCGACATCGACAAGCGCGCGGTGCAGCGCCAAGCGCTGGCCGGGATGATCTGGAACAAGCAGTACTACGCGCTCGACGTGTATCGCTGGATACGCGGCGATCCGACGATGCCGACGCCGCCCGCCAGCCGCAAGCGCGGCCGCAACAACGACTGGCGGCACATGAATGCGTGCGACGTGATCTCGATGCCGGACAAGTGGGAATATCCCTGGTTCGCGGCCTGGGATCTGGCGTTCCACTGCGTGACGTTCGCGATGGTCGACAGCGAGTTCGCCAAGGACCAGCTGCTGCTGCTGTCCTCGGAAGCCTACATGCATCCGAACGGGCAGATCCCGGCCTACGAGTGGAATTTCGGCGACGCCAACCCGCCGGTGCAGGCCTGGGCGGCATGGCGGGTCTATCAGATCGAGCAGGAACAGCATGGCGGAGTCGGCGACCGAGGCTTCCTGGAGCAGATCTTCCACAAGCTGCTGCTGAACTTCGCCTGGTGGGTCAACAGGAAGGACAACCAGGGCCGGAACGTGTTCCAGGGCGGCTTCCTCGGACTCGACAATATCGGCGTGTTCGACCGCTCCCGGCCGCTGCCGACCGGCGGCTATCTCGACCAGACCGACGGCACCGCCTGGATGGCGATGTTCGCGCTCAACATGATGCGGATCGCGCTCGAACTGGCGATGCACGACAAGGCGTTCGAGGACATCGCCTCGAAGTTCTTCGAGCATTTCCTCTATATCGCGCAGGCGATCAACGATATCGGCGAACGCGGCGTGGGCCTTTGGAGCGAGAGCGACAAGTTCTTCCACGACGTGCTCAACCTGCCCGACGGCTCGATGCGCGAGCTCAAGCTGCGGTCGATGGTCGGGCTGACGCCGCTGTTCGCGGTCGAGACGCTGGAGCCGGACATGCTGCGCCGGCTGCCGAACTTCGCACGCCGGCTGCATCTGTTCCTCAGCCGGCGGCCCGATCTGGCCGGGCTGGTGGCGCGCTGGGACGAGCCGGGCATCGGCGAGCGGCGGCTGCTGTCGCTGCTGCGCGGCCATCGCATGAAGCGGTTGCTGCTGCGGCTGCTCGATCCCGACGAGTTCCTGTCCGACCATGGCGTGCGCTCGCTCTCGCGCTTCCACGGCGCCAACCCCTACGTGTTCGAGAATGATGGCGCCAGGATCCATGTCGGCTACGAGCCCGGCGAGAGCCGCACCGAGATGTTCGGCGGCAACTCGAACTGGCGCGGCCCGATCTGGTTTCCGATGAACTTCCTGATCGTCGAGGCGCTCGACCGCTTCCACGATTATTACGGCCGCGACTTCCTGGTCGAGTGCCCGACCGCCTCAGGCAAGTTCCGCACGCTGCGCGACATTGCCGACGAGATCGCGGATCGCCTCAACAGCCTGTTCCTGCGCGACCAGAACGGACGCCGGCCGATCTATGGCGACTGCGAGAAGCTGCAGAGCGACCCGCATTTCGCCGGCCTGATCCTGTTCCACGAGTATTTCCACGGCGACACCGGCAAGGGTCTGGGCGCCTCGCATCAGACCGGCTGGACCGGTCTGGTCGCGAACCTGCTGGCCAGGCGGGCGCCGCTGCGCGATTGAGCCGAGCGGGCAGCGTCGCTCCGTGGGCCGTGTGCGCCCTCTAGGGCGCGCGCACGCAGGTCTGCGGCAGCGTGGTCGAGCGGTCGGTGACGATCACGTTGGCGTCGGTGGCGCCGCGCCGGAGCTGGTAGTCGGGATCCTGATACAGCACGCCGCCATTGGGGTCGGGCACGGCGGCGAGGTGGTGCTCGGCGCGGCCGACCCACAGGTCGGTCCGCTCGGTCGCGGGATCGAACCGCACCGTGACCCGGCTGCCGTCCGGACAGAGATAGGGCGGCTGGCCGCTGGTGGGCACCGGGGCGGAAGCCGGACCGGCGCCGGCACAGGCGGCGAGCAGGCAGGTCAGCAGCAGCGCTGCGGGCGTTAGGCGGTTCATCGTCCGACGGTGGCGCGTCGCCGGCGCCAAGGCAACCGGGCGCATCGGGCTTGCGTGGTGCCTGGCGGCATTGTAAGCGGACCCGCCAAAGGTCGGGAACCCGAGGCAGCGGCGCGCAGGCGTTCTCCGGGCACTCCCGGACAGGAGCCCGCCCGATGGATAGCAGCCGGATCGACGATCGCATCCGCGAAGCCCTCGCCTTCGACGACGTGTTGGTGGTGCCTGCCTACTCCCAGGTGCTGCCGCACGCCACCGAGACCAGCACCCGCCTGACCAGGCGGATCGGGCTCAACATCCCGCTGATCGCCGCCGCGATGGACACCGTCACCGAGGACCAGATGGCGATCGCCATGGCCCAGCAGGGCGGGCTCGGCGTGATACACAAGAACCTGTCAGTCGAGGACCAGGCCGAGCAGGTGCGCCGGGTCAAGCGCTTCGAGAGCGGCATGGTGGTCAACCCGGTCACGGTGCAGCCGGAGCAGACCCTGGCCGAGGTGCGGGCGATCATGGCGCGCGCCCGGATCAGCGGGCTGCCGGTGGTCGAGCCCGGCACCCAGAAGCTGGTCGGCATTCTCACCAACCGCGACATGCGCTTCGCCACCGACCCCACGGTCAGGGTCGAGCAGCTGATGACGCGCGACGATCTGGTGACGGTTACCGACGGCGCCACCCCCGAGCAGGCGCGGCAGCTGCTGCACAGCCGCCGGATCGAGAAGCTGCTGGTGGTGGATGGCGATGGGCGCTGCATCGGCCTCATCACCGCCAAGGACATGGACAAGGCGGTCGCGCATCCGCTGGCGAACAAGGACGAGATGGGCCGGCTGCGCTGCGCCGCCGCGACCGGGGTCGGCGAGGACGGGTTCCTGCGCGGCCAGTCGCTGATCCAGGCGGGGGTGGACGTGCTGGTGATCGACACCGCGCATGGCCACTCCGCCGGGGTGATGCGGGCGATCGAGCGGGTCAAGCGGCTGTCGAACACGGTGCAGGTGGTGGCCGGCAACGTGGCGACCCCGGAGGCCGCGCTGGCGCTGATCGAGGCCGGCGCCGATTCGGTGAAGATCGGGATCGGACCTGGCAGCATCTGCACCACCCGCGTCGTCGCCGGCGTCGGGGTGCCGCAGTTCAGCGCGGTGATGGAGACTTCTGCCGCCTGCCACGAGCGCGACATCCCGGCGATCGCCGATGGCGGGGTGCGCACCTCCGGCGACCTGGTCAAGGCGATCGGCGCCGGCGCCGACGTGGTGATGGTGGGCAGCCTGCTGGCCGGCACCGAGGAGGCGCCCGGCGAGGTGTTCCTCTATCAGGGCCGGTCCTACAAGGCGTATCGCGGCATGGGCAGCCTTGGCGCGATGGCGCGCGGCTCCGCCGACCGGTATTTCCAGCAGGAGATCAAGGACACGCTGAAGATGGTGCCGGAAGGCATCGAGGGGCGCGTCGCCTTCAAGGGCGGCATGGCGGCGGTGGTGCACCAGCTGGTCGGCGGCCTGCGCGCCGGCATGGGCTATACCGGCAGCGCCACCATCGCCGAGCTGCAGACCCGCACCCGGTTCCGCCGCATCACCGGCGCCGGGCTGCGCGAGAGCCACGTCCATGACGTGGCCATCACCCGCGAAGCGCCGAACTACCGCCAGGATTGAGGCGCCGGCCGCTCCGGGCCGAAAACTGGAGCCCCCATGACCCCCACCGCACGCCTCGCCGCCGCCATCGACCTGCTGTTCCAGATGGAGGCGACGCCGAAGCGGCCGGCCGACGCCGTGGCCAACAATTTCTTCCGCGAGCGGCGCTATATCGGCGGCGGCGACCGCAGGGAGGTCTCCACCCAGGTCTGGACGGTGCTGCGCGCGTGGCGGCGGCTCGAATGGTGGCTGGAGCGGGCCGGCGGCGCGGCGCGGCCGCGGCTGCTGGTGGGCGCGATGGCGGTGCTGGACGGGCGGCCGGTGGAGAGCCTGCAGCGCGCCTTCTCCGGCGGCCGCTACGCGCCGGATGTGCTGGAGCCGGCGGAGGCGCGGGTGCTGCGGGCGCTGGAGGGGCACACGCTGGACCACCCGGAGATGCCGGAAGCGGTGGCGCTCGAGGTGCCGGACTGGCTGCTGCCGCGTCTGCAGGCGCAGTTCGGCGAGCAGGCCAGGGCGGAGATCGTGGCGCTGACCGGGGCGGCGACGCTGGATCTGCGGGTCAACCTGCTGCGCGGCTCGCGCGAGGCGGCGCGCGCCGCGCTGTCCGGCGAGGGGATCGAGACCGAACCGACGCCGCTCTCGCCCTGGGGGCTGCGGGTGCCGTCGCGGGCGCCGGTGATGGCGAGCAAGGCGTTCCAGGCCGGGCTGGTCGAGATCCAGGACGAGGGCAGCCAGCTGGTGGTGCAGGCGGTGGCGGCGGCGCCGGAGATGCGGGTGCTGGACTACTGCGCCGGCGCCGGCGGCAAGACCCTGGGCCTGGCGATGACGATGGGCAATCGCGGCCATGTCGTCGCCTGCGACGTGTCCGAGGCCAGGCTCGACGGCGCGGTGCGGCGGCTGCGGCGCGCCGGGGTGCACAATGTCGAGCGGCATCTGCTGAGCAGCGGGGACAAATGGGCCAAGCGCCGCGCGGCGAGCTTCGACCGGGTGCTGGTGGACGCGCCCTGCACCGGCACCGGCACCTGGCGGCGCAACCCGGATGCGCGGCTGCGGCTGCGGCAGACCGACCTGGACGAGCTGACCGCCAAGCAGGCCATGATCCTGGACCAGGCGGCCGCCCTGGTGCGGCCCGGCGGGCGGCTGGTCTATGCCACCTGCTCGGTGCTGCGCGAGGAGAATGCGGCGCAGATCGAGGCGTTCCTGGCGCGCAACCCGGCGTTCGCGATGCTGGACCTGCGGGCGCCGGCGACGCTGGCTGCGCCGATCGCCGGCGCGGCGCTGTCGGCGGACGCGCCCTTCCTGCGGCTGACGCCACGGCTGCACGGCACCGACGGGTTCTTCGCCGCGGTGCTGGAACGGGGCGCGCCCTGAGGCGGGAACTTTCCGGCTGCCTGCGGCGTGACAACGTTGTAACATTGGTCGCGCCACCTGCAGGAGAGTTCTGATGCGTACCGTCCTCGGCTGTCTTGGTCTCGCCGCGATGCTCGGCGCCTGCAGCACCGCGGCGCCGCCGCCGCTCGCCGGCAAGGATGTCGCCTGCCTGCATCACCAGGTCTATGATCTGGGGCTGACGTTCGACCACGGCCTGCAGACCTGCGACGCGGCGCGGCCGGACCTGACCGGCAGCGGCGGGCTGCAGCAGATGGCGCTGGCGGCGAAGGTGCCGTTCACCATCAGGCCGATCGCCGATGCCCGGATCAAGCAGGCCAGCGAGGAAGCCATGACCGGCACCCTGATCCCGGGGCCGGCTTCCGCCTCGGGTGTGTTCACCGAGCCCAACGGCGGCCCGGCTGACGTCGGTCTCGGCAGCAGCGCGCGCTGACGGCACAGCCTGCCGGGACACGCCGTATCCTGCATGTGGACATGGACGCGTTCTACGCGTCGGTGGAACAGCGTGACGCGCCGGAACTGAGCGGCCGCCCGGTGGCGGTCGGCGGCTCGCGCGAGCGCGGCGTCGTCGCGGCGGCGAGCTACGAGGCGCGACGCTTCGGCGTGCGCTCGGCGATGCCGTCGGTGACGGCACGCAGGCTCTGCCCGGAGCTGGTGTTCGTCCCGCCGCGCTTCGATGTCTACAAGGCGGTCTCGGGCCAGGTGCGGGCGATCTTCGAGGACTACACCGGCCTGATCCAGCCGCTGTCGCTCGACGAGGCCTATCTCGACGTGACCGAGCCGCTGCGTCCGCTGGGCTCGGCGACGGCGATCGCGTCCGAGATCCGCGCCCGCATCCGCCAGGAGACCGGACTGACCGCATCGGCGGGGGTGTCCTACAACAAGTTCCTGGCCAAGCTGGCATCCGACCACCGCAAGCCGGACGGGCTGTTCGTCATCACCCCGGCGATGGGACCGGGCTTCGTCGAGACGCTGGACGTGGCGCGGTTCCATGGCGTGGGCCCGGTGACGGCGGCGAAGATGCGGGCGCTGGGGATCCGGACTGGGCTGGACCTGCGGGCCTGCACGCTGGCGTTCCTGGTGCGGCATTTCGGCCGTGCTGGGCCGCACTACCACGCCATCGCCAGGGGGCTCGACGACCGGCCGGTGGTCACCGACCGGCCGCGCAAGTCGCTGGGCGCTGAGACCACCTTCGCGCGCGATCTGGTCGGGCTCGACGACGCGCTGGCGGCGCTGGCGCCGCTGATCGACAAGGTGTGGGCCGGCATGCAGCGCGGCGAGCGCGGCGCGCGCACGGTGACGGTGAAGGTGAAGTTCTCCGACTTCAGCCAGATCACCCGGGCGGCGTCGTCGGAGCGCGCCTTCTCCGGCAGGGCGGCGCTGGCCGACGCGGTGGCGGGGCTGCTGCGCGGGGTGCATCCGTTCCGCAGGAGCGTGCGCCTGCTGGGCGTGAGCGTGTCGCGGTTCGATGCGCCGGCGTCGGTCCAGGCGCCAACGACCCCGGACCTGTTCGACCGCCTCGGCTGAGCCGGGTTCCGGAAACCGCGATTCTGTGCTAGGCAGGCCTATTCCACTAGCCCGCCTCGCTCTCCGTTACGGGACCGGCGCCACGCCGTCCGCCGGCCGGACGGTGCTACGCGCGACCGAGCACGGGCCGACCAGGAGACAGCAAGCAAGTGCTGACCAAAGCCGCGACATCGTCGCCCAAACCGACCCAGATCCCCAACCATGACGGCACCGCCAGGGCGGCGAACGCGACGCCGGCAGACGCGGTCGAGGCGGGCGAGGCCGACGACGAGCTGCCCGAGGACACAAAACCCCGACCCGCCGCCGCGCGCAAGCCCAAGGATGACGAGCCGTTCGTCGAGGGCGACCACGTGGTCTACCCGACACACGGCGTCGGCAAGGTCGAGCGGATCGCGATCGAGGAGATCGCCGGGCACAAGCTCGAGCTGATCCACATCACCTTCGAGGAAAACCGCATGACGCTGCGGGTGCCGGTGGCGAAGGCCAAGAGCGCAGGCTTGCGCAAGCTCGCCACCCGCAAGCTGTTCGACGAGGCGCTGGCCACGCTTAAGGGCCGGGCCCGGATCAAGCGCACCATGTGGTCGCGCCGGGCGCAGGAATACGAGGCGAAGATCAATTCCGGCGATCCGCTGGCGATCGCCGAGGTGGTGCGCGACCTGCACCGCAACGCCGGCCAGCCGGACCAGAGCTTCTCCGAGCGCCAGATCTACGAAGCGGCGATGGACCGTCTCGCCGCCGAGCTGGGCGCGCTGGAGCGGATCGACAAGAACGCGGCGGCGATCAAGCTGGCGGACTACCTCAAGACCATCACCTGAGCCGGCGGCTATTTCAGGATCGCGCCGCAGGCGGTGCTGCTGCTCATCGAGGTAAGGACGCTGTTGGTCGCGGTCTCGCGGTTGGTGATGCAGCCGGTCCTGGTGTCGCCTGACAGGTAGGCGGCGCTGTCGGTGCCGGCATGGCCGCTGACGGCGCCGCTCGCAGCGAAGCTCAGCGTGTCGCTCGGGGTCCGGCTCTCCCGGACCGCGCTGGCCGCCACCGGGACGCCGTTCACCACTGAGAGGCTGCCGGTTTCGAGCCGCTGCCGGACCGTCGTCGCCTGGGTGGCGCTGCCGTCGGCGGCCTGGACGTAGTCGTAGGCGACATCGAGCGGGTAGGCGCTGGCCCTGGTCTCAGTCCTGGTGCCGGACCGGTCGCTGGTGGTGATGGTGGTGGTGGTGTCGGTGCGCTGCACCACCGCCTGGTCGTCGATCAGGCTGGTGACGTCGAGGGTCTGCCGGTTCGAGAAGCTGCCGTGCTGGACGATGGTGGTGACCACCGGGCCATGCGAGGTCATCAGCCTGCCGCTGATGGTGTAGTCGTGGGTCGCGCGTGTATCGATGGTGCCGCTGGCGGTGCCGTTCGCCTGCACGATGTTGGCGGTCACGACCGGGGTCGCCGCGGCCAGGGTGTTTCGGGTGATCGCGCCGTGCAGCGCCGAGGCGTGATGGTCGAGCGTCAGATACAGGGTGCCGGCAGCGGCGAAATGCTGGTTGGCGCCGGTCACCGATACAGACAGCGTATGCGGCTTGCCGTCGTCGACCACGCCGGCGAACGGTGTCAGATCGACGCTGGTGGGCGCGAAGGCCAGGGTCTGGATCCCTGGGATCGGCTCCCACAGATACGGATCGATGCCGCCGGTATAGATCCAGGGATAGACCGGCGCGACGCCGGCGCCGACGCCGTCCACCTTGACCAGCCCTTCCCGGAACGCGCCGCCGCCGCAGGTCTCCAACGCCGTGGCATAGGCGTCGGGCACGCAGGTGTACCAGAACTCGTCATTGGCCTGGCTCTGCAGATACACCTCAAGCCGCGCCTTCTCGACGTTGGACGGCAGGGTGCCGGTGCGTGACAGCGTGTCGGCGGCGGTGTTCAGCGTCGCCGGGCCGGCGGTCGGGTCGCTGTTCAGCGGCACCACCAGGTCGGGCGTCACCGGGGCCGGAAATTTGCTGGTCGCAGGGTAGAACAGCACCCGGGCATTGGCGGTGATGGTACTGGTGTAGGTGCTGTCCTGGTAGTTGGCGATCAGCACGTAGCCGCTCTGCGGCGTCTCGAGCATCGCGGTATCGTCGGTGATGTCGCGCTCGACATGCCAAGAGGGCGCCAGCGCGGCGCGCGGCTCGGCGGTGGTGCCGAACAGCACCGGCACGCCGCCGATGAAGATGGTGGCGGTGCGGTCGAACTGCCGCCCGGCATTGAGCGAGACGTCGGTGCTTAGCACCACCCGTGCCCACGGGCCGGGACAGGCGGCGGGCGGCGCATAGGCGAACGAGACCGGGTTGGCGCCGAAGGTGGCGTTGGCGACCAGGGTGACCGCGCAGGGGGTCTCCGCCGGGACCGCGACGCCGGGTTCAATCGGCGCCACGTTGCTGCTGCCGACGGCACCGGCAGCCCGTGCCGCCGCCGGCGCGGCGATCGCGGCCCCGAGCAGCAGTACCGAGGCCAGGGGGCGGAACGCGGGGACGGACGGGGCTTTGCGGCGCATGGCGTGCTGCTCTTTTGTTACGGTAGCGATCATGCACGGGTCGGGCCGGGGATGCGCCGGGAAAATCGCCGTTGCGGTGCCGGACCATGAAAAAACCCCCGGCCTTGCGACCGGGGGCATGTCTGGCGGGCCGCTAAGGCCGGCCGGTCAGTTGTTGTTGCGGCTGCCGGTGAGCTGCAGCAGGAAGGTGAACAGGTTGATGAAGTTCAGATAGAGGGTCAGCGCGTCATAGACGCTGCGCTTGGCGGCCCCGTCCGCGCCTTCGTAGTAGGCGAACTGGCTGTAGGACCATTTGATGCGCTGCGTGTCGTAGGCGGTCAGGCCGGTGAAGATCAGCACGCC
>CAZZZA010000104.1:0-11120 GCA_964658455.1 uncultured Lichenihabitans sp.
GATCGTGATCGGCACCTGGTCGCTGCTGCGCCAGTCGGTGGCGCTGGCGCTGGATGCGGTGCCGGGCGGGATCGATCAGGCGGCGGTCGAGCGCTACCTGCGCGGTCTGCCCGGGGTGTCGGACATCCACCACCTGCATATCTGGGGCATGAGCACCACCGAGACGGCGCTGACCGCGCATCTGGTGCGGCCCGGGCTGCCGCTCGACGACGCGTTCCTGCGCGAGGCGTCGCGGACCCTGGCGAGCCGTTACCGGATCGGGCACGCGACCTTCCAGCTCGAGGCCGGGAGCGGGTGCCAGGCCTGCAGCCTCGACGCGTGAGCGGCTCAGCGCCGCATCAGAGCAGCACCATCTGGGCGGAGGCGACGACCGGGACCGTGAACAGGTCGCAGCGCAGCGACACGCGCCGGTCCAGGCCGAGACGGCGTGACGCCAGCGCGAAGCGCTGCGCCAGCATCTCGGCATAGACGCCCTGGCCGGTCATCCTCTGGCCGAACCGGCTGTCGTTCAGCTTCCCCTCGCGGGTCTGTCGGATCAGCGCCAGCACCCGCGCGGCGCGCTGCGGATAATGCTGGTGCAGCCAGGTCTCGAACAGGCTCCTGAGTTCCAGCGGCAGGCGCAGCAGCGTGTAGCCGGCATCGCTGGCGCCGGCCCGGGCGGCCGCGCCCAGGATGCTCTCCATCTCGGCATCGTTGAGGCCCGGGATCATCGGCGCCGCCAGCACGCCGGCGGGGATGCCCGCCGCGGCGAGCTGCCCGACCGCCTGCAGCCGCCGCTCCGGGGTCGCGGCGCGTGGTTCCATCCGGCGCGCCAGGGTCGGATCGAGCGTGGTCACCGACAGCCACACCCTGACCAGGCCGCGCGCCGCCAGACGCCGCAGGATGTCGATGTCGCGCAGCACCCCGGCCGATTTGGTGACGATGCTGACCGGGTGGCCGAACCGTTCCAGGACCTCCAGCACCTGCCGGGTCAGCGCCAGCGTGCGATCGACCGGCTGATACGGGTCGGTATTGGAGCCGAGCGCCACCGGCCGCGCCACGTAGCCGGGGCGGCGCAGCTCGCGTTCGAGCAGCGCGGCGATCTCCGGCTTGAAGGTCAGCCTGGTCTCGAAATCCAGCCCCGGCGAATAGCCGAGATAGGCGTGGCTGGGCCGGGCGTAGCAATAGACGCAGCCATGCTCGCAGCCGCGATACGGATTGATCGCGCGGTCGAAACCGAGATCGGGGCTGTCGTTGCGCGACAGCGCGCTGCGGCTGCGATCCGGGGTGAGGGTGGTCCTGCGTGGCGGCGGCGCGCACTGCTCCTCAGCGATGCTCGCCCAGCCATCGTCGAACGGCGCCGCGACCAGCGTCTCGAACCGGTTGGCGACGTTCGCCGAGACGCCGCGACCGTTCAGGATCGGCGTGGTCCAGCCACCGAGATCGCCCATCAGCATCCTCCTTGCGCCGTGGCCGCCATCTTCCAGCTTTCACCGCAAGAAGCAAGAACAAAATAAGAACATCACCGGATCGGCCGGGGCTTCGAAACCCTTTGGGGAGAAAGCTGGGACAGGATACGGTGACCGGGTCGGGCGGCCGTCACAGCCCGTGTCCCTATCGCCATCGCGCTCCAGGGCGCCCGCGAGAACGCCTGTCTGTCATGCCCCTCATCGCCATTCTCGACGACCACCTGACCAATCGGCACATCTACACCGAGCTGGCCCGCTCGCTCGGCGACCGGACCGAGGTGGTGGCGTTCGACGATCCGCGACAGGCGCTGGTCTGGCTCGCCCGCAACGATGCCGACCTGGTCATCACCGACTACAAGATGCCGCATCTGGACGGCGCCGCGTTCACCGCGCGGCTGCGCCGGCTGCCTGGCGGGCAGGACGTGCCGGTGGTGGTGATCACCGCCTATGACGACCGCTCCTTCCGGCTGCTGGCGCTGCAGGCCGGCGCCACCGACTTCCTGCAGAGCCCGGTCGACCATGCGGAATTCGTCACCCGCTGCCGCAACCTGCTGCGCATGCACAACCAGCATCGCTTCATCCAGGCCCGGGCGCGCGACCTGGAACACGAACTCGCGGTCAGCCTGCTGTCGCGCGAGAAGCTGGTGCGCGACAATGCCGGGGCGCTGGCGCAGGTGATCGACACCGTGCCGGCCTTCATCAGCGCCACCGACAGTGCCGGCAGGATCATCTTCGCCAATGCGATGCACGCCACCGTCGGCGACGATCGCGAAGCGACCGGCGGCTGCGAGCCGGCGCCGGTGTTCGGGCAGATCTACGAGAAACGCAGCCTGTCGCTGGACCAGCTGGTGTTTCGCGGCGGCAAGCCGCTCGCCGCCTTCGAGCAGGAGGTCACCGACCGGGCCGGCCGGACGCGGGTGCTGCTGACCAGCAAGTCGCCGCTCCGCGACAGCGACGGCACGATCGCCAGCGTGCTGACCACGTCGCTCGACATCACAGGGCGCAAGGAGGCGGAACGGCATCTGCGCCACGTCGCCAGCCATGACGGGCTGACCGACCTGCCGAACCGGCAGATGCTCGAGGAACGGCTAAGCTACGTGCTCAGCCGGGCCGGACGGCACGGCCGCCTGGTGGCGCTGCATTTCCTCGATCTCGACCGCTTCAAGGCGATCAACGACCAGTTCGGCCATCATCTCGGCGACGACGTGCTGCGCACCCTGGCCGGCCGGCTGCGCGACTGCATCGGACCGCGCGACCTCGTCGCCAGGATCGGCGGCGACGAGTTCGCGGTCCTGCAGTCGCTGCTGGCCGACAAGAGCGAGGCGGCGGCGCTGGCGACGCGGATGATCGCCCGGATCGGCGAGCCGGTGACGATCGACGGCCAGGACGTCTCGGTCAGCGGCAGCGTCGGCATCACGCTGGCGCCGATCGACGCGACCGATCCGGAACAGATGCTGCGCAACGCCGACATGGCGATGTATCGGGCCAAGAGCGAAGGCCGGAACGGCTATCGCTTCTTCGTGCCCGACATGAACGAGACGATCGCGCGTGCGCTGGGGATGAAGCGGGAGTTGCGGGAGGCGCTGCGCACCGATGCGCTGACGCTGCACTACCAGCCGCAGCTCAACCTGCGCAGCGGCCAGGTGCAGGGCGTCGAGGCGCTGCTGCGCTGGAACCATCCGACCCGCGGCATGGTGTCGCCGGGCGAGTTCCTGCCCTTCGCCGAGCAGGACGGCATGATCGCCGACATCGACGACTGGGTGCTGCATCGCGCCTGCCGCGACGCGGCGCTGTGGCAGGGCCAGGGGCTCGCCGGGGTCAGGGTCGGGGTCAACATCTCGCCGCTGCGGATCGGCACCGCACGGGTGCGCGACACCATCAAGGCCGCCCTGGAACGGAACCGCCTCGATCCGTCGCTGCTGGAGATCGAACTGACCGAACGCGACCTGGTCGACGATCTGCAGGAAACCGCCCGCACCATCAGGACGCTGCGCGAGGCCGGGGTGCAGATCGCGATCGACGATTTCGGCATCGGCTATTCCTTCCTCGGCCACGTCAAGACCTTTCCCGCCGACCGGCTCAAGATCGACCAGTCCTTCATCCGCAGCCTGCTGACCGACGAGAGCGACGCGACCATCGTGCGGACCATCATCGGCCTGGCGCACGGGCTGCGCATGGGCGTGGTCGCCGAAGGCGTCGAGACGGTCGAGCAACTCACCCAGCTCGCCGTCGAGGGCTGCGACGACGTCCAGGGCTACTACATCGCCCGCCCGCTGCCGCTGCCGGCGATGCTCGAGCGACTGAACGCCGAACGGACATCGGAGCGATGAAGGCGATCCGGGCGCTGCTGGCTCGGGTGCCGGACAACGAGCACGAGATGGCCGCCAACCGGCTGCTGTTCGGCGCCGCCGGCCTCGTCTACGTGCTGCCGCACCACGAGGACGGCATCGCCATCGAGCTTGCGGCCGCCGTCTATCTCGGGCTGGCCTGCGTGATCATGCTGCACGTGCTGGTGCGGCGGTCGCGCTCGGTGGTCAGGCGCTCGGTCGCCATCCTCGCCGACATGACGGCGATCTCCGCCGGGCTGTGGCTCGGCGGCGCGACCGCGAGCCTGTTCTATCCCCTGTATCTCTGGGCGATCTTCGGCAACGGCTTCCGGTTCGGCATGCGCTACCTGCTGGCCGCGACGCTGTGCGCCATGCTCGGCTTCGTCGTCGTCATCGCCACCAGCGGGTTCTGGCAATCGGTCCCGCAGCTCAGCCTGGGCCTGCTGGCGGCGCTGGCGATCCTGCCGGCCTATGTCGGCGTGCTGATCAACAAGCTCTCGCGCGCCACCCGCCAGGCCGAACAGGCGAGCCGGGCCAAGAGCATGTTCCTGGCCGGCGTCAGCCACGAATTCCGCACGCCGCTGAACGCGATCCTGGGCAGCGTGGCGCTGCTCGAGGAGACGGCGCTCGATCGCGAGCAGCGCGACCTCGCGGACTCGTTGCGCGGCGGCACGCGCCGGCTGCTCTACCTGATCGACGAGGTGCTGAACTTCTCGCGCCTCGATGCCGGGCGCATGCCGGTCGAGCCGGCGGTGTTCGCGCTGGCGCCGCTGCTCGCCGAGATCGTCGCCCTGCTCAAGCCGCAGGCCAGGAGCAAGGGGTTGCGGCTCGGCGTGCATCTCTCGCCCGACGTCCCCGACCAGCTGCTCGCCGACCGCAGGCATCTGCGCGAGATCCTGATCAACCTCGCCGGCAACGCGGTGAAGTTCACCGAGGCCGGCACGGTGACGGTGCGCGTCGACCGGCGCCACGCCGAGCCCGGCACGACCGCGCTGCTGTTCTCGGTGGTCGATACCGGGATCGGCATCCAGCCCGCGGCCCGGGCGCTGATCTTCGAGAGCTTCACCCAGGCCGACGGCAGCATCATCGACCGCTTCGGCGGCACCGGCCTCGGTCTGGCGATCTGCCGTCATCTGGTGCGGCTGATGGGCGGGCGGATCGATGTCGAGAGCACGCCCGGCCATGGCAGCCGGTTCTGGTTCACCCTGGACCTGCCGCGCTGCGAGACCGGGCCGGCGGCGCTCACCGATGCGCGGCCGGGCTGCGTGCTGCTGTGCGACGATGCGGCGCTGCGCCGCCGCGCCGCGTCGCAGGCCGATGCGTGCGGACCGGTCGCGACCGCCGACGATCTCGACCAGGCGGTCGCCGCCGCCCGGTCCGGCGCGGTGCGCGCGATCCTGGTGCTGCAGCGCGATGATCCCGCTTGCCTCGCCGCCGATCTCGAGGCGCTGGCGCGCCTCGACCCGACCCGGGAACTCGGCTGCGTGCTGATCCGCGACGCCACCCTGCGGGCACCGTCCGGCGGCACGGTGCCGGACCCGGCATCCGACGCGCTGGCCGGCCTCGTCGATACGCTGGTCGCGCGGGACCTGCCGGACGGGCAGCTGGCGCGCGCGATCGGCCGGGCGGCGATGCTGCATCCGGCGATCCCCGAGCCTGCGCCCGCCGAGGTCAGGCAGCCACCGGCGCGGGCTCTCGACGTGCTGGTCGCCGACGACAACGCGATCAACCGTCAGGTGCTGTCCAAGGTGCTCGAACGGGCCGGCCATCGTCCGACCCTGGTCTGCAACGGCGAGCAGGCGCTCGACGCGCTGTCGCGGCAGCGCTTCGACCTGGTGCTGATGGACGTTAACATGCCGGTGCTGAACGGCATCGAGGCCACCAGGATGCAGCGGCTGCTGGAGTTCGGCGGCGACCATGTGCCGATCATCGGCCTGACCGCGGATCCGACCGACAGCATGCGCAGCCGATGCGCCGACGCCGGCATGGACCAGTGCGTCGGCAAGCCGATCGAACCGAAGCAGCTGATCGCGCTGATCGAGGCCCGGCTGGCGGAGAGCGCGGAGTGTCGCGCCGCGCCGCCGGCCGCTCCCGTTGCCGTGGCTGCGGGGATCGCCAAGCTCGCCGACCATCCGCGCTTCCGCACCGTCCTGCCGGCGCTCGATCGCGACGTGACCGACGCGCTGGTCGCGCTCGGCGGCGAGACGTTCGTCCGCGAACTGCTGGCCGGCTTCCATGCCGACGCGACGCGCCTGGTCGCGGCGCTGTCGGCGGCGGTCGCGGCCGGCGACATGCCGGCATTCCGCGACCATCTGCACGCCTTGCGCAGCACCGCCGCCAATGTCGGCGCCCGCGCCCTGCACGAGGAGGCGGGCGGCGGGCGGAGCATCGGCAGCGCCGCCCTGGCCGTCGACGGGGTCCGGCTGGCCCGGCGGCTCGGCTGGGAGCTGGAGCGGTTCGGCCGGGCGATGCCCGGGATGCCGGGGGCGCTGCCGCTGGACCCGGCCCGGGGCGGCCGCTTCGGCAAGCCGGTCGTCTAGCCCGCCCTGGTCGCCGCGTGGCGGCACCGCCGGGCTCAGCCGGCACGCACCCCGGCCAGGAAGCTGTCGACCCAGGTGGCCGCGACCTGCCCCTCGACCGCGGCGGCGATGTTCGCCGCGATCACGTCGACTTCGCCGATCGTGGTCGCGACCGCCTTGATCGCCGATCCGTCAGTCGGCGGCCGGGAGTTCGTTGCGTCCGTCCACCAGACGCGGAAGCCTGTAGGGGTTGTCGTCGCCGAGTTCCGGCGGCAGCAGCGCGGCGGGCAGGTTCTGGTAGCAGACCGGGCGCAGGAACCGGTCGATCGCCAGCGAGCCGACCGAGCTGGTGCGGCTGTCGGTGGTCGAGGGGAACGGACCGCCATGCACCATGGCGTCGGCGACCTCGACCCCGGTCGGCCAGCCATTGCACAGGATGCGGCCGCAGCGCCGCTCCAGGACCGGCAGCAGCCGCGACGCGAAGCCGTGGTCGGCGTCGCTCAGCTGCAGCGTCGCCGTCAACTGGCCTTCCAGCCCGTTCGCCAGTGCGTGCAGTTCCGCCTCGTCGTCGCACAGCACCACCAGGCCGCTGGCGCCGAACAGCTCGTCGGAGAGCGACGGCTCGGCCAGGAAATGCCCGGCATCGGTGACGAACAGGGCGGCACGGCACTGGTTGGCGCCCTCGCCGGCGAGACCCGCCGCGACCTGCGCCACGCCGTCCACCTGGCCGCGCGACTCCACCCCGCGCTCGTAGGCGGCATGGATGGCCGGGGTCAGCATGGTGGCCGACGCGCTCGCCGCCAGCACCGCGCCGGCACGGGTGACGAAGCGCTGGGCGGCGTCGCCGCGCAGCGCGACGACCAGGCCCGGATTGGTGCAGAACTGGCCGGCACCCATGGTCAGCGAGCCCGCGAACCCTTCGGCCAGCGCCTCCGCCTTGGCCTCGAGCGCGTCGGGGCACAGGAACACCGGGTTGATGCTGCTCATCTCGGCAAAGACCGGGATCGGCTCCTTCCGCTCCGACGCCGCCCGCGCCAGCGCCAGGCCGCCGGCCCGCGAGCCGGTGAAACCGACCGCCATGATCCTCGGATCGCGCACCAGCGCCTGCCCGAGCGCGATGCCGGGGCCAGAGACCAGCGAGAACACGCCCTCCGGCAGGCCGGACGCTAAGACCGCCTCGGCGATCGCGGCGCCGGCCAGCAGACTGGTGGCCGGATGCGCCGGATGGCCGCGCACCACCACCGGGCACCCCGCCGCCAGGGCGGAGGCGGTGTCGCCGCCGGCGACGGAGAAGGCGAGCGGGAAGTTGCTGGCGCCGAACACCGCCACCGGACCGACCGGGATCCGGCGCAGGCGCAGGTCCGGACGCGGCAGCGGGTTGCGGTCCGGCAGCGCGGAGTCGAGGCGCACGCCCAGCCAGTCGCCACGGCGCAGGGTGGCGGCGAACAGGCGCAGCTGGCCGGTGGTGCGGCCGAGTTCGCCGCCGATCCGCGCCTCGGCCAGCCCGGATTCGAGCACCGCCGACTGCACGATCCCGGCACGCCTGGCTTCCAGCGCGTCGGCGATCGCCTCGAGGAAGCGGGCGCGGGTCTCCGGCGGGGTGGCGCGGTAGCGGTCGAACGCCGCCTCTGCCCTGGCCACCGCGGCCGACACCGTCGCCGCGTCGTCGATCGCCAGTTCCGGTCCGACCGGCTGACCGGTGCGCGGATCGACGGACCGGAAGCCCTGGCTGGTCTGGTTGGCCATCATCATACCCCTCAATTCTCGGACAAACTTAGCCAGAACGGCCAACCGGCAAAAGACCGGCCAGTAGCAGCCCTGGCATCAGCCCTGGCATGCGACCGGCTTTGCGCCGAAGATGCCAGACTAGGGCACGAGGCCCGCCGACTGAGGAGCGCGTATCAGGTGACGGATCGGCTCGAGCACCCTGCGCAGGCGCCGGCGCGGCCGGCGAAATCCGGCGGCCTGGCCGCGCGGCGCCGGGCGGCGTCCGACCGGACCGACGGCGCGGCCGGATCGGCGTTCCCGTCGCAGCCCGGGCGCAGGCTGCATGACAGCATCGCCCGCGGCATCGGCATCCGCATCGCCGCCGAGGAGCTGCGCCCCGGCGACACGCTGCCCGGCGAGATCGAGGCGGCGGAGCAGTTCGCGGTGTCGCGCACCGCCTATCGCGAGGCGGTGCGGATCCTCGCCGCCAAGGGCATGGTCGAGAGCCGGACCAAGACCGGCACCAGGGTCAGTCCGCGCGCGCGCTGGCACATCCTCGATCCGGAGGTGATCGGCTGGTTCCTGGAGACCAAGCCCAGCGAGGCGTTCGTGCGCGACCTGTTCGGCATCCGGCAGATGGTCGAGCCGCACGCCGCCTCCCTGGCCGCCACCAGCCATACGAGCGACGACCTCGATGCGATGGGCGAGGCGCTCGCCACCATGTCCCGGCTGCACCTCTCGACCGAGGACGGGCGTGCCGCCGACCGCGCCTTCCACCAGGCGATCCTGGCCGCGACCGGCAACGAGCTGATCGCCGCCCTGTCCAGCAGCGTGGCGGCGGCGATCTGGTGGACCACCTTGTTCAAGCACCGCGCGCAGAGCCCGCCGCGCGACCCGCTGCCCGAACATCGCGCGGTGTTCGAGGCGATCCGCAGCCGCGACTCCGAGGCCGCGCGCCAGGCGATGACCCATCTGGTCGCCCGCGCCTTCGACGACATGCAGACCTCGCTGAACGGCCACAGCGCCCGCCTTACCGCCACCAGGCCGCCCGCCGCCGGATGACCGGCCGTCCTGCCTCTCGTCGCTGGAGACCCTCGCTTGCCTGACGAACAACCCGCGCTGCTGGCGCTGGACTGGGGCACCAGCACGCTGCGCGCCTACCTGGTCGCCGCAGACGGCACCGTGCTGGCGCAGCGCAGCCGCCCCTGGGGCATCCTGTCGTTGCCGGACGGCGGCTATCCGGCCGCGTTCGCCGCGATCGTCGAGGCCTGGCCGGCGGCCGGGCTGCCGGCGATCGCCTGCGGCATGGTCGGCAGCCGCCGCGGCTGGAAGGAGGTCGGCTATCTCGCGCTGCCGTGCGATGCGGCCGGACCGGCCGGCACCTTGGCCCACGCCCTGGCCGGAGCGCTCGACACGGTGGCGCTGCCGGATGCCAGGCTGCTGCATCTGGTGCCGGGGCTGCTCGATCCCGCCGGGCCGGACGTGATGCGCGGCGAGGAGACCGAGGCGGTCGGGGCGCTGCTGGCGCTCGGCGACCCGGACGGCGACATCGTGCTGGTGATGCCCGGCACGCATTCGAAATGGCTGCGCTGCACCGACCGCACGCCGACCGGTTTCTCCACCTACATGACCGGCGAACTCTACGCGCTGCTGACCAGGCATTCGATCCTGGGCGGCCAGCCCGGCCACCGCCCGGGCGCCGAGGGCGACGAGCGCTTCGGCGACGGCGTCCGCGCCGCCGCCGCCGACGGGCTGAGCGCGCGGCTGTTCTCGACGCGGGCGCTGATGCTGACCGGCCGGCTGCCGGAGGCGCTGGCGCCGGACTATCTCTCCGGCCTGCTGATCGGCGACGAGCTGCGCAGCGCCTTGTCGCATCACGCGGTGGATCGGGTCGCGCTGATCGGCGATCCTTCCCTGACCCGGCGCTACGCGCTGGCGCTGTCGGCGCTCGGCCGGCCGGCGCCGGACCTGCTCGAGGCGGCCTCGGTGCGCGGCCTGCACCGCATCGCGTGCCTCGCCGGCCTGATCCATTCCCCATCCGGAGAAACGCCTTGCTGACCGACGCCCTTCGGCACTCCCCCTATGTCGCGATCCTGCGCGGGCTGACGCCGGCCGAGGCGATCCCGGTCGCCACCGCGCTGGTGGAGTCCGGCATGCGGATCATCGAGGTGCCGCTGAATTCGCCGCAGCCGCTCGAGAGCATCCGGCTGCTGTCGGAACGGTTCGGCGAAAGCTGCCTGATCGGCGCCGGCACCGTGCTCGACGTCGCGGCGGTGGCGCAGGTGCGCGCGGCCGGCGGCAGGCTGATCGTGATGCCGCATGCCGACCCGGCGGTGATCCGCGCCGCCAAGGCGGCCGGGCTGGTCTGCACGCCGGGCATCGCCACCCCGACCGAGGGTTTCGCGGCGCTGGCGGCCGGCGCCGACGCGCTGAAGCTGTTCCCGGCCGAGCTGGTCGGGCCGGAGGTGCTGCGGGCGATGCGGGCGGTGTTCCCGCGCAGCACCCGCTTCCTGCCGGTCGGCGGCATCCTGCCGGACAGCGTGGCGAAATTCGTCGCCGCCGGCGCCGACGGTTTCGGTCTCGGCTCCGGCCTGTATGCGCCGGGCCGCGACCCGGCGGAGGTGGCCGGACGCGCCGCCGCCTACCACGCGGCCTGGCAGGCGGCGCTCTGAGCGCCCGGTCCGGGCGGGCGCCGCGCTAGCGCAGCGTCGACGCCTTGCGGCCGGTCTTCCAGCGGTCGAACATCACCGCGAGCAGCAGGATGCCGCCCCGGACCAGATACTGGTAGAAGGCCGGCACGTTCATCAGGCCCATCGCGTCCTGCACGCAGCCCATGATCAGCACGCCGACCACCACGCCGGAGATGGTGGCGATGCCGCCGGACAGCGACACCCCGCCCAGCACGCAGGCCGAGATCACCGCCAGCTCGAGGCCGATCGAGGTCTTGGGGTCGCCCAGCCCCATGCGCGAGGTCAGCAGCACGCCGGCGAGCCCGGACAGCAGCCCCTGCAGCACGAACACGCCGATCCGCAGCCGCGTCACCGGAATGCCGGCGAGACGCGCCGCCTCGACATTGCCGCCGATCGCCAGCACGTCGCGGCCGAACACGGTGCGGTTCA
>CAZZZA010000105.1:0-8157 GCA_964658455.1 uncultured Lichenihabitans sp.
TGATCCAGAAATACCCGTCCGCGTCGCGCCTGGCGCCGTCGCCGGAGAAGTACAGGCCCGGATAGGTCGAGAAATAGGTCTGCACGAAGCGGTCGTGATCGCCCCAGAGCGTACGCGCCTGGCCGGGCCAGGAGCCGTCGATGCACAGATGCCCTTCCGCCTCGCCCTCGAGCACGGTGCCCTTCTCGTCGACCAGCACCGCCTTCACGCCGGGCAGCGGCAGGGTGGCCGAGCCCGGCTTCTGCGCCACCGCGCCCGGCACCGGCACGATCATCATGCCGCCGGTCTCGGTCTGCCACCAGCTATCCACCACCGGACAGCGCCCGCGCCCGACCTGCTCGTGGAACCACAGCCAGGCCTCGGCATTGATCGGCTCGCCGACCGAGCCCAGCACGCGCAGGCTCTGCATCGAGGCACGCGCCACCACCTTGGGATCGTCGCGCATCAGGGCGCGGATCGCGGTCGGCGCGGTGTAGAAGCCGTTCACCTGATGCTTGCCGATCACCTGCCACCAGCGCCCGGCCTCCGGGAAGGACGGCGTGCCCTCGAACACGAGCGTGGTGCCGCCATTGGCGAGCGGGCCGTAGACCACATAGGAGTGTCCGGTCACCCAGCCGAGATCGGCGGTGCACCAGAACACGTCGCCGGGACGGTGGTCGAACACCATCTCGTGCGTCAGGCTGGCCCAGAGCAGATAGCCGCCGGTGGTGTGCAGCACGCCCTTCGGCGCGCCGGTGCTGCCGGACGTATAGAGGATCAGCAGCGGATCCTCGGCGCGCATCGGCTCCGGCGCGCAGTCCGGCGACGCCGCCTCGAGCAGCGGCGCCAGCGCATGGTCACGTCCCGCCTGCATCGGCACCTCGGCGCCGGTCACCGTCACCACCAGCACGTGCGGCGGCGCCGCGTCGCCCAGTTCGCTCAGCGCCGCGTCGGCCATGGTCTTGAGCGGGATCCGCTTGCCGCCGCGCCTGCCCTCGTCGGCGGTGATCAGCAGCCGCGCGGCGCTGTCGCGGATGCGGCTGGCGACGCCGGACGGCGAGAAGCCGGCGAACATCACCACATGCACGGCGCCGATCCTGGCGCAGGCCAGCATCGCCACCACGCTCTCGACCACCATCGGCAGATAGGTCGCCACCCGGTCGCCACGGCCTACGCCATGCGCCTTCAGCACGTTGGCCATCCGGCACACCTTGTCGTGCAGGGCGGCGAAGCTGAGCGTCTCGGTCTGCGCGTCGATCTCGCCTTGCCAGATCAGCGCCGCCGCGTCGCCGCGCTCAGCGAGGTGGCGGTCGAGACAGTTCACGCAGGCATTGAGGGTGCCGTCGGCGAACCAGGCGATCTCCACCGTGCCCGACCCGCCGCCGAAACTGCCGCTGCCGGCAATGGTGGGGAATTGCATCCAGTCCAGCCGCCGCGCCTGCTCCAGCCAGAACGGCTCCGGGCTATGGGCGGCGTGGTTGTTCATCAGCGCCAGCCGGGCCGCGTTGACGTGCGCGGACGCCGCCATCTGCGGTTTGACGTGGAAGATCAGGTCCTCGGACATGGAAACCCCCGGATTGGCCGGTTCATCAGCCGGCTCTGCTCGATACATGGTCGGCCCGCTGGCCGCGGCTGGTCAACGGCCCGCTCGCCCTACAGCAGCGACAGGCCGGCCAGCAGCCCGTACAGCAGCGACACCAGCCCGAGCATGCCGCCGACGCCCAGCAGCCAGAACAGCCTGGTGGCCATGAACAGGCCGATCAGCACGATGGCGATCTGCAGGCCACGCACGCTGCGCTCCAGCTTCTCGTGCAGCTCCAGCGCCCGGTCGCGCGCCTGCTGCTCGGCGCCGGCGCGGGCGGCGACCTGCCGCATGCCGTCATGCGCCGGGTCGTCCTCGAGCCGCGCCGCGGCGGCGCGGGCATCGGCCGCCTGCTGCGCCAGCCTGGCGCCGCGCCCCGGGTCGGCGGCGGCGGCGATGCCGGCCTCGCCGTCCAGCATCGCCGCGCTGGCGAGCATCACCGTATGGCGCACCGACTTGCCCTGGTACTGCGCCCAGAGGTCGGACGCCGCGACGTCGTGCGCCAGATAGGCGGTCTGCCGGTCGTTGGCGCTCATCTCGACCACCACCGCGACCGCGGCGATGATCGCCACCGTGACCGCCGCCGCCCGGGTCGAGCGCGCCGGACCGGCGGCATGCGTGTCGTGCGACGCATGGCCGTGCTCGGGGTCGTGCCCGGAGCCGTGCGCGTGCGCGTGCTCCAGGCTGTCCTGGGCCATCTCGACATTGTCCACGCGCCACCTCCCCCGTTCCGCGTCGCCCGCTCGCGGAATTATGACCGATGCGCGGCGGCGCCACCATTGGTCCGTGGCCCCCGGATCACGTTATGAGATCGTGACTTAATAAATTAAACGCCCGTATTGCGGTGCCGCTGAAGTCGTGGAAGTGTTTCACATAACGACCGATTCGGCCGGCAAGCCCGCAAAAGACGGGACTTTTCACGCCAATATTGCTGCGTTGCGGCAGGGGAAATCCATCTATGTCCACCGAATTCAATCAGCGCGATCTATCCGCCATCCGGGACGCGGTGCCGCATCTCGACCTGGTCTCGATCAGGGCGCTGCGCCGCGCCGGATTCGACATCGTCCGCAGCGAGCCGGAGGCGACGACGTCGCGGGCGCTCTGGAACAGCATCCCACGCCCGATGCGGGCCTCGAGCCTGTCCACCGCGGCCGAATAGCCCACCGCACCAATGCCGCGCACGACCGTGTCCCCGGTTGCGGGCGCGGCCGTTTTCGCCGGCCCGGCGGCACCCCGCGCATGAGCCGTCCGATCCGCTTCAACGCTTTCGCGATGCACGCCCTGACGCACCAGTCGCCGGGGCTGTGGCGACATCCGCGCGACCGCTCCCGCGAGTTCGCGCGGCTGCCGCTCTGGCTGGAGCTGGCGCGGCTGTGGGAGCGCGGCCTGTTCGACGCCGTGTTCCTGGCCGACGTTCTCGGCCCCTACGACGTGTTCGGCGGCGATGCACGGGCGGCGGTGCGCAGCGGCGCTCAGCTGCCGGCGCACGACCCGATGCTGCTGGTGCCGGCGATGGCCACGGTCACCACCCATCTGGGGTTCGGCGTCACCGCGTCGCTCAGCTACGAGCCGCCGTTCCTGATGGCGCGCCGCTTCTCCACCCTGGACCATCTGACCGACGGGCGGATCGGCTGGAACATCGTCACTTCTTATCTGGACAGCGCCGCGCGCGCGGTCGGCCTGCCCGGCCAGCGCCCGCATGACGACCGCTACCGGCTGGCCGAGGACTACATGCAGGCGATCACCGGCCTGTGGGAGAGAAGCTGGGAGGCGGACGCTGTGCGCGCCGATCCGGGCGGCGTCTACGCCGATCCGGACAAGGTGCATGTGATCCGTCACCAGGGTCCGGCCGGGGCGATGCAGGCGCTGCATCTTTGCGCGCCGTCGCCGCAGCGCACCCCGGTGCTGTATCAGGCCGGCAGCTCGCCGGCCGGCCTGGCCTTCGCCGCCCGGCATGCGGAATGCGTGTTCGTGTCCGGCCCCAGCGCCGCGGTGCTGGCGCCGCGGGTGGCGCGGCTGCGCGCGGCGCTGGCCGGGGCCGGGCGGCCGCCGCACGCGGTGCCGGTGATGGCGCTGGCCACCATCGTGCTCGGCACCAGCGACGCGGAGGCGGCCGACAAGCTGGCCGACTACCGCGCCCACGTCGATCCGGAGGGGGCGCTGGTGCTGCTGTCCGGCTGGACCGGGGTGGATTTCGCCGGCGCGGCGCTCGGCTCCAAGGTGCGCTTCGTCGAGAACCAGGCCGGGCGCGCGGCGATGGAGAACTTCACCCGCGCCGATCCCGGGCGCGACTGGACGGTGCGCGAGGTGGCCGACCATGTCGGCATCGGCGGCGCCGGCCCGGTGCTCTGCGGCAGCCCGGCCACGGTCGCCGGGGCGCTGGCCGCGTTCCGCGACGCGACCGGCATCGACGGCTTCAACCTCGCCTACGCTGTGCTGCCGGAGAGCTTCACCGACATCGTCACGCTGCTGGTGCCCGAGCTGCAGGATCGCGGCCTCTACAAGACGCGCTACGCCCCCGGCACCCTGCGCGAGAAGCTGTCCGCCTGATCCGGCCGGGCTCAGGCCTCGCGCAGCAGCACCGCCGGACTGGCCGCCAGGCTGCGCCGCGTCGCCACGAAGCCCGCCGCCAGCATCAGCAGCACCGCCGCCCCCGCCACCGCGCCGAGCGTGCCCCACAGGAACGTCCAGGGCGCCTGCAGCACCAGACGCATCAGCAGCCAGCTCAAAAGCGCGCCGATGCCGCCGGCGCAGAGCCCGGCCAGGCTGCCCAGCACCGCGAACTCGACCAGCCAGGCGGCGCGGAGCTGCGCCCCGGTAGCGCCCAGCACCCGCAGCACCGCCGCCTCGGCGACACGCTGCTGCTGCGCCGCCGCCAGGGTGGCGGCCAGCACCAGGCCGCCAGAGACCAGCGCCACCAGCCCGATCGCCGCCAGCGCCCAGGCCAGCCGGCCGACCAGACCGCCGATCTGGTCGAGAATGTCGGCGACCCGGATGCCGGTCACGTTGGGCAGCGCGTCGGTGACTGCGGCCAGCACGCGCCCATCGTCGGCGGGCGCGCCGTTGGTCGCCACCGTCGCCACCTCGGTGTGCGGCGCCGCCGACAGCAGGCCCGGCGAGGCGACGAAGGCGAAATTGAGCTGCAGCGAGCGCCAGGCCACGTCGCGCAGGTTGGCGACGCGGAAATCGATGTCGCGCCCCAGCACGTTGAGCCGCAGCGTCTGCCCGACCGAAATCCCCCATCCCTTGGCCAGCCCGGCATCGAGCGAGAGCAGCGGCGGCCCGTCATAGTCCGGCTTCCACCAGACGCCGGCGGCGATATGGGTGTCCGGCGGCGGGTTGCCGGCGATGGTCAGGCCGTGATCGCCGCGCAGTGCCCAGGCGGTTCCGGGGCTGGCCCGCACCGACTCCGCCGGCACCCCGCCCACCGCCACCACCCGGGTGCGCAGGCTCGGCAGCGCCCGCACCGTGCCGACGCTGGGCTGCGCCTTCAGCAGGGCGGCGAACCGGTCCATCTGGTCGGGCTGCAGGTCGATGAAATAGAAGGACGGCGCGTTGCGCGGCAGCTGGTCGAGCAGCGAGGCGCGCAGGTCGCCCTCGACCAGGGCGATGGTCGCCAGCACGGTCAGCCCGGCGCCGAACCCCAGCAGCAGCCTGGTGGCCGGACCGGTCTGGCGGCCGAGCGAGGCCAGGCCGAGCCGGATGCCGACGCGCAGCACGCCGGCGCCGGGCGCCGGGCGCGGCAGCAGGCGCGCGCCGCGGGTCAGCGCGAAGCCGGCCAGCCTGAACACCGCCAGCACCGCCAGGCACAGCACGCAGAACCCCAGCGCCAGACGCGGGTCGGGTGCGGTCAGCACCGCCAGCAGCACCAGCGCGCCGGACAGGCCGGTCACCGCGAGCGCCAGCGCGATCCGCCGACGGCGATCCGGCGGCGCGATCCCGGCCGGACCGCGGAACAGCACCGAGGGCGGCACCGTGACCGCACGCGACAGCGGCGGCAGCGCGAACAGGATCGCCACCACCAGCCCGAACCCGGACGCCAGCAGCACCGGCGCCCATTGCAGCCCCTGGTGCGGCGCCACCGGCAGCAGGCCGCCGAGCAGCCGCACCGCGACCGGCGGCACCACCAGCCCGGCCAGCACCCCGGCCAGGATGCCGAGCCCGCACAACGCCGCGACCTGGGCGCCGACCACGGTGGCGGCCAGACGCGGCGGCGCGCCGAGCGCGCGCAGGATGGCGATGGTGCGGGTGCGCGTTTCCAGCCAGCGCGACACGCCGGCCGCCACCCCCATGCCGCCCAGCATCAGCGCGGCGAGCGCGATCAGGGTCATGAACGACGCGACCTGGTCGACGGCGCGGGTCAGCGCCGGCGCGGCATCGGTGATGTCGCGCACATGCCAGGCCTCGCCGGGAAAGGCTGTGTCGATGGCGGCGGCGAGCGCCCTGGCGCGGCGCAGCCGGGCGCGGTCGGTCTCGTGCGGCGGCCCGTCCGGCAGCATCACCCGCAACGACGCGGTCAGCAGCGCGCCGGGCCGGAGCAGGCCGGCGGCGTCGAGCGCCGGGCGGGCGATCATCACCGACGGCGCCAGCGACGCGGTCCCGGCGGCGTCGGGCACCCGGTCGAGCGGCGGCGCCAGCCGAAAACGCGCGTCGCCGACCCGCACGGTCTGCCCGGGATGCAGGCCGAGGCGATCGTCGATCAGCGGGTCGGCGGCCAGGCCGGCCATCCCGTCGCGGCCGGCGAGTGCCGGCTGCAGCGCGCCGCCGCCGCTGACGCTGGCGCGGCCGACCAGCGGGTAGGCGGCATCGACCGCGAACAGCTCGACCAGCATCCGCTTGCCGTCCGGCGCATAGAGCATGGTGCGCATGCGGATCGTGTCGGCGGTGCGCACGCCCCTCGCGGCGACGAAGGCGCGCAGCGCGTCCGGGATCGCGGCACTGCTGTCGATCGCCAGGTCGCCGCCCAGGATGGCGCGGCGCTGCGCCGACACGCCGCGCTGGATCGCGTCGCGCAGGCCGCCGATCGCGCCGATCGCGGTGACGCCGAGTGCTAGGCACAGCAGCACGATGCCCATGCCGCGGAACCGCCCGGCGCCGCCGCGCCAGTCGCGCCAAGCCAGCGACAGCGCCAGGCGCAGCCAGGGCCTCATGCGACGCCGGCGGTCAGCAGCCCGTCCGCGACCGACACCACGCGGTCGCAGCGCGCGGCCAGGCCCTGGTCGTGGGTGATCAGCAGCAGCCCGGTGCGGTGCGTGCGCTGCAGGGCGAACAGCAGGTCCTGGATCGACTCGCCGGTGCGGGCATCGAGGTTGCCGGTCGGCTCGTCGGCCAGCAGCAGCGCCGGCTCGGGCGCGAAGGCGCGGGCCAGCGCCACCCGCTGCTGCTCGCCGCCGGAGAGCTGGCCCGGCAGATGGCCGAGCCGGTGGCCGAGCCCGACCTGGCGCAGGCTGGCCTCGGCGATGCCGGCGGCGTTCGCGGTGCCGGACAGTTCGAGCGGCACCGCGACGTTCTCCAGCGCGCTCATGGTCGGGATCAGATGGAACGACTGGAACACGATACCGATGCGCCGGCCGCGGAAGCGCGCCCGCGCATCCTCGTCGAGCGTGGCGAGGTCGATCCCGTCCACCAGCACCTGGCCGCGCGTCGGCCGCTCCAGCCCGGCCAGCAGCATCAGCAGGCTGGTCTTGCCGGAGCCGGACGGCCCGACCACGCCGACCGACTCCCCGGCCTCGACCCGCAGCGACATGCCGCGCACGATGTCGAGGCCGGCGGCGGTCGCGTTGACCGCGCCGGGACGGGCGGGCACGGTCAGCCAGAGATCGCGCGCCTCGACAAGGCAGGCCCGGTGCTGGTGAGGCAGATTTCCATCCATGAATGATCCATATGGCCCAGCCGTGCCGCCGACCAAGGGACGCCGCCGTTTCCTGGGATCGGCCCTGGCGGCGGCGTGCCTGGCCGCCATGCCACCGGGCGGAGGACGGGCCTTGGCCGACACACCGCGCACGATCCGCATCATGGCGCTGGGCGACTCGCTGACCGCCGGGTTCGGCCTGCCGCACGCCCAGGGTTTCACCGCCCGGCTGCAGGCGGCGCTGGACCGGGCGGGCGCGCGGGCGCAGGTGCTCGATGCCGGCGTGTCCGGCGACACCAGCGCCGGCGGCCTGGCGCGGCTGGACTGGGCGCTGGGCGACAAGCCGGACGCGGCGATCGTCGAACTCGGCGCAAATGACGGTCTGCGCGGCCTGCCGCCGGAGCAGATGGAGCACAACCTGACCGCGATCCTGGACCGGCTGCAGGCGCGCCACATCCCGGTGCTGCTGAGCGGGATGTATGCGCCGCCCAATCTCGGCGCCGCCTATTTCCAGGCGTTCCGGGCGGTGTTCGACCGGCTGTCGCGTCGGCCGGGGCTGCTCTACGACCCGTTCTTCCTGGAGGGCGTCGCCGGCGACCACGCGCTGAACCAGGCCGACGGGCTGCACCCGTCGCCGGCCGGCGTAGACATCATCGTGCGCCGGATCACGCCGCTGGTGCTGCGCCTGGTCGCCGAGGCAAGGGCGGGGTAGCGACCGCGATGCGCGGCATGGCGCGGCGACGCG
>CAZZZA010000105.1:8257-10724 GCA_964658455.1 uncultured Lichenihabitans sp.
GCTGCTCGCGGTCTATCTGGGGGCGATCGCCTTGAGCGGTCTGTCGGCCTCGCCGGTGCCGGGCGGCGTCGCGATCGTGCTCGGCAATGCGGTCACCGCCGACTGACAGCCCTCGCCGCGCCTGCGCGCGCGGCCGGGTCGAGCCGTCGCGCTGTATCGCGCGGACATCGCGACCCGCATCCTGGTCAGCGGCGCAATCGAGACACCGCGCATGCTCGACGAGGCGGCGATCATGCAGGCCTATCTGCGGCGGGAGGGCATTCCCGCATCTGCCATCATCGCCGATCACGACGGGCGCAACACCGCGGCGACCGCCCGGAATGCCGCCGCCCTGCTCGGGCGCGATACGCCGATGATCGCGGTGGCGCAGTGGTTCCACCTGCTGCGCACCATGCTGATGCTGCGACGCGCCGGGGTCGGGACCGTCTCCGGCGCATGGCCGGTCTATGCCGAATGGCGCGACCTGTACTCGTTCCTTCGGGAAGCGATCGCGATCCCCGTCGCCCTGCTCAGCCCGCGTGACGCCGCCGCCGCGCGGCCGCGATGACACCGGCGCCGCTCTTAGCCGCAGGACATCACAGACCGTCCTGCGCCGTCTCGCGCAGCGCGCCGCTCCAGAAGCCGGCCTCCAGCCGCACCGTGGTGCGGAAATCGCGCAGCAGCATCGGATAGCGCACGGCGCCGCCGCGACGCTCGGAGAGCGCGTTCAGGCGCACGATCCCCGCCTCCGCGAGGCGGGTATAGACCGGGCCGGAATAGGTCTCGATCCAGGACCAGTAGGGATTGCCGTCGCGCCGCGTCGCCGGGTCGGCCAGCAGCGTCAGCCCGACCTCGGCGTAGCCGGCCAGGCAGGCCGACAGCGCCACGGTGAGGTCGAGCAGGTCGCCGGCATTGGCGCGGTCCATGATGAAGCCGCCATAGGCGAGCGTCTCCAGCGAGGGCGGGGTCGCTTCCAACTCCGGCTCGTCGAGGCCCCAGCCGCGGCAATAGGACAGATGCAGCCCGAGTTCGGTCAGCACCAGCCCGGACACGGTGCCGGCCGCGGCGCGCATGTCGTCGAGCGTGTCGGCCTTGACGATCGCCATCGCGCAGGCCCGCGCATACTGCAGCAGGTAGAGATAGTCCTGCACCAGAAAGCGCCTGAAGCAGGCGAGCGGCAGGGTGCCGTCGCCGAGCCCGCGCACGAACGGGTGGCGCACATACGCCGTCCATTCGGCGGCGCAGTCGTCGCGCAGCCGGCCGAACAGGCCGGTGCGCAGGCTGGGCAGGGCGGCAAACGCGGTCTGGTCCATGGCGATGCTTCCGGCAGGGGATGGCGCGGCTGTTCCGGGGGCTGATTCGCTCTACTCTGCCGCCGATGCATGCAATCGGCCAGCCGCCCGACCGCGCCACCACACCCGCCCTGCACCTGCGCGACCTGACCCTGCGCTACGATGGCCGGGTGCTGTTCGAGCGGCTGACGCTGACGGTGGAGGCCGGGCAGTTCATGGTACTGCTCGGCCCGAGCGGGGTCGGCAAGAGCAGCCTGCTGCGGATCGCCGCCGGCCTGGCGGCGCCCGAACGCGGGCAGGTCGGCGCCGGCGACGGCAAGGCGCTGCACGGCCGCATCGCCTACATGGGCCAGCAGGACCTCTTGTTTCCCTGGGCCAGCGTGCTCGGCAACGTGGTGCTGGGCGACAGGCTGCGCGGCGCCCGCCCGGACCGCGCGCGGGCGCGCGCCCTGCTCGGCCGGGTCGGGCTGGCGGACCGCGCCGAGGCGCTGCCGGCCGACCTGTCGGGGGGCATGCGGCAGCGTGTGGCGCTGGCGCGCACGCTGTACGAGGACCGGCCGTTCGTGCTGATGGACGAGCCGTTCTCGGCGCTCGACACCGTCACCCGCGCCACGGTGCAGGATCTGGCGGCCGAGCTGCTGCGCGGACGCACGGTGCTGATGATCACCCACGACCCGCTCGAGGCGTGCCGGCTGGGCGACGTGCTGGTGGTGCTGTCCGGCAGCCCGGCGGCGCTGGGTGCGGCGATCGCGGTGCCGGGTGCAGCACCGCGGCCGCCGGACGATCCGGCGCTGCTGCACACCCAGGGCAGGCTGATGCGGATGCTGACCCGATGAGCGGCCGCGTCGCACGGCCGCTGGTCACCCTGGGCGGGCTGCTGCTGGCCTGGTGGGCGCTTGCCCGGTTCGCCGCGATCCCGGCCTATCTGCTGCCCGACCCGCTGTCGGTGGCCACGGCGCTGTGGACGCAGCGTACGCTGCTGTTCTGGAGCACGCTGACCACGCTGACCGAGACCGTGCTGGGCCTGCTGATCGGCACGCTGCTCGGCCTGCTCTGCGCGCTGGCGATGGTGTTCTCGGCCGGCATCCGCCGCTGGCTGATGCCGGTGCTGCTGCTGAGCCAGGCGGTGCCGGTGTTCGCGCTGGCGCCGCTGCTGGTGCTGTGGTTCGGCTTCGGCATCGCGTCCAAGGTGGTGA
>CAZZZA010000106.1:0-10659 GCA_964658455.1 uncultured Lichenihabitans sp.
GCGCGCCGCCTCAGGAGGCGGCCTGGGTTTCCGACGGCTGCCCCGGCAGCGTCTCCCAGCCCTGGCCGACGATCGCGGCACTGCGCCGCCCTGCCCCGTCGGCGCGCAGCACCAGCACGTCGCGCTCCTCCAGATAGGCGAGCTGGCGCCGGGCGCGGCCGAGCGAGTGGGTGCCGAACGCCCGCGCGATCGCCGCGTCCGCCGGGCAGGGCCGGCGTTCGATCGCCGCGCGCGCGACCAGCAGGAACACCGGCTGCACGTCGTCCGGCAGCCCGTCGGCGATCCGCTCCGCCGCCTGCCATTCGGCGGTTTCGGTGCCGGCCTGGTCGATGCCGGAGCGGGCGCTGGCCAGCACGCGGCGGAATCGCGGCAGGTCGAGGGCGGCGCGGCCCATGCCCTCGATGCGGCTGCGGACCAGGAAATCCTGATACAGCATCGGGATCGGCCGGAACGCGGCCTCCGGATCGGCCAGCATGTCGCACACGAGCTGGTGGATGCGCCGGTCGCGATCGGCGGCGTCGGCGGCGTCGGGCGCCGCCGGCCCGGCCTCGGCCTCCTCGCGCCGGGTCTGCTCCTGCCTGTCATCGCCGTGCGCCAGCAGCTGCGCCAGCAGGTCGGGCGGCGGTGCTGCCGGCGCACGACGCTGACGCGGCGCGGCATCGCCGGCCGGGGCCAGGATCAGCGCGTGCATCTGGTCCGGCGCCGCGTCGGGCAGCGGCAGCAGGCCGGGACCGGCGGAGTGGCTCAGGGTCTCGACCGGTCCGATCCTGACCGGCAGCGGACGGCGCGACAGCGCCGGACCCAGCGCGATGAACTGGCCGCGGCCGAGGTCGCGGAACGCCTCCGCCTGACGCCGTTCCATGCCGAGCAGGTCGGCGGCGCGGGCCATGTCGATATCCAGGAAGGTGCGGCCCATCAGGAAGTTGGTGGCCTCCGCGGCGACGTTCTTGGCCAGCTTGGCCAGGCGCTGGGTCGCGACGATGCCGGCCAGTCCGCGCTTGCGGCCGCGGCACATCAGGTTGGTCATCGCCGACAGGCTGGCGCGGCGGGCGTCGTCGGACACCTCGGTCGCGGCCGCCGGCGCGAACAGTTGCGCCTCGTCGACCACCACCAGCAGCGGATACCAGTGCTGGCGCGGCGCCTCGAACATGCCGGACAGGAAGGCGGCGGCGCGGCGCATCTGCAGCTCGGCGTCGAGGCCGTCGAGATCGAGCACGACCGAGACGCGGTGCGCGCGCATGCGCTCGCCGGCGGCGGCGAGGTCGGGCTCGGTATGCGCCGCGGCGTCGATCACCAGATGGCCGAACCGCTCGCCGAGCCCGGCGAAATCGCCCTCCGGGTCGATGATCGCCTGCTGCACCCAGGGGGCGCTCTGCTCCAGCAGCCGGCGCAGCAGGTGGGATTTGCCGGAGCCGGAATTGCCCTGCACCAGCAGCCGGGTGGAGAGCAGCTCCTCCAGATCGAGCAGCGCCGGCTGGCCCGCGGACTCGCTGCGCACGCCGATATCGATCGTGACGGTCATGCGGCTGGATTACAGGGGATGGCGGGAGTCGGGCAACCGGCTCCCGCCCGTCGAGGCGGCGGCCTGCCGGCTCAGGCCGCCATCGCGCCGTAGCGCCGGTGGCCCTTCACGTCGTAACGGTCGAGCATCATCACCTTGTCCCAGGCCTTGATGAAGTCGCGCACGAAGCGCTCCCGCCCGTCGCTGCCGGCATAGACGTCGGCGATGGCGCGCAGCTGCGCGTTGGCGCCGAACACCAGGTCGTTGCGGGTGGCGGTGAACTTCACGCTGCCGCTGTCGCGGTCCTTGAGGGTGAAGCGCATGCCCGCCGCATCGGATTTCTCCCAGACCAGATCGGTATCGGTCAGGTTGACGAAGAAATCGTTGCTCAGCACCCCGACCCGGTCGGTGAGGATCCCGGTGTCGGAGCCGTCATGGTTGAGGTTCAGCGCCCTCAGGCCGCCGGTCAGGACCGCCCATTCAGGCGCCGTCAGCGTCATCAGGTTGGCCTTGTCGAGGAACAACGCCTCCGGCGAGACCCCCTTCGAGACCGAATCGAAGCTGTCGTCGACATAGTTGCGAAAGCCGTCGACGACCGGCCGCAGCCACTCGAACATCTCGATGTCGGTACGGTCCTGGGTGGTGTCGACGCGGCCCGGGGTGAAGGGAACCACCGCGTCGATCCCGGCCGCCTTCGCCGCGTCCTCGACCGCCACGCAGCCGCCCAGCACGATCAGGTCGGCCAGCGAGATGGTCGGGCCGCCGGCCTGCCGGCCGTTGAAGTCCGCCATCACGCCGCGCAGCGTGTCGATGACGGGAGCGGCGCGGCGGTTGACCGCCCAGTCCTTCTGCGGCGCCAGCGCCAGACGGCCGCCATTGGCGCCGCCGCGCTTGTCGCTGTCGCGATAGGTCGCGGCGGCGGAGAAAGCGGTGAAGGCCAGGTCGGACACCGACAGGCCGGTCGCCCTGACGGCCTGCTTCAGGCCGGCGATCTCGGCTTCGCCGACCGGCGCGTGGTCGGCCTGCGGCAGCGGGTCCTGCCACAGCAGCCCGTCCTCGATCGTCGCCTCCGGGCCGAGATAGCGGTGCCGCGGTCCCATGTCGCGGTGGGTGAGCTTGTACCAGGCCTTGGAGAAGGCCTGGGTGAAGGCGTCGAAATCGCCGAGAAACTTTTCGCAGACCTTGCGGTATTCCGGATCGACCTTGAGCGCGATGTCGCTGGTCATCATCATCAGCTCGTTCATCTGCCCTTCGACGTGCGCGTCGGGAGTGCGCGGCGCGTTCGGGTCGGTCGGCTTCCACTGCAGCGCCCCGGCCGGGCTCCTGGTCTGCTCCCATTCGAACCGGAACAGGTTCTCGAGATAGCTGTTGTCCCACTGCGTCGGATTCGGCGTCCAGCTGCCCTCGATGCCGTTCGTCATCGTGAACTGGCCGGACCCGGTGCCCCTCGGGTTGTGCCAGCCCAGGCCCATGGCCTCCATCGGCGCGATCTCGGGCGGCGGTCCGACCTCCTTGGCCGGCACCATGCCGTGGCTCTTGCCGAACGCATGGCCGCCGGCGATCAGGGCGACGGTCTCCTCGTCGTTCATCGCCATGCGGGTGAAGGTGATGCGGATGTCGCGCGCCGAGCCCATCGGATCGCCGCTGGCATACGGGCCCTCCGGGTTGACGTAGATCAGCGCCTGGTGCGAGGCGGCGAGCGGGTTCTCGAGATCGTATTCGGCATCGCCGTTCTTTCCGCGCCAGCGTTCGTCGCGGTTCACCATGTCGTCGAAGCTTTCGACGGCTTCCGGGTTCCAGACCTCCGGGCCCCAGTAGGTGGCGTTGTCCGCCTCCCAGGCGTCGAGCCGGCCGCCGCCGAAGCCGTAGGTGGGCAGGCCCATGATCTCCAGCGCGCAGTTGCCGGTCAGGATCATCAGGTCGCCCCAGGAGAGGGCGTTGCCGTATTTGTGTTTGATCGGCTGCAGCAGGCGCCGCGACTTGTCGGTGTTGCCGTTGTCCCACCAGCTGCTGATCGGCGCGAAGCGCTGCATCGCGGTGCCGGCGCCGCCACGCCCGTCGGCGATGCGATAGGTGCCGGCCGCGTGCCAGGCCATGCGGATCATCTGCGGGCCGTAATTGTCGTAGTCCGAGGGCCACCAGGCGACCGAGGTGGTCAGGAACTGCTTGATGTCCTGCTTGAGTGCCGTGAAATCGATGGACGCGAACGCGGCGGCGTAGTCGAAATCGGCGCCGAGCGGATCCGCCGCCAGGCCGTTCTGGTGCAGCAGCTCGACCCGCAGCCGGTGCGGATACCAGTTCTCCAGGGTCGGTTTGGTGCCGAACGCGCCGCCGACCTGGTCACCGCCGAACGGACATTTGCCGGTCATCGGATGGGTCTGGGTGAAGGTCTTGTCGACGGTGAACGTGTCCATGCGATCCTCCTGGCGCGGGTTCGCCCACCGCCGGTCGGATCGGGCGGCCGCAACGACCCTCGCCGTGACCCGGTGGCAACGGCCGACGCCCAGGCGAGTTGCGGCGAACCGCACGCCGGCGTGCGGTCACGGGAACAGCCCGCGCAGCCGCTTGCCGGCCCTGACCTGCTCGACACCGATCGCCATCGCCGCGACGCGGTTGGAGACGGCGCGTCCGGCGGCGCGGGCCCGCACCTTCTCGAAGGCGCCGTCCAGCAGGCGCTCCAGCCGGCTGTTGACCTCGGTCTCGGTCCAGAACAGGCGCTGCAGGTCCTGCACCCATTCGAAATAGCTGACGATCACGCCGCCGGAATTGCAGAGGATGTCCGGGATCACGAAGATCTGGTCGCGGCGCTGCTCCAGCACCGCGTCGGCGTCCGGGGTGGTTGGGCCGTTGGCGCCCTCGGCGAGGATGCGGCATTGCAGCCGCCCGGCATTCTCCGCGGTGATGACCCGCTCCAGCGCCGCCGGGACCAGGATGTCGCATTGCTGTTCCAGCAGCGCCGCGCCGCCGATCGCCATCTCGCGGGTGAAGCCGGCCAGCACGCCGTGACGGGCGACGTGGCGTTCGATGGCGTCCAGCGGCAGGCCGGCCGGATCGAACAGCGCCGTGGTGTGGTCGCTGAGGCCGGTGATCCTGACGCCGTAGCGGCGCGCCAGCGTGTAGGCGGCGACGCTGCCGACATTGCCGAACCCCTGCACGATGGCGGTGCTGTCGCCCGGACGCAGACCGAGCGCGTCGCAGGCCCGGTTCACCAGATGCGCGACGCCGCGCCCGGTCGCCTCGCGCCTGCCCTCGGTGCCGCCGAGCGCCACCGGCTTGCCGGTGACGATCTCGGCCACCGCATGGCCCTGGTGCATGGAATAGGTGTCCATGAACCACGCCATCACCTGCTCGTCGGTGCCCATGTCTGGAGCCATCACGTCGGTCTGCGGGCTGACGAACGGGATCATCTCCTGCATGTAGCGGCGCGAGACCGCCTCGAGTTCGCGTCGGGACAGGCGCGGCGGATCGCAGGCCACCCCGCCCTTGGCGCCGCCATAGGGCAGCCCGGCCAGCGCGCATTTCCAGCTCATCCAGACCGCCAGCGCCGCCACCTCGCCGACATCGAGCGTCGCCGAGAACCGGACCCCGCCCTTGGTCGGCCCCAGGGTCAGATGGTGCTGCACCCGATAGCCCTGGAACACCTTGGTGCTGCCGTCATCCATGTGCACCGGCACCGACACCGCGATTGCCCGCTTCGGATAGAGCAGCCGGTCGCGCTCGTCGTGCGGGATGTCGAGATGATCGGCGATGATGCCGAACTGGGTGCGCGCCATGTCGAACACCGGCCCGGTATAGATGGTCATGCCACGGCTCCGTCTGCACGACGATGCAACGCCCCCGGCGCCGCCCCGGCAAGGGCGGGCCGGCAACACGACCGATTCGTGCGCCGCCGCCGCCTGGCCGGCAATCCGGGCCCGTTTCCGGGGCCCGGGACTTACCGCAAACGCCGTTCGCGCCGCAGCCATTCCAGCAGCCCGTCGGCGGCGGCGCGGCCGCTGGCGAGCGAGGCCTGCAGCAGGTAGCCGCCGGTCGGCGCCTCCCAGTCCAGCATCTCGCCGCAGACGAAGGTGCCCGGCCGGGCGGCGAGCATGAACCCCCCGTCCACCGCCGCGCGGACGACGCCGCCGGCGGTCGAGATCGCCCGCTCCAGCCCGGCGGTGGCGGTCAGGGTCAGCGGCACCGCCTTGACCCTGGCCGCCAGCCCGGCCGGGCTGCGCGGCGTCTCGCCGCCGGCGCGCAGCAGCGCGATCGAGGCCGGGGACAGCGAGAGCGCCTTGCGCAGCGTGTTGGACAGGCTCTCCCGGCCGCGCACCCTGGCCAGGCGGGCGGCGAGCTGGTCCTGGCCCTGGTCCGGGCGCAGGTCCAGCAGCGGCGTCGCCGCGCCGACGGCCTCGATCGTCTCGCGCAGCGCCGCGGCGAGCGGGTAGACGGCGCCGCCCTCGATCCCGCCCTCGGTCAGGATCAGGTCGCCGCGCGACACCGCCCCGCCATGCGACAGCGCCACCGCTTTCAGCGCGGTGCCGGCGAAGCGCGCGGCGAACCAGGGCGGCCATCCGGCCAGGAAGCCGCAATTGGCCGGGCGGAACGGGGCGAGCGCGATCCCGGCGCCGGCGAGGATCGGCGCCCAGGCGCCATCCGAGCCCAGCCTCGGCCAGCTGGCGCCGCCGAGCGCCAGCACCACCGCGTCCGGGGTCAGCCGCTCCGGCCCGGCCGGCGTCTCGACATGCAGGCCGGGTTCGGCGAGGCCGACCAGGCGGCAGCGCATCCGCAGGACCACGCCCAGGCCCTCCAGCCGCGCCAGCCAGGCCCTGAGCAGCGGCGAGGCCTTCATCGCGCGCGGGAACACCCTGCCGCTGCTGCCGACGAAGCAGGCCTGGCCGAGCGCCTCCGCCCAGGCGACCAGCGCGGCCGGCGGGAAGGCGTCGATCGCCGGGGCCAGCCAGGGCTCGGCCGCGCCGTAGCGCTCGCAAAAACGGGCCAGCGGCTCGGAATGGGTCAGGTTGAGACCGCCGCGTCCGGCCATCAGCAGCTTGCGCCCGGGGCTCGGCATGCGGTCCAGCACCGTGACCCGCGCCGCCTCCGCCAGCCGCTCCGCCGCCGCCAGCCCGGCCGGGCCGGCCCCGACCACGACCACCGACGGCCGGTCAGACACCGTGCAGCGTCGACAGCCGGTGCGCCGCCTCGACGATGTCGGCCTCCGGCCCGCAATAGCTGAAGCGGACGAAGCGGTTGCCGCGCACGGGGTCGAAATCGATTCCTGGGGTGGCGGCGATGCCGGCCTCCCGCAGCAGCCGCTCGCAGAACATCGTGCTGTCGCCGGCGACCCTGGCGTAGATGTAAAAGGCGCCTTGGGCCGGCAGCAGATCGGTCAGGCCGGCATCGGGCAGGGTGCGCAGCAGGTGCGCGCGCGAGCGCCGGTAGCCGGCGAGCGTGGCGGCGATCTCGTCGGTGGCCTCGAACGCCGCCTCGGCGGCCAGCTGCGCGATGTGCGGCGCGCTGATGAACAGGTTCTGCTTCAGCCGCAGCACCGGCGCCACCAGATCGTCCGGCACCACGACCCAGCCGACCCGCCAGCCGGTCATGCTCCAGTATTTGGAGAAGCTGTTGATGACGATGGCGCTGTCGCTGAACGCGCTCGCGGTGACCGGGGGCTGTTCCCAGTTCAGGCCGTGATAGATCTCGTCACTGATCAGGCGGATGCCGTGCGTGTCGCAGAACCGCGCCAGCGCCGCCAGCGCCGGGGCGTCGAGCGTGGTGCCGGCGGGGTTGCAGGGGCTGGCGACGATCAGCCCGTTGGGCAGCCCGGCCGCGGTCTCCGCCATCGCCTCGAGATGGGCCACGGTCGGCTGGTAGCGCGTCGCAGCGTCGGTCTCGATCACCACCGGACACATGCCGAGCGCGGTCAGGATGTTGACGTAGGGCGGATAATAGGGGCTCGCCATCGCCACCCGGTCGCCGCGGTCGAACGCGGCCAGGAAGGCGAGCAGGAAGCCGCCGGACGCGCCGGTGCTGACCGCGATCCGGGCCGCGGGCACGCCGGCGCCGTAGCATTCGTTGATGTGCTGGGCGATCCGCGCCCGCAACGAGGCCAGGCCCAGCGCCTCGGTGTAGCCCATCGCCAGCCCGTCGCGGAGCGCGCGCTGCGCCGCGGCGACAGCGGTGGCGGGCGCGCCGCTGGCGGGCTGGCCGACCTCGAGCCGGAGTATTCTCGGATCGTCCGGACCGCGCGCCGCCTCGGCCCGGTTGGCCCTGGCCACCACCTCCATCGCCAGGAACGGCGACAGCGACGCCCCGGCGCCCTGCTTGAGCCGCGGCCGGCGCATCGCGGCGTCAGTCGCTGCGGGTGGCGAGACCGTCGCCGCGCGGATCGGCGGTGGCGATGCAGCGATCCTGGCCGCGCGGGCAGGCGATCGCGTTGACGCGGCCGGTCTCGGTGACCGGCGTCGCCGGACGGCCCGCCAGCACGTTGGCGGTGGCCTGCGCCACCGCCAGCGCCGCCTGGTTCTGGCCGGAACCGGCGAGTGCTGCGCGCAGCGTGCCGGCGGCCGGACTCCAGGCGATCGCGGCTGCCAGCAGCGGCGTCGGCAGGCGGGCCGGAGAGGCGCCCAGGACGATGCCGGTGGTGCCGGCGATCCGCCCGGTGCCGAACAGATTGTCCATGGTCAGCGCGCAGGCCACCGCGCCGCCCTTGCGGTCGATCACGGTGAACGCTGTCGAGGCCGGCAGCTGGCCGAGCCCGGCGCCGCCGCCGATTTCCGTCGTCGTGGAGACCTGGTCGGCCAGATCGGCATTGGTGGTGCCGGCCGGATGCGCGGCGCGCCAGGACGCGACCGCCGCCTCAGCGCTGCCCTCGCCGCTGCCGCCGCCCTGGATCGCGCGGAACGCGGCCAGCGCCCCCAGCCCGCCATCGGCGGGAGGCGGCAGGAAGGCGACACTGTCGTTGCCGGCGGCGATGCGCAGCGGCGCGCCCTCGCCGGGCAGGGCGTCGCGGATGTCGGACGCCGACAGGCCGGCATGCGCCTGCGCCGCGCCGTCGGCGAAGGCGCGCCACAGCAGCCCGGTATGGAGATCGCCGACACCGGACAGCGCGATCCGGTCGAGCGTGTTGGCGAGGTCGGGCTGCAGCAGCTGGTCGCCGGCCTGTACCGGCTCGGCGGTGCCGGGACGGGCGAAGATCGCGGCCGCCGCCTGGTCGGCCAGCAGCGGGCCGCTGACCACGGCCAGGTCGTCGGCCAGCGCCCGCGAGACGATGGTGCCGGAGCGGGCCAGGCGCGCCGCCGGCTTGACCAGGTCGTCGAAGGTCACGCTGCCGTAGCGCGTCTGCATCAGGAACAGGCCGCGCGCGGTGAGCGGCACCGATGCCGGACGTCCGCCCGGGCCGGTCGGGTCCGAGCCGGCGATCGGGGTGAACAGGAAGGCGGTCGGGCCCTGCCGGTCGCCGGCGCGATAGGCGAGGCAGGCGCCGCCGCCGCCGAGCGAGGCGCGCGAGGGCAAGGTCACCGCCAGCGTCATGCCGACCGCGGCGGCGGCGTCGGCGGCGTTGCCGCCGCGCGCCAGCACGTCACGACCGGCCAGCGCCGCGACCGGCTCGTCGGCGACAACGTTGCCGATATAGCCGGACAGATAGGGCGAGGGCGGCCCGGCCACCAGATTGCGGATCTGCTGCACGCTGCCGCATCCGGCCAGGCTCAGAGGAAGCGACAGCAGGACGGCGATCGCATGCGACCGCTTGGTGGGGGCGGGCGAGGAAGCCGCGACAGGTTTGCGCACGCCAGGGACTCTCCGACAGGACCCGCTGCCCTTAAACGGCTTGGACCGACTCGGCAACGGCCGCCCCGGCGTGGCTCGCGGAGCCGGCGGCGGGCTGCTACATCCGCCCTGCGCGCATCGCACGCCGGAGAACCGCCCGCATGACCCCGATCGCCCGACGCCTTGGGCTCCTCGCCGCCGGCCTGCTGCTGGCGGCGCCGCTATCGCGCCCTGCCGGCGCCGACCCGACACCGGCCGCGCCGCCGGCCGCCTTCTCGGCGGCGCAGCGCGCCGAGATCGTGCGGATCGTGCGCGACGCGCTGCAGAGCGATCCGAGCATCCTCGGCGATGCGATCGTGGCGCTCAGGGCATCGGCGGAACAGAAGCAGGCGGCCGACGCCGACGCGGCGATCAAGGCCAACCAGGCGGCGCTGGCCGGACAGACCGGCGACACAATCCTCGGCAACCCAAACGGCAACGTCACCCTGGTCGAGTTCTACGACCCGCGCTGCCCCTATTGCCGCAAGGTGCTGCCCGACATCGACACCCTGCTCGAGGGCGACCACCAGATCCGCCTGGTCGAGAAGCTGATCCCGATCCTGGGCCCGAACAGCATGCTGGACGCGCAGGCGATCCAGGCGGCGGCGCTGCAGGGCCGCTACGCCGCGCTGCAGCGCGCGCTGATGGAGGATAACGGGCCGCCGGGCCTGGATCGGATCAAGGCGGTCGCGGCAAGGGCCGGGCTCGACGTGCCGAAGCTGGCGCGCGACATGGCCGCGCCTGCGGTGATGGAGATCCTGAACCGCAATCTGGCGCTGGCGCATGCGCTGCACCTGACCGGCACGCCGACCTTCGTCGCCGGCACGCAGATGATCCCGGGCGCCGCCGATCTCGGCGACCTGAAGCAGATCGTCGCGGCGGCACGCAAGCCGGGGTGACGCGCCGGACCGGGAAAGGACGCGCATGGGAAAGATCGATCTGGCCGCCGTGCCCGTCATCCGCGGCAGCGACTACCCGCCCCCGTTCGATGCGCCCTGCGCCGGACGCGCCTCGCAAAGGCTCGCCCGCCATGCCGGCCTGACGCAGTTCGGGGCCAGCCTGACAGTGATCGACCCGGACAGCTGGTCGAGCCAGCGTCACTGGCACAGCGAGCAGGACGAGTTCGTGTGGGTGGTGGAGGGCGAGCTGGTGCTTATCACGCAAGGCGGCGAGACGATCCTGCGCGCCGGCGACTGCGCCGCCTTCCCGAAGGGCGAGCCTGACGGCCACCACCTGGTCAACCGCGGCGACCGCCCGGCAACGGTGCTGGCGATCGGCGGCAAGAGCGCTGGCGACCGCTGCATCTACGCCGATATCGACATGATCGATGCAGGTGGCGAGACCGGCTACACCCGGCGCGACGGCACCCC
>CAZZZA010000107.1:0-10558 GCA_964658455.1 uncultured Lichenihabitans sp.
GTCGGTGAACACGAAACACAGCATCGTCGCCATGTCGGGGGCGACCATGCCGCTGCCTTTGGCGATGCCGCTGATCCGCACGGTGCCGCCACCGAGTTCGGCGGTGCGGGTCGCGCCCTTGGGGAAGGTGTCGGTGGTCATGATGCCGCGCGCGGCTTCCTCCCAGCGGTCGGCCCCGAGCGATTCGTGCAGGGCGGGGAGGGCGGCGGTGATCTTCTCGTAGGGTAGCGCCTCGCCGATCACGCCGGTGCTGGCGATGAAGACCTCGCCGGGCTTGCAGCCGACCAGGCCGGCCGCGGCGTCCGCGGTCGACTTCACCGCCTCCGCGCCGGCCCGGCCGGAGAACACGTTGGCGTTGCCGGCATTGACCACCACCGCCCGCGCCCGCCCGTCCTCGAGGTGCTTGCGGCACCAATCGATCGGGGCCCCGGGGCATTTGTTGCGGGTGAACACGCCCGCAACCTTGGTCCCGGCCGCCAACTCGATCATCACGAGGTCGGTGCGGCCCTTGTAGCGGATGCCCGCCTGCGCCGCCCCGAGCCGCACCCCGTCGATCGGGGGCAGCGTCGGCATCGAGGCCGGGGGCGACGCCGGGAGCGATGCCTGGGGTGCTGCCGCCGAACGGCGCGGCGAGCCGGCAGAGTAGCAGCAGCAACGGCACCGCGGCGATGGCGCCGATCAGCCCGCCGGACAGCGCCAGGCCGGTGGTCCTGCGCGCGAACCGGCCGGCGATGTAGCCGTCGCCGGCGCCGAGCCCGTGGATGATCTCGATGGCCTGGCGGCGCGCAGCGAGGCCGGCGCGGGTCGCCGCCGCCACCACCGCGACCGCGACGCTGGCGACCACCAGCAGCGCCAGCCCGGCGCAGGCCTGCAGGCTGGTGGTCAGCGCCACCAGCCGGTCGGTCCAGTCCTGGTTGCGCTCGGTGATCGTGCCGGGCGCGGCCTGTTCGAGGCGGGCGGCGAGGTCGGCGGGCGCGACACGGCCCGGCCGGAGCCTGACCTGGATCACCGCCGGCAGCGGCAGGCCGAGCGGCGGGCCCGGCGCCGTCGCGCCCGGTTGCGGCGCGCCGCCGAGCCACGGAGAGAGCAGCGCGGCGAGCTTCGCCTGGCCGACCGGTTCGGCCCGCAGCAGCGCGGGCTCGGCCGAAAGCACCGCCATCACCCGGTCGAGCCTGGTGCCCCCGGCCGGGTCCGGGGCCGGCTGGTCGCCGTCCGGCACCTGCACGGTGAGGATCTGCGCCGCGCCGTTGCTCCAGCGCTGCGCCAGCAGGCCGGCCCCGACCGCGCCGGCCAGGGTCAGCGCCGCCAGGAACGTCATCGCCGCCACCAGCGCCGGCAGCAGCCGATCCGGCATGGCGCGGCGGAGCGCCAGACCGTCGGCGCGGCGCGGCCGCCCGGCCGAGCTAGTCATGCGCGACCAGCCTGCCGCGTTCGAGGTGCAGCGCCGGGTGCGGGAAGCGCCGCACCAGGGTCTCGTTATGGGTGGCGACCAGCACCGTCGAGCCGAGCTGGTTCAACTCCTCAAACAGCGCGATCAGCCTGATCGCCTGCGGCTCGTCGAGCGCGCCGGTCGGCTCGTCGGCGAGCAGCAGCGGCGGCCGGTGCACCACCGCCCTGGCCACCGCGACCCGCTGCTGCTCGCCGCCGGACAGCGCCGGCGGGCGGACCGAGAGCTTGCGTCCCAGCCCGACGAACCGCAGCATTTCCGTGACTTCGCGCTCGATCCGGTCCTCCGGCAGGCCGTCCAGCCGCAGCCGCAGCGCCACATTGTCGTAGACGCTCAATTCCGGCAGCAGCCGCAGATCCTGGAACACGGTGCCGGTGCGCCGGCGCAGCTTGGCCAGCGCCGCCCGCCTGGCGCGTGCGACCGGCACCCCGAACAGGTCGAGCTGCCCGGCGCTAGGCTTGATCCCGAGTCCGAGCAGGCGCAGCAGGCTGGACTTGCCGGCGCCAGACGGCCCCAGCACCCAGCGGAAGCTGCCGGCCGGGATCTCGGCGCTGATCGCCTGCAACACATGGCCGCGTTCCCGCGCCGCGCCCGGATAGCGCAGCCCCACGTCCTGGAGGCGGATCATTCAGGAAGTCGCAACGAATCGGTGCGACGATGCGCCGACGACAAGAGGTCGCCCATGCACGTCCGTTGCCCGGTCTGTTCGACGCAGTACGAGATCCCGCCGCTGCTGCGTCCACGGCGTCTGCGCTGCGCGCAATGCGACAAGGAGTGGCGGGAGAGCCCGGCCGATCCCGTGCCGGCCGCGCTGGACCCGCCGGCCGAGCCCGTGCCGCCGGTGCCGCATTTGCCGGAACCGCCCGCCGCGATCGCACCGGCGGCGCCGGAGGCGCTCCCCGGTCCGGTGGCGGAGATCGCGGTCGCCGACCGGCTGGCAGCACCCGGGCGCGAGCGGCTGGCGGCGCGCCCGGTGCTGTGGCTGGTGCCGTGGCTGCTGAGCCTTGCCGTCATCGCCGGCGGCCTGGCCGCGCTCTGGCACTGGCGCGGCGCGATCGGCCACCATTGGCCGCCGAGCCTGCGGCTGTATCGCCTGCTGCCCGGCGGCGTCACCGGCTGAGAGCCTTGGCGGTCATCGCCCGCACCGAGCGCGGTGTCACATGCCGCGGGCGGCGAGTGCCGAGAGGGTGGCGCCGATCGCCGCCAGCGCCATCAGCAGCAGCCCGTCGAAGATCAGCCCGCCCGGCGTGATCCAGTGGCCGGCAAGATGCAGCCCGGCCGGGATGGTGCCGGAAACCGTGTTCAGGATGTCGCGCGCCTGCGAATCCGAATCGCCGGTCTGGGTGGTGATGGCGCCGACCACGCGCGGCAGCGCCCACCAGCCGACCCCCACCACCAGCAGCAGCGGCGCCAGCAGCTCGGCGACCTGCTGCAGGAAGTAGAACAGCATGTGCATCAGGCTCCAGAGCCCGATCCGCAGCAGGCTGGTGGCGGACTGGTCGCGCAGGCGTCCGGTCCAGTCCGTGGTCCGGTTCGGGCGGTCCATGCGAGGTCTCCCTGAGGCATGATCCGCGGATCATGCTGGCTTATGATCGGCGCGGCAGCGTCGGGCCGGCGCCCGCACCTAAGCCCTTCCTGCGCCCGACAGCAACGACCGTCAGGGCCGCCGCGCCGGCGCGACCACGGTTTTCGGCACCAGCAGGATCGCCGCGAGCCCGGCCGAGCAGACCAGCGCCGACAACGCGAACGGGGCGCCGGGAAAATGCAGACCCGCATGCGGCCGGGTCGCGAAGGCGAAAACCAGCCCGGTCAGGGTCGGCCCGACCACCATGCTGAGCCCCTGCAGCGAGCCCAGCCCGCCCTGCACCTCGCCCTGGCGCTGCGGCCCGGCGGCGATCGACAGCATGGACTGGATCGACGGGTTGGCCAGCGCGCCGAACGCCAGCACCAGCATGCCCAGCACCATCACCAGCGGGCTCGCGGCCAGCGCGTAGAGCGCATAGCCGGCGACCGCGAACGAGAAGCCGGCGATCGCGGTGCGGCGCGGGCCGAGCCGGGCGCTGATCCTGCCGATCAGCACGCCCTGCACCAGCGCCTGGGCGACGCCGCCGGCGGCCAGCGCCAGGCCGTTCTGGTCCAGGGTCCAGCCGAACCGCATCTGGTTGGCCAGGATGAAGCTGCTCTGCTGCGCGCCCAGCGCCAGCCAGCCGCAGCACCAGGCCAGCCCGAGCCGGATCGTGGTGCGGTCGCCGGTGAACAGCCGCAGGGTGCCGAGCGGGTTGACCCGGCGCCATGAGAACGGACGCCGGCGCGCGGGCGGCAGGCTTTCCGGCAGCACGATCAGGCCATAGAGCACGTTGATCGCGATCAGCCCGGCGGAGACCAGGAACGGCAGCCTGATCCAGATGCTGCCGAGCAGCCCGCCCAGCGCCGGCCCGACTACGAAGCCCAGGCCGAACATCGCGCCGACCAGACCGAAGGCGCGGGCGCGCTGCTCCGGCGGGGTGACGTCGGCCATGTAGGCGGTCGCGGCGGTGACGTTGCCGGCCAGCGCGCCGGCGACGATCCGCAGCACCAGCAGCCAGCCGAGATTGGGCACCCAGGTCCAGAGCAGCGCGTTGAGCCCCATCACCGTCAGCGAGACCAGCAGCACCGGACGGCGACCGAACCGGTCGCTGAGCCCGCCGGCGATCGGCGCGCAGAGGAACTGCATGAAGGCGAAGATCGAGAAGATGATACCGAGCCAGAGCGACGCGCTGGCCGGCGGCAGGTGGCCGATATCCATCAGCAACGCCGGCACCACCGGGATCACGATCGCGAAACTCAGCGCATCCAGGGCGATCGTCGCCAGGATGAAGCCGGCCGACGCGCGGCTGCCGAGCTTGCGGGCCGGTGCGGGTGCGATGTCAGCCATGGGGCCCATCCGGCCCGCCGGCAGGGGTGGCGTCAAGGGGCCAGGGCGTCGGCCGGCAGGGCGGCGCGGGCCGCTGACGCGGGCGCGCGGCGCGGATCGAACGAGACCAGCGCGTCGAGGAAGGTCTGGGCGCAGGCGCGCCAGCTGAACCGTTCGGCATGGGCGCGACAGGCGGCGCGATCGCCGCCGAGCGCCGCCATCGCCGCTTGGCGCAGGTCTTGGCCGACCGCGCCGATGCTGCCGTCGCTGCCGGCGAGCACGTCGCGCGGGCCGGTGACGTCGTAGGCGGCGACGGGGACCCCGGCCGCCAGCGCCTCGAGCAGAACCAGCCCGAACGTGTCGGTCCGGCTCGGGAACACGAACACGTCACCGCCGGCATAGGCGGCGGCCAGTTCGGCCTCGGAGAACGGGCCGGCGAACACCACCCCGGGATAGCGCGCCTTCAGTTCGGCGAGCTGCGGGCCGCCGCCGACGACGATCTTCGAGCCCGGAAGATCGAGATCGAGGAAGGCGGGGATGTTCTTCTCGACCGCGATGCGCCCGACATACAGGAAGACCGGCCGCTGCAGCTTGTATTCGCCGACCCAGTCGCGGCGCGGCTCCGGCGTGAAGCGCGAGAGATCGACGCCGCGCGACCACGCCACGAGCTTGGTGAAGCCGCGCGCGGCCAGCTCGTCGCGCAGGCTCGCGGTGGCGACCAGCGTGCCGGACGCCGCGTTGTGGAAGCGGCGCAGGAACGCATAGGACGGTCCGAGCGGCAGTCCGGTGCGCGCCTTCACGTATTCCGGGAAGCGGGTGTGGAACGAGGTGGTGAAGGCGCGGCGATGCCTGATCGCGATGGCGCGCGCGGCCATGCCGAGCGGCCCTTCGGTGGCGATGTGCAGATGGTCTGGCGCCACCTCGGCGATGATCGCGGCCAGCCGGCGGCGCGGGAACAGCGACAGGCGGATGTCGGGATAGGTCGGGCAGGGCAGGGTGCGGAAGCGATCCGGCCCGACCACCACCACGCTATGGCCCATGTCGCGCAGCTCGCCGGCGATGGTGGAGAGGGTGCGCACCACGCCGTTCACCTGCGGCATCCAGGCATCCGAGACGATCAGGATGGTGCGGCCGGACATTCAGGCCGTGACCGGCATCGCGGCGTCGTCGGCGTGGCCGCGATCGCGGCCGCTGCGCTTGTCGCGGCTGGCCAGGAACGACAGGCGGCGCTGCTCCGCCCAGTCGATCAGTTCGAGCCGGCCATCCTCGTGCTCGACCAGCGCGGTGCAGCTCTCCACCCAGTCCCCGTCATTGACGTAGAGCACGCCGCCGATCTCGCGCATCTCGGCGTGATGGATGTGGCCGCACACCACGCCGTCGACGGCGCGACGGCGCGCCTCGGCCGCCAGCGCGATCTCGAAACGGTCGATCGCCTTGACCGCGCCCTTGACCTGGCGCTTGAGCCACGCCGACAGCGAGCGATAGGGAAGACCGAGGCGGCGTCTGGCAAGATTGAACCAGCGGTTGATGATCAGCGACGCCTCGTAGGCGCGGTCGCCGAGCAGGGCCAGGAACGGCGCGTAGCGCACCACGCTGTCGAACTCGTCGCCATGCATGACCAGCAGCCGGCGTCCGTCCAGGGTCTCGTGGATGGCGTTCTCGCACAGGCGGATGCCGGCGATCTCGAGACGCATCGGCAGCCAGTTGCGGAACATCTCGTCGTGGTTGCCGGGAATGTAGATGACCTCGGTGCCCTTGCGCGCCATCTTCAGGATCAGGCGCAGCACCTCGTCATGGTGGTTGTCCCAGTACCAGCTCCGGCGCAGACGCCAGCCGTCGATGATGTCGCCGACCAGGTAGAGCGTGTCGCACGAGGTCCGCAGCAGGAAATCGGCCAGGAAGTCGGCACGGCTGCCGCGGGTGCCGAGATGGACGTCGGAGACGAACACCGCGCGATAGCGGGTGACGGTCGGCGGTTCGGTCAGGCTCTGATCGAGCGGGATGGCATCCATCGGCCTCTCCTCTTTCGAGTCTGTGCGCCACCGGTCGTTCCGGAAGGGCAGTGTGCGGCGAGGGTCTCTTACGCGCTCGCTCCGGCGATTTGCGTGACGTTTGCATGATCGTCGCCGAGGAACGGCGCGCGCCGGCGCGAACCCTGCCATGATCGCGCATGCTCGTGATCTACAACCCGACCGCAGGCCGCAGGCGTGTCAGCCGGCTCTGGACCGTCCTCGATCTGCTGGTGGCGCACGGCGTGCGCGTCGAGGTGGTCGAGACGCGCCATGCCGGGCACGCCAGCGAACTGGCCCGCGAGGCCGCGGGCGACGCGGACCGGCTGGTGGTCGCGGCCGGCGGCGACGGCACCATCGCCGAGGTCGCGGCCGGATTGCAGGGCGGCCCGGCGCGGCTCGGCATCATCCCGCTCGGCACCGCCAACGTGCTGGCGCACGAGCTGCAGCTGCCGACCGGGGCGGTCGGGCTCGCCGCCACGCTCGCGTCGAATCACACCCGGCCGCTCTGGCCGGGGATCGCCCGCGGCCGTTCGGGCGAGCGGCTGTTCGTGCAGATGCTGGGAATCGGGTTCGACGCCCATGTGGTGCATCACGTCTCACGCCTGGCCAAGCGGGCGCTCGGCAAGGGCGCCTATGTCGCGCAGACGCTGCGCGAACTGCCGCGCTACGGCTTCGCGCCGATCCGCCTGCTGATCGATGGCGAGGAGGCGGTCGCCGGCAGCGTGATCGTCGCCAAGGGCAGCCTGTATGGCGGCCCCTACCTGCTGGCGCCGGACGCCCGTCCGGATGCGCCCGGCTTCTCGGTGATGCTGTTCGAACATGCCGGGATCGGCGCCGCGCTGATCGCCGGCGCGGCGCTGCCGCTGAACCGGCTCGGCCGGGTGCCGGGCGTGGTGCATCGCCGCGCCAGCGAGATCCGGTTCCTGGACCACGATTCCCGGCCGGCGCAGACCGACGGCGACCCGGCCGGCAACACGCCGCTGCATGTGATGGATGCGAGCGCGCCGATCACGGTGATGGTCGCGTCCTGAGGCCCTGGGTCAGCCGCCCTTGCCGAACAGCTTCTGCCAGCGCGGCGCGCGCCGCGCGGCGGGCGGTTCGGCGCGGGGAGGCGGCACGGCGATCGCCACCCGGTCGAACCAGCTGATCGGCGTCGCCTGCGCCACCGGCGAATCCTCGGCAAGCGGCAGCACCACCAGCTGCTGCTGGTGGGTGATGGCAGGCAGCATCTGCAGACCCCCGGTCGGCACCGCGCCGAGATAGCGCCCGGCATTATGGATCGCGACCTGGTGCGCGTTGATCTCGACGATCTCGTCCGGCGCGTCGGCCGGGCCATCGCCGCCCTCGGCATTCTCGGTCAACCGGACCGGCTGCTCGACGCCGTCGCGAATGACGTAGAAACGCGGCGCCCCGTCCTGGATGATGGCGACGATCGGCAGGATCTCCACCCGGCGGAACGGGTGCGGCTCGAAGCGGATGTTGCGGCGCTGGGTGTCGTAGACCAGGTAGCTGCCGTGGCAGGTGAGCAGCAGGCAGGGCCAGCGCGAGAGCGTCTGCAGCGCGGTGAGGCCCTGGCGGTCGGCGATCGGCCCCAGTTTCAGCTCGAACAATGCCCGCGTCATGTAGGCCAGGTGCGCGGCCGCGGTGTCGTGCTCGCCGCGCGTCACCAGGCGGTAGATCGCGCGCAGATTGAGCGGGTCGCCGATCATCGCCCGGTACATCGGATCGCGCACCAGCCGCGGCGCGTGCAGGGCGGCGGTGCAGAGCCGCGGCTTGCGGATCGACGCCTTGTCGAGCGAGCGCAGCACGAACACCAGGTGGGTCCGGCGCATCCTGTTGACCGCCTTGACGATCTGCGTCGGGTCCGGCGCCTGCACCGCCCGCATCAGCTCGGCGATCAGCGCGCTGTCCCAGCTCGCATCGTAGATCACGTGCCCGGAATGCGGGATGGTGATGAATTCGGTGCGTGGCACGTGCCTGGCGATCAGATCGGCATCGAACTGGTCGATCATCTCCGCCGGATCGTAGAGCACCACCAGCCGTCCGCTGGTGTCGTGGTCCTTGATCCCCATGCCGGCGAATTTCGGCAGATAGTGCACGCCGTGATGCGCCAGGGAGTGCATCAGGATCTTGCGGTGGCGCTCGGACGGCAGTTCGAGATCGTCGGGATCCATCGAGTAGAACGGCGAGGCGGCGATGACGTAGTCGGCGCGCAACGCCGCAGAATGCTTGAGCGCCGCGTAGCCGCCCATGGACTGGCCGAAGACGATGACCGGCCGGCCGCGCCGCGCCTCGTCCACCAGACGGACGACCGCGTCGATCTCCGGCGAGAGGTAGAAGCCCTTCTCGGTGGTCATGACGCCGATGCAGGCGATATTCTGGTGTTCAACCTGGGGTTGCAGGAAATAATGTTCGCTGGCGACGTGCTCGCTGTTCAGCTGGTTGAAGGAGACCAGCAGGTAGTCCGAGGCGCCCTCGTTGGCATGGACGACGATCTGCTGGCCGGTGAAGACGATCATGCCGAGATGCTCCGGTCGCGTCCGGCGGCCGCCGGCCCGGCACATCGACAAAAGGAAAGTCGTTCCTGAACCTTATACAACCATGGCTGTTAAGATTTCGACAATAGGCGACGGCAGCTTTGCCGACCCTCCCACGGCCTGCCGGAAGCCCCGGCTTGGCGTGGTACGACGCCATGGCGCTTGCGCCGCGCCGCCGGCGTCCTATGTCATTCGGTCATGCAGAACCAACATACGCCCGGCCACGACCCGATCGGCTGGCATGGAACCACCATCCTGTGCGTGCGCCGGGATGGGCAGGTCGCGATGGCCGGCGACGGTCAGGTCACGCTCGGTCAGACCGTGATCAAGGGCAATGCGCGTAAGGTCCGCCGCATCGGCCCGAACGGGACGATCCTGTCCGGCTTCGCCGGGGCCACGGCCGACGCCTTCACGCTGCTCGAGCGGCTGGAGGCCAAGCTGGAGCGCTACCCGAACCAGCTCGAGCGCGCCTGCGTCGAGCTGGCCAAGGATTGGCGCACCGACCGCTACCTGCGGCGCCTGGAGGCGATGATGGCGGTGGCAGACGAAAGCCGGTCCTTCACCCTGACCGGCAATGGCGACGTGCTGGAACCCGAGGACGGGGTGATCGCGATCGGATCGGGCGGCAACTACGCGCTCTCCGCGGCGCGCGCGCTGATGACCGTGGAGGGCCTCGACGCCGAGGCGATCGCCCGGCGGGCGATGCGGATCGCCAGCGACATCTGCGTCTATACCAACCAGTCCGTGATCGTGGAGACCATCGGCGCCGGACCGATCGGGCAGGAGACCGGCCGATAATGGACGTTCCGACCTATTCGCCGCGCGAGATCGTCGGCGAACTCGACCGCTACATCGTCGGCCAGGGCGACGCCAAGCGCGCGGTGGCGATCGCGCTGCGCAACCGCTGGCGCCGGGCGCAGCTGCCGGAGGGCCTGCGCGACGAGGTGGTGCCGAAGAACATCCTGATGATCGGCCCGACCGGCTGCGGCAAGACTGAGATCGCCCGCCGGCTGGCGAAGCTGGCCCAGGCGCCGTTCCTGAAGGTCGAGGCGACCAAGTTCACCGAGGTCGGCTATGTCGGCCGCGACGTGGAGAGCATCGTCCGCGACCTGGTCGAGGTCAGCCTGACCATGCTGCGCGACCTGAAGCGGCGCGACGTGCTGGCGACCGCGGAGAAGGCGGCGGAGGACCGGCTCGTCGACTCCCTGGTCGGCGCCAGCGCGTCCGCCGACACCAAGTCGAAGTTCCGGCGCATGCTGCGCGACGGCGAACTCGAGCAAAAGGAGGTCGAGATCCAGGTCGCAGAGCCGCAGGGCTCGCCGCTTGGCCAGATGGACATTCCGGGCATGCCGCAGGGCAGCGTGATCAATCTCGGCGAGATGATGAAGGGCATGATGGGCCGCAACGCGCAGCCCCGCCGCATGAGCGTGGCGGCGGCGCGCGAGGCGCTGGTGCGCGAGGAGGCGGACCGGCTGCTCGACAACGATGCGCTGACCCGCGCCGCGGTGACGCACGCGCAGGATCACGGCATCGTCTTCCTCGACGAGATCGACAAGGTCTGCGCCCGCGCCGCAGAGGGTGGGATGCGCGGCGGCGATGTCAGCCGCGAGGGCGTGCAGCGCGATCTGCTGCCGCTGATCGAGGGCACCACGGTCTCGACCAAGTACGG
>CAZZZA010000108.1:0-10467 GCA_964658455.1 uncultured Lichenihabitans sp.
GCCGGCGGCGGTGATCTGCGAGGTGATGAGCGCCGACGGCAGCATGGCGCGCATGCCGGAACTCGAGGAATTCGGCCGCCGCCACGGCATGCCGATCGTCACCATCGCCGAGCTGCTGGCCTATCTGCGCCGCACCGAACGGCCGCAGCCGCTGGTGACGCGCGGCGCCGTCACCAGCCTACCGGTGGCCGGCAGCGAGGCGGTGTTCGAGATGCGCGCCTACATCGATCGCGACGGCGGCGAGCATCTGGCGCTGATCAAGGGCGATCCCGGCGGCGCGGCGGCCCAGCCGCCGCTGGTCAGGCTGCACTCGGAATGCGTGACCGGCGACGTGTTCGGCTCGCTGCGCTGCGATTGCGGCACCCAGCTGCATGCGGCGATGCTGCGGATCGCCGCCGCCGAGACCGGCATGCTGGTCTATCTGCGCGGCCACGAGGGGCGCGGCATCGGGCTCGCCAACAAGGTGCATGCCTACGCGCTGCAGGATCAAGGGCTGGACACGGTCGAGGCCAACCACCGGCTGGGTTTCGCCGCCGACGCGCGGGACTATTCGGTGGCGGCGGCGATCCTGCGCGATTGCGGCATCGACCGGCTCGACCTGCTCACCAACAACCCGGCCAAGATCGCGGCCCTGGAGGGCCACGGCATCGCGGTGCTGAACCGGGTGGCACTGGAGATGCCGCAGACCTCGCACAACCAGGCCTACATGCGCGCCAAGCGCGACCGCATGGGCCACACGCTGAGCGGCGACGGCGCCGCGGCTGCCCCGCTCGCCGGGCCGCTCGCCGGCCGGGCGGCGGAATAGGAGCGCCCTGCGATGGGAACCACGCCGCTGACCGCGCCCGACCTGCACTTCTCGACCATGCCGCGCCTGGCGCTGGTGGTGAGCCGCTTCAACGAGACCGTCACCCAGGGCCTGCGCGACGGCGCGCTCGAATGGCTCGCCGAACACGCGATCAGCGTGCAGGACGCGGACGTGATCGCCGCCCCCGGCGCCTACGAGCTGCCGCTGATCGCGCAGGCGCTGGCCAGGACCGGGCGCTATCGCGGCGTGATCTGCCTCGGCTGCGTGGTGAAGGGCGACACCGCGCATTTCGAGTTCATCAGCCTCGGCGCCACCATCGGGCTGATGCAGGTGCAGCTCGAGACCGGGGTGCCGGTCGCCTTCGGCGTGCTGACCACCTACACCGACGCCCAGGCGGCGGCGCGGTCGAGCCCGGACCTGCACAACAAGGGACGGGAGGCCGCGGCGGCCTGCGTCGAGACGATCGCGATCCAGGATCGGATCGCGCTGCCGGCGTAGGCTGGAGCACGCGCCCGGTCGCGGCCGCAAACGCGTTGAAAGCCGGTTCGCCATCGCGGTAGGTTTTGGCCGGGAGGACGGCCGCGATGTCGATCGACACCATGCTGAGTTTCGCCCTTGCGCACTACGTGATCGTCGGGCTGGTCATGCTCTGCGTGGGGATCGCGCTCAACCTGGTGTTCACCTGCGGCCCGGAGCTGATCCAGGCGATCCGCCATCCCAGGCTGAACTGAGCGGCCGGGGGCACGCGGCCCCCGGCCTTGGTCTCACACCGCCGCCTTGGCCGGCGCGGTGCGGGCCGTCAGCGCCGCGAACAGCGCATTGCCGTCCGGCCGCCCGAGACCGGTGCAGGCGTTCCAGACCGGGCCGGCCTGGTAGCCGATCTGCGAGCCGGACGGGATGTTGTTGCCGCTGGTGATCTGCACCGTCAGCTTCCGGCTGGCCTTGACCTGCGGATAGAGGAAGTCCGGCAGGAAGCCGACCGGCACCTTCGCCTTCTGGTTGATCAGCGCCGTCAGCCCGGCCCAGAGCGGCGCCACCGCGCTGGTGCCGCCGACCACCTCCTTCTGGCCGCCGACCACCACCAGATAGCCGCTGCCGGGCGCCGCATCGCCGGCGACATCGGGCACGCCGCGTCCCTTGCCGCCGCCATTGGCGCTGGGCGGCAGCGCGAAGCCGGACTGGAAGGCCGGCACCGGGAACAGGTCGCTGATGCCGCCGCCGGTGCCGCCGCCGCCGGACGCGGAATCGTTCCACACCATCTCGGAGACGATGGTGGCGCCGTTGGCGGCGATGTGGGTGCCGCCGCAGCCGATCGCCCAGGGCGAGGAGGCGGGGAAATCGACATGCGCGCGGCCGTCGGCGACGCCGTCGGTGGCCAGGCTGTCGCCGGAGGCGACATAGACCGAGATGCCGAGCGAGGCCGCGTCCTGCAGCGCGTTGTTCATCGCCGTGACCGCGGTGCTGGTCCAGCTGCTCTCCGGGCCGCCCCAGCTGATCGAGATCACCGACGGCTTGACGGTGGCGTCATGCACCGCCTGGCTGATAGCGTCGGAGAAGCCGGCATCGGTGTTGGGCGCGAAATACACCGCGATCTCGGCCCCTGGCGCCAAGCCGCCGGCGACCTGGATGTCGAGCGCCACCTCGCCATCGGCATCCGACCCGGTGGTGTTGCGGGCGCCGTCGACCGACACCGCGACCACCCGCGGCGTCTTCAGCCCCATCGCCTTGAAGGCGGCCTTGTTGTCGGCGGTGGAGAAGCCGCCGCCGAGTTCGATCAGCGCGATCGCCACCCCAGTGCCGTCCACCCCGGTCGGGAAATCGTAGAGCTGCGCCAGCTTGTTCGGCTCCAGCCCGCCCGGCTGCGCCTTGCGCGGCCGCACGATCCGGGTGTGCGCGATCGCCCGGCTGTCCAGCCCGAGCACCGATTCGACCACCGCGTGCAGCGCGGCGGGCAGGCGGATGTCGCCGACATGGCCACGGAACGCCTGCGCGCCGTCCTGGTAGAGACCCAGCGTGGTGCCGAACGCCGCCTCGATCGCCGGCGCGCGGCCGGACAGCCGGACCAGCCGGCGCGGCGCCGACGCCTCCAGCACCGTCAGGCCGTGCTGCGCCGCGTAGCCGGTGATCTGGCGGATGTCGTCGCCGTACAGCGCCGCGCGCCCGCTCGCCAGCATCGCGCGCCTGGCGTCCGGGTCGGCATGGCCGGCCATGCCGGCGAGCAGCGCGCTCTCGTCGCGGGCGCGCAGCGTCAGGCTGACATCGACGGTGTGGTGGTCGGGGACCGACCCGGTCCGGGTGGCCCCCGCGGGCAGGGCCCGGCAACTGCCGGGGATCGTCTGCAGCGTCGGCCCGATATCGGCGTCGGTCATGAACATCACCTCGTCGCGTTGTCTGGGCGGCGAGCGTGGCTGTCTCCAACGGTCGCGTCCAGCAGCTTGGATCGGCTGGCGGCGGCGATCGTTTCACCCAATCATCATCCCAAAAATGCGATCGGCCCCCTAGAACCCGGCGCATGTCAGCCAGCCGTCAGATTAGCCGTCCCGCCGCGCCGATGCCGGCATCGCCTCCACTCGCGCCACCCTTGGGGTTGTTGCTGTTGCTGCTGGCGGCGCCGGCCGGCACCGCCCTTGCGCAATCCACCGGATCGGTCGAATCCGTCACCGTGCGCGGCGACCCGGCGAACGACGCCACCGCCCAGGCGCCGTCGCAGGCCACGCTGTCGGCGACGCAGCCGACCTCGGTGCTGTCGTCGCAGTTCATCCACAACGCGATCCCGCCGCAATCGGACTATTCGCAGATCGTCGCCCTGTCGCCGAGCGCCTACACCGTCAATCAGAACGGTCCGGGCGGCGCCTTCGCCTCGCGGCTGGCGATACGCGGCTTCCAGGACGGGCAGTACAACGTCACCCTCGACGGCATCCCGTTCGGCGATTCCAACAACTACACGCACCACACCTCGTCGTATTTCATGGATCGCGACCTGTCCCAGGTGGTGGTCGATCGCGGGCCCGGCACCGCATCGACGATCGGCAACGCGACCTTCGGCGGCACCATCAGCCTCGTCACCCGCGATCCGGCGGCGGTCGCCACCCTGACTCCGTACGCCTCGGGCGGCAGTTTTGGCACCATCCTGTACGGCGCCCAGCTTGACAGCGGCGCGTTGCCCGGCGGCGGCCATCTGGTGCTGGACGGCGAGAGCACCCGGACCGACGGCGCGCTGACCTACGACCAGGCCTCGCGCACCAACCTGTTCGGCAAATACGTCCAGCCGATCGGCGCCGACACGACGGTCACGCTGGAGGGGATGTACAACATCACCCAGCAGTTCTTCAGCCGTGGCGCGTCGCGGGCGCAGATCGCGCAGTTCGGCACCGATTTCGCGTTCAACAACGATCCGAAATCCGCCGACTACTACAAGTACTGGGTCAACAACACCCATTCCGATTTCGACTATCTGCGCACCCAGTCGACGCTTTCGGAACACTGGTCGGTCGATGATTCGCTCTACACCTACTATTACGGGTTGAAGGGCACCCGCCCGACCGACCAGGCCAACATGACCTACGGCACGATCTACGGCAGCAGGGACATCCCCGGCCTGCTCAGCAACAACCAGTATCGGGCGTTCGGCGACGTGCTGCGGCTGAAGCGGACCTTCGAGGTCGCGGGCATCACCGGCGACCTGAAATTCGGCGGCTGGATCGAGCATCAGGCCAATGCCTACAAGCAGGCGAATGCCGATCTCAGCATCGGCAACCGGCTGACGCCGAACAACCTGAGCGCGTTCCTCTATCTCGACCACGAGGATCTGCTGACCGCGCAGCCGTTCGTCGAACTCGATCTCGAACCGATCCCCGGCCTGATCATCACCCCCGGCCTGAAATACGATTTCTTCAACCGCAGCGTCGACGCGGTGGTCAATACCGGCGGCGGCGCGCTCGATTATGCGAAGGATTACGGCGCGCTGCTGCCGGCGGTGACCGCGCACTGGATGATCCGGCCGAACTGGTCGGCATACGCGCAGTACGCGAAGGGCTTCCAGATGCCGGACCTGAACTACATCCAGGTCGCCGATCCGACCCAGACCAGCGTCAGCCCGCAACAGACCGACAACTACCAGATCGGCACCGCCTGGCAGGATCGCCGCCTGTCGCTGTCCGCCGACCTGTACTACATCGATTTCGGCAACATGATCGGCAGCCGCAGCTTCAGCACCACAACCGTCTATTTCAACCAGGGGCGGGTCGATTATTACGGCATCGAGGCGGAGGCGACGCTGGCGATCGGCCATGGCGTCAGCCTCTACGCCAACGGCAGCGGCAACGAGGCGCGGGCCAGGCTGACCGACCAGCCGATCGCCAACGCGCCGCAGGCCACCGCGGCGGGCGGAATCCTCTATGCCGGGCCACGCTTCTCCGCGTCGCTGCTCGACAAGTGGGTCGGCGCCCGCTACGGCGACACCGGCCTCAAGCAGGGGCTGCAGCCGTTCAACCAGCTCGATTTCAGCGCCTCGACGATCCTGCGCAGCCGTGGCGCCAAGAAATGGCGCCTCACCCTGCAGGTCGACAATCTGCTCGACAGCCACAAGATCGTCGGCTTCGACCTGTATTCCGGCAAGGCGCTGATCCCGATCTACTACACCCAGGCCGGGCGCAGCGCGTTCCTGTCGCTCGAGCTGCCGCTCTGAGGGCGCGCGCCTGGCGGCTGCGGATCGGTCTGCTGTTGTTCCTGGCGGCGGCTGCCGCGGCCCTCGCGGCGGTTTGGCCGCGCGGTTCGAGGCAGCTGGTGGTCTATTCGATGATGGGCCCGGCGCACGCGCTCACCGCCGCCTTCACCGCCCGCACCGGGATCGCCATCACCTACGTCAATCTCGATGGCGGTCCGATGCAGGCCCGCCTGTATGCCGAGGGCGACCATCCGCGCTGGACGCTCGCCTGGTTCACCGGCGAGGCGCCGATGGCGGCACTCGACGCCAGCGGCCTGCTGGCGCGCCATGCCGCCGGCGACCCGGACTGGCCGGACCGGGCGCCGTTCACCGATCTCGCCAGGAGCCTGCTGCCGGCCGACCGCGCCTGGCTGCCGACCCGGATCGGCCTGGGGGCGGCGTTCGTCACCGCCGCCGGCGCGCCCCGGCCTGACGCTGATGCTGGCCCCGGCCGGCAGCAGGGCTGGCAGCAGGCGTGGTCCGGGGCGCAAAGCCTCGGCCTGCTCAGCCCGGCCAGTTCCGGCGCCGCCTATCCGGTGCTGGCGACGATCCTGGCGGTCGCCGGCGCGCAGGGTCGCGCCATGCTGCTGGCGGCGCGACCACGGCTGCGGGTGTTCGCGTCGAGCCCGTCGCTGTTCGCGGCGCTGCGCTCCGGCGACGTGGCGCTGGCGGTGCTGCCGAGCGAGACCGCGTTCGCGCTGCGGCGGCGCGATCCCGCCCTCGCGGTGGCGCTGCCGGCGCCCAACACGCTGCTGCCCGACGTGATCGGGCTGAGCGCGCGCGCCGACCCGACGCAGCGCGCGCAGGCGGCCCGCTTCGTCGCCTTCGTGCTAAGCGCCGAGGGCCAGGCGCTGCTGGGCCAGGACACTGCGGCGGCGCTGGGCTGGCCGCCGGTGGCGTCGGTCGCCGCCGATCCGGCGCTGCCGCCTTTGCCGCCCGGCGCGCTGCACCTGCCGCCCGCGCCCTGGGGCGCCGCGCAGGATCGCGAGATCGGCTGGTTCGAGCGGGAGCTGGCGCGATGAGCCGGCCGCCGCGCGGCTCGGCGGCGCTGCTGCCGGTGCTGCTTCTGATGCTGCTGATGCTGGTCTGGCCGCTGATCCGGTTCCTGCTGCTGCCCTGGGTCGCCGCCTTCGGCCCCGCCCACGCGCCGCCGCCGGGCGATCCGGAACCGCTGATGCCGGCGCTGGCCGGGTCGGCGCTGCTGGCGCTGGGCAGCGCCGCGCTCGCCACCCCGCCGGCCCTGTGGTTCGGGCTGCTGCTGGAGCGGCGGCGCTGGCGCGGCAACGGCGCGCTGTCGGTGACGCTGTGGCTGATCTTCCTGCTGCCCGGCTATCTGGTCGCGTCCGGCTGGCAGGTGCTGCTGGCCGGGTTCGGGCCGCACGCCGGCCTGTGGCTGCGCCGGGCGGTGCTCGGCTGGCCGGGTTTCGTCGGCCTGACGGCGCTGAAGGGTCTGCCGGTCGCGGTGCTGGCCTGCCGGGCCGGCTGGGCCATGCTCGACCCGCTGCAGGTCGACGCCGCCAGGCTGCATGTGCATCGCCGCGCCGCGCGCTGGTCGCTGGCGGTTCGCACCGCGCTGCCGTTCGCGTCGGCGGCGTTCGTGATCCTGTTCATCGAATCGATGCAGGATTTCGGCCTCGCCGCGACACTGGGCGGGCGGCTCGGCACCCAGCTGCTGGTGGCGGAAGTGTATAAAAGCATCGCCGCCTGGCCGCTTTCCTGGCCGCGCGCCGCCCGCGCCGCCGACCTGCTGGTGGCGCTGTCGGCGGCGGCGATCCTGCTCCGGCTGTGGCTGGGCGTGCAGACCGGCGCGCCCTCCCTGGCCAGGAGCGACCAGCGCCGGCCGCGCGACGCGGCGCCGGCGGAACGCCGGCTGGCAGCACTCGCCACCGCGGCGCTGGCGCTGCTCGGGATCGCGGTTCCGCTGGCCGGGTTCATCGCCGAGCTGGGCGACGACGCGCCCTGGTCGCTGCCGGCGGGATCGGCGCGCGCGCTCTGCGCCTCGCTGTTCTATGGCGGCCTTGGCGCGCTGCTGGCGCTGGCGCTGGCCTGCGCGCTGCTGGCGCTGGGCCGGGGATCGCGGTCCGCGCGCATCGCCGCGCTGCTGCCGATGGCCAACATGGCGGTGCCCGGCGTGGTGATGGGGGCGGCCTGGGTGATCAGCTTCGGCGCGCCGCCGCTCGCGCTGACCGGCACCCCGTTCGCGCTGCTGCTGGCGAGTGCCGCGAGCCAGCTGCCGGTGCTGCTGCTGATGCTGGGCAGCGTACTGGCGAGCCGGCACAGCGGCTTCGGCGAGGCGGCGCGGGTCAACAATGTTGGCCGGCTCGACCGGCTGGAGCTGGTGCAGTTGCCGCCGCTGCTGCGGCCGCTGGCATGGGCCTGGTCGCTGGCGTTCGCGCGCATCTTCTTCGAATTGCCGCTGGCGATGCTGCTGGCGCCGGCCGGCGGCGAACCGGTCGGGGTGCTGATCCTGCAGCTCCAGCACGGGCTGCGGTTCGGGCCGGTGGCGGCGCTGGGGCTGGCGTCGCTGGCGGCGTGCGGCGCCGTGGTGGCGCTGGTCTGCGCGCTGGCGGCGAGCCTGGCGCCCGGCCGCGAGGTCCGGCCGTGAGCGCGCTGCTCCACCTGCGCGGCGTCTGTCGCGACTACGACCGGCCGGTGCTGCGCGATATCGACCTGTCGGTACAGCAGGGCGAGATCGTGGTGCTGGTCGGCGGATCCGGGTGCGGCAAGACCACGCTGCTGCGCATCGCCGCCGGGCTCGAACGCGCCGGCGCGGGGCAGGTGGCGCTGCGCGGCGTGCTGGCCGATGACGGCGGGCGCGTCTTCGTGTCGCCGGAGCGGCGCGGGGTCGGCATGGTGTTCCAGGACCATGCGCTCTGGCCGCATCTGACCGCCGGCGAGAACGTGGCGCTCGCCATGCCGCGCGCCGGGGGCCGCGCGGCGCCGGCGCGGGCGGCGGCGGCGCTGCTGGAAACGCTCGGGCTGGACGGCTATGCGCAGCGGCGGCCGGGCACCCTGTCCGGCGGCCAGCAGCAGCGGGTCGCGCTGGCGCGGGCGCTGGCCACCGGCTCGGACCTGCTGCTGCTCGACGAGCCGCTCTCCAGCCTCGACGGTCCGGTCCGCGAGCGCCTGCGGCCGCTGATCCGCGACGCGGTGCGCGGCCATGGCCGCTCGGCGCTGTTCGTCAGTCACGACCGGCTCGATGCCTGGCACCTGGCGGACCGCATCGCGGTGCTGGACGAGGGCCGGCTGGTGCAGGACGACCTGCCGCACCGGCTCTACGCGGCGCCAGTGACCGAGACCGTGGCGCGGATCATGGGTGCGACCGGACGCCTCGCGGTCACCGGCCTCGGCGACGGCGCGGTCAGCGCGGCCGGTCAGGTGCTGGCGGCCGCCTCCGGCCTGGCGCCGGGACAGGCCGGGACCGGGCTCGCCCACCCCGCCGCGGTGACGATCTCGCCGGACGGTGCCGGCCTGCCCGCCCGGCTGATCGATCGCGTGTTCGAGGCCGGGTCGTGGCGGGGGCGCTGGCGCACCGGCTGCGGCGAACTGGTCGGGCTGCATCCGGCGCCGCCACCGGAACAGGCGGTGCTCCGGCTCGCGCCGGCGCAGTTCTTCGCCTTCCCGTCACGGCCCGGCCATTGCCTGGAGGATTTTGCATGATCGCCACCACGCCGCTCTCGCCGATCCTGGGGTCGATCGTCCACGGGGTGACGCCGGCCGAACTGCTGCGGGAGGACGCGACCGCGCTGGCGGCGGCGCTGCGGGCGCTGATCGCCGAGCGGCTGGTGCTGCTGCTCGAACGCCAGAGCCTGACGCCGCCGCAGTTCGTGGCGTTCGCCAGGCTGTTCGGCGCGCTGCCGGACCGCAAGCCGGAGTCGCATGTCGAGGGGGCCGACGACATCAAGCTTGTGTCCAACCGGGGCGATGCCGCCGGCGGCCGGGGCGGCGCCGGGAGCGCCGCGGCGCTGATCTGGCACGCCGACGACACCTACCGGCCGGAACCGCCCTCGTTCATGTTCCTGCACGCCAGGGTGGTGCCGCCGGGGCGCCGTCCGCGCACCGCATGGCTGAGCGCCTACGCGCTGCACGACCGGCTCGACCCGGCGATGCGCGGGGCGCTCGGCGGGCGGCGCGCGATCCACGCCGCGATCGGCTCGAACGACGTGGCGCAGCATCTGCGCGGCGCCCTGCCGGTGGCGATGCGTGCCGAGGGCGCGCATCACCCGCTGCTGCGCGCGCACCCCGACAGCGGCCGGCCCGCCTTGTTCATGCCGCGCCGGCGCGACGCGCTTGTCGCCGGCCTCGACGAGGCGGACAGCGCGGCGCTGGTCGGGCCGCTCTGGGACGCGGTGATGCAGGCCGACCATGGCTGCTCGGTGGCGCTGGATGCCGGCGACCTGGTGGTATGGGACAACCGCTTCACGCTGCATGCGCGCGAGGCCTGGGATCCTGGCGCGGAACGGACGCTGTGGCGGCTGGCCAATACCGGCGAACCGCCGCTGCCGGCCTGAGGCGTGTGCCGGGCGACGAAATGCTTGCGGTCCGACCCTCAATGTCGTTAAGCCTTTAGCGGCAAGGCCTCATCCTTCGCTTGAAGGAGAACGCCGCGCGGAGGGCCCGGTGATGAGACGGTGTCGCGTGCGGTGGCTGGTGCCGGTGCTGTTGCTGTGCGGGCTTGCCGCCTGCGCCGGGCAGCCGCCGGCCGGACTCAGCGTCACCCAGGAGGCAGCGCTCTACCGCGCCCGCGCCCGCACCTCCTATCCGGCGCCGGGGCCGCGCGGCGACCCGTGGGGCCCGTACATCGCCGAGGCGTCGGAGCGCTTCGACGTGCCGCGATCGTGGATACGCGGGGTGATCCGTCAGGAATCCGGCGGCCGCCAGGACGCGCTCTCCACCCCGGGCGCGATGGGGCTGATGCAGATCATGGCGCCGACCTACGACGAGCTGCGGCAGAAAT
>CAZZZA010000109.1:0-10210 GCA_964658455.1 uncultured Lichenihabitans sp.
AGCGACGACACCAGGCTGTCATAGCCGACCTGGTCGCCGAAGCCGGCCACCATCGCCGCCACCTGGGTGTCGAACAGGGCGGTCGGCAGGCGGCCGAACTTGTAGAGGAAGATCTCCAGATCCTGCCGCGCGGCATGGAACACCTTGACCACCGCCGCGTCGTCGAGCAGCGGCGCCAGCGCCTGCAGGTCCAGGCCCTCGGCCTGGGCGTCGATGATCGCCACCTCGCCCTGGCCTGCGAGCTGCACCACGCACAGCTCCGGCCAGTAGGTGCGTTCGCGCACGAACTCGGTGTCAATGGTGACGTAGGGCTCGGTGCGGAGACGGCCGACCACGGAGGCGAGCGCTTCGGTGGTGTCGATCAAGGTAGGGTCCGGGAACCTGGCCCGGGCGGGGCGTGACATGGCCCAAGCCATACACGCCCTCCGCGGCAGGGGGAAGCAGGCCGCCGGCCGGCGCGTTCGCCGGGCCTGGCCGCCGGCCGACACCTTCCTTGACATCGCGCGGACCGCCCGGCTTCCTGCCGCCCTTCCCGCCCAGTTCTTCTCAATTCCCTCCCTGGGCCCTGACCGGATCATCTCCCATGCACGCCTATCGCACCCATGACTGCGCCGCCCTCAGGGCCGGGGATGCCGGAACCACGGTGCGCCTGTCCGGCTGGGTGCATTCCAAGCGCGACCATGGCGGGCTGCTGTTCATCGACCTGCGCGACCATTTCGGCATCACCCAGATCCTGTTCCCCTCCGGCTCGGCGCTGCTGGAGCAGGTCGAGCGGCTGCGGGTCGAGAGCGTGCTGACGGTCACCGGCGCGGTGGTGCTGCGCGAGGCGGGAACGGTGAACCCGAAGCTGCCGACCGGCGAGATCGAGGTCAGGGCAGAGACGCTGGTGGTGCAGTCCTCGGCCGCGGTGCTGCCGCTGCAGGTGGCCGGCGCCGAGCATTACGGCGACGAGCTGCGCCTGACCTACCGCTATCTCGATCTGCGCCGCGAGCGCGTGCACAGGAACATGATGCTGCGCGCCGGCGTGATCGCCTCGCTGCGCCGACGCATGCTCGAGCAGGGCTTCACCGAGTTCCAGACGCCGATCCTGACCGCGTCGTCGCCGGAAGGGGCGCGCGACTTCCTGGTCCCGGCACGGCTGCATCCCGGCAAGTTCTATGCGCTGCCGCAGGCACCGCAGCAGTTCAAGCAGCTGCTGATGGTCGCCGGCTTCGACCGCTACTTCCAGATCGCGCCCTGTTTCCGCGACGAGGCGGCGCGCGCCGACCGTTCGCCGGGCGAGTTCTACCAGCTCGATTTCGAGATGAGCTTCGTCACCCAGGAGGACGTGTTCGCGACCATCGAGCCGGTGATCGCCGGGGTGTTCGAGGAGTTCGGCGGCGGGCGCACGGTGGATTCGGCGCCGTTCGTGCGCATCCCCTACGACACCGCCCTGGCCGAGTACGGCTCGGACAAGCCCGACCTGCGCAACCCGTTGCGCATCGCCGACGTCACCGATGCGTTCGCGGGCTCCGGCTTCGGCCTGTTCGCCAGGATCGCCGCCGCGGGCGGCCAGGTCCGCGCGATCCCAGCACCTGGCGCCGGCGGACGGCCGCGCTCGTTCTTCGACAAGCTGAACAACTGGGCGCGCGACGAGAAGCAGGGCGGGCTCGGCTACGTCAGCTTCGAGTCCGACGGGGCGAAGGGCCCGATCGCCAAGAACCTGGAGCCGGAGCGCTGCGAGACGATCCGGACCCGCTGCGGGCTTCAGGCCGGCGACGCGGTGTTCTTCGTCGCCGGCCCGCGCGACGGGCTCAAGGGCATGGAGACGGTCAAGTTCTCCGGCGCGGTGCGGACGCGGATAGCAAGCGAACTCGGGCTGATCGAGGCGAACGCGTTCCGCTTCTGCTGGGTGGTGGATTTCCCGATGTTCGAGCTGAATGAGGAGACCGGCGCGGTGGATTTCAGCCACAATCCGTTCTCGATGCCGCAGGGCGGGCTCGAGGCGCTGAACGGCCAGGATCCGCTCACCATCAAGGCGTTCCAGTACGACATCGTCTGCAACGGCATCGAATTGTCGTCCGGCGCGATCCGCAACCACCGGCCGGAGGTGATGATCCGCGCGTTCGAGATCGCCGGCTATCCGGAGAGCGAAGTCGAGGCCCGGTTCGGCGGGATGCTGAACGCGTTCCGCTACGGCGCCCCGCCGCATGGCGGCTCGGCGCCGGGCATCGACCGCATCGTCATGCTGCTGGCGGACGAGCCGAACATCCGCGAGGTGATCCTGTTCCCGCTGAACCAGCAGGGCGAGGACCCGATGATGGGCGCGCCGGCGCCGGTGCCGGCCGCGCGCATGAAGGAATTGTCGCTGCGCACCGAGCTGCCGCCCGCCAAGCCGGGCTCACCGCCGCCGGCTTGATGCCGCCGGCCGGGCCGGCTTCGTGACGATGACGTGACGCCGCACCGGGTGCTAGGCTCAGGAGGCTGCCGACCGGAGTGCCGCGCATGAACACCCGCCTCATCGCGGCCCTGCCCCTCACCGCGCTGCTGGCGCTGCTCGCACCCGCCGGCGGCGCCTGGTCCGCCCCGGCGCTGACCGCCCCCGCGACCGCACTGGACCCGGCGAAGGTAGTGCTGGCGCCGCACAGCGCGCGCTACGATCTGAGCCTCGCCTCCACCAGCGACGGCGCCACCGTGGCGGCGACCGGCACCATGCGCTTCCAGGTGGTGGATGCCTGCTCCGCCTGGGCCAGCCAGCAGCAGCTGCGTCTGCAGCTGGTGACGCGCGAGGGCCAGTCCAGCGACATGGTCTCGAACTACGCCACGCTCGAGAGCAAGGACGGGCGGCATCTGACCTTCGACATGCAGCAGCGCGACAACGGCTCGCTGACCCAGCAGGTGCGCGGCGAGGCCAGCCTGGATGCGGCCGGCAACGGCACCGTGCACTACACCCTGCCCGCCGTCAGCACGATGGCGCTGCCGCGCGGCACCCTGTTCCCGATGGCGCACACCGCGGCGATCATCGCCGCCGCGCAGTCCGGCAAGAAGAGCATCGACCCGGTGCTGTTCGACGGCACCAGCGCAGATGGCCCGACCGACAGCTACGTGACCATCCTGGGCTGGCATCCGCCCCCCTCGGGCTCGGACCGGCCGGGGCTGGCGGCGCTCGGCTCCGGGCGCATGCACGTCGCCTTCTTCGCCCGCAAGCCGGGCACCATCACCGCCGACTACGAGATCGGCATGCGATATTTCGCCAACGGCGTGTCCGACCAGCTGGCGATGGATTTCGGCACCTTCACCCTGAACGGGGTGCTGCACGATTTCAGCCTTGGCAAGCCGGGGCGCTGCTAGCGTGAGCGATACGGCGATCGCCGACCCCGGCCGGCCATGCGCGCCAGCGCCCGGCCTGCGCGGCCGGCACGTGTCGATGATCGCGATCGGCGGCGTGATCGGCGCCGGGCTGTTCGTCGGCAGCTCGGCGGCGATCGCCGGCACCGGGCCGGCGGTGCTCATAAGCTACGCGCTGGCCGGCACGGTGGCGCTGCTGGTGATGCGGATGCTGGGCGAGATGGCGATCGAGGCGCCGGGTGCCGGCTCGTTCATCGCCCATATCCGGCGCGGACTGGGCGGGCGCGCCGCCTTCCTCGCCGGCTGGCTGTACTGGCTGTTCTGGGCGGTGGTGGTGGCGGCCGAGGCGATCGGCGGCGCGGCGATCCTGTCAGGCTGGATCGCGCTCGACCGCACCGTGATCGGCGTGGCGCTGGTGCTGCTGATGGCGGCCACCAACCTGGTGTCGGTCAGGAGCTACGGCGAGGTCGAGTTCTGCTTCTCGACCGCCAAGGTGCTGGCGATCATCGCCTTCTGCGCGCTGTGCATCGCCGCGCTGTTCGGCGCGTTCGGGCGTGGCCACGCCGATCCGGCGCGGCTCTGGACCGATGGCGGGTTTGCCGCCCGGGGCCTGGCGGCGGTGCTGGCGATCGTGCCGACGGTGATGTTCCAATTCACCGGCAGCGAGATCGCCACCGTGGCGGCGGCGGAGTCCGACCAGCCGGGCCGCAATGTCGCGCACGCCACCAACACCGTCGCCGCCCGGGTGCTGCTGTTCTATCTCGGCTCGATCGCGCTGATCCTTTGCGTGGTGCCGTGGCGCCGCATCGTTCCGGGCCATTCGCCGTTCGTGGCGGCGATGCAGAGTCTCGGCATTCCCGGCGCGCCGCTGGCGATGTCGATCGTGGTGCTGGTGGCGGTGCTGTCCTGCCTGAACTCGTCGCTCTATGTCACCTCCAGGGTGCTGTTCGAGATGGCGGCGCATGGCGACGCGCCCGCCATCCTGGTGCGCACCGGCAGCGGCCGGGTGCCGCGGCGGGCGGTCCTGGCGGGCACCGGGGTCGCGGTGGCGGTGACGATCGCCTCCAGCGTCTCCCCTGACCTGGTGTTCGCCTTCCTGCTGAATGCGTCGGGCGCGCTGATCCTGTTCGTCTATCTGCTGATCGTGCTGGCGCAGATCCGCCTGCGCGCCGCCCTCGAGCGGGACGGGCGCCGCCCTGCCTTCGCCATGTGGCTGTTCCCGGCGCTGTCCTGGGCGACCGCGCTGGTGATCGCCGCGGTGCTGCTGGCGATGACGGTCGATTCCAGCACCCGGCCGCAGATCGTGCTCGGCACCCTGACCGTGCTCGTGGTGCTGGGGGCCGACCTGCTGACCAGGAAACGGCGCGCCTAGCGCAACCCGGGACGGGAGCGGCGACGGCAGGCCACAGGTTCGTAAACCTTTCCATAATCTCTTGGTGTCACTGTGTGTTCGGCAACCGCAACCGAAAGCGCACTCATGCACACCGTGATCCCGAACCAGTCGGTTTCTTCCGAACCGCGCCTCAGTTTCGGCCTGGGGAGAAAGCTCGCGATCGGTTTCGCGTCGTTGACGGTGCTGACCGTCTTGCTGGGCGGGATCGCGCTGACGCGCATGAAGTTCATGAACGACTCGACCGTCACCGTCACCACCAACTACCTGCCGAGCGTCATCTGGTCCGGCAAAATCGGTCTGGCGGTCGAGGAGGTGCAGCGTTTCGACAGCGGCTACCTGCTGACGATGTCGGCCGACAACGAGGAGCGCGCCATGCTCAAGCGCGGCCTGGCCGACTCCATCGCCGCGGTCGAGGAGGCACGGCGCCAGTACGATCCGGTGATCGATCCCGGCGAGCAGCGCGAGCGGTTCCAGAGCGTGTTCGACAAGATCTGGCCGCAGTTCCGGGCCGAGGTCGAGCAGACGATCAAGGCGGAGGATAACGGCGACGATACCGCCGCGATGGCGCTCTACCGGGAGAAGGTCCGGCCCGCGATCAACACCCTGGTCGCGTTCGTCCAGTGGGACATGACCTACAACCAGGTGCACGGCCTCGACGCCGGCGCCCACAGCGCGCGCGTCTATGCCAACACCTTCTGGACCACGATCGGCGCGGTGCTGGCCGCTATCGTGCTGAGCGTCCTGATCACGCTCTGCCTGGTCCGGCACATCGCGACGCCGATCGCGGCGATGACCTCGGCGATGCGCCGGCTGGCCGGCCGGGACATGCAGGCCGAGATCCCGTGTGTCGGCCGCGGCGACGAGATCGGCCGCATGGCCAAGGCGGTGCAGGTGTTCAAGGACAGCATGATCGCCGCCGACCGCCTGTCGGCGGAGCGCAAGGCCGAGGAGAGCGCCCGCCAGCAGCGCGCCGGCCACATCGAATCCCTGGTCGGCAGCTTCCAGCAGCAGATCGGCGGCACCGTCTCCATGCTGGCCTCGGCATCGACCGAGATGGAGGCGACCGCACGCGCGATGAGCGACGCGGCGGTGCAGACCGACCAGCGGGCGACCGCGGTGGCGCAGGCGGCATCGGAATCCAATGTCGGCGTGCAGACGGTGGCCGCGGCGTCGGAACAGCTCGCCGCCTCGATCAGGGAGATCAACCGTCAGGTGTCGAGTTCGTCCTCGCTGACCACGCGCTGCGTCGGCAGCGTCCGCCAGACCGACGCGACGGTGCAGGTGCTGTCGGAGAGTGCCGACCGGATCGGTCAGGTGGTCGGTCTGATCAGTTCGATCGCCGGTCAGACCAACCTGCTGGCGCTCAACGCCACCATCGAGGCGGCGCGCGCCGGGGAGGCCGGCAAGGGCTTCGCGGTGGTGGCCTCCGAGGTGAAGAACCTGGCGCAGCAGACCGCCAAGGCGACCGACGAGATCCGCCAGCAGATCGGCGAGGTGCAGACCGCCAGCGAGGCGGCGGTGACGGCGATCCGCGAGATCTCGGCCATGATCGAGGAGGTCGGCGCGATCACCACCTCGATCGCCGCCTCGGTCGAGGAACAGGGTGCCGCGACCTCGGAGATCGCCCGCAACGTGGCGCAGACCGCGTCCAGCACCGGTCGGGTGAGCCTCAACATCACCGGGGTGAGCGAGGTCGCCAACGAGACCGGCGTGGCCGCCAGCCAGGTACTGAGCGCTGCCGGCGGGCTGTCCCGTCAGGCGGAGAGCCTGTCGGTCGAGGTCAACGACTTCATCGGCAAGGTCCGCGCCGCCTGAGCGCGGCCGCGTGCGGCCGGGCGCGCCGACCGCGCCGCCTGCACGTCAGCGCCGCGGATGCAGCGCTCCGCGCAATGCCGAACGGGAGCGGTTGCGGGCGACCAGGGCGGCGCGGGCGCTCGTGACCTGGTCGAACGCGTGATAGGCGCCGGGGAATACATGCAGTTCGGTCGGTACCCCGGCGCGGATCAGGCGCCGCGCGTAGTCGATATCCTCGTCGATGAACAGGTCCAGGGTGCCGACGGCGATGAAGGCGGGCGGCAGGCCGGACAGGTCGGTGGCGCGCGCCGGCGCGGCGTAGGGCGACACGTCCGGGCCGCCCGGTTCGCCGCCCAGCAGCGCGGTCCAGGCGAAGCGGTTGTCGTCGCGGGTCCAGACCAGCTCGCCTGTGAACGGGTGCGGCTCGGCGGTCACGGTGCGGTCGTCGAGCATCGGATACATCAGATGCTGGAACACCAGGCCGATCGCGCCGCGATCGCGCGCCAGCAGGGCGAGGGCCGCCGCCAGCCCGCCGCCGGCGCTCTCGCCGCCGACGGCGATCCTGGCGCGATCGATGCCGAGCAGGGCGGCATCCTCGTGCAGCCAGCGCAGCGCGGCGTAGGCGTCCTCGACCGGGCCGGGATGCGGCGACTCCGGCGCCAGCCGGTATTCCACCGAGGCGATCACGCAGGCGAGTTCGGCGGCCAGCGCCGCCTTCTCCGCGTCGCCGCCCGCGGCCGACCCCATCACGTAGCCGCCGCCATGCAGATGCAGCAGCGCCGGGTGCGCCAGCGCCGGATCGCCGCCCACCGGGGTGAAAAGCCGCACCGAGACCGGCCCGAGACTGTGCACCGACAGCGTCGCCAGCGCCGGATCGGCGGGGGCGGCCGCCCGTGCCTCCTCGGCCCGCGCGCGGCGCAGCTCGGCCAGGGTCGTCCCGTTGACCGGACGATCGCGCAGCGTCGCCAGGCCGGGCCTCAGCTCCGGGTCGATCAGCGTGTGCTGGCGCATCGCGCGCGCGCTCAACTGAAGCTGGTGCGGTAGGTGCGCGGCGTCTCGCGCGGCCAGAGCCAGGCGGCGCCGCGCACGCCGGAGCTGTCGCCGTGCAGGTTCGGCTTGATCGGCGTCGTGCATTGCGGGCTGATCACGTGCTTCGCCATCATCGCCGGCACCCGGCTGTAGAGATGCCGCATGTTGGACAGGCCGCCGCCCAGCACGATCACGTGCGGGTCGAGGATGTTGATGATCTGCGCCAGCCCGCGCGCCAGCCGCTCGGCATGGCGGTCGAGCGCTGCGATCGCGGTCTTGTCGCCGGCTTCGGCCCGGCCGGGAATGCCGCTGGCGTCGCGGTGGCCCGGGCCGTCGCAATCCTCCGCCAGCGCCGGGCCGCACAGATAGCGTTCGATGCAGCCCTGGTTGCCGCAGAAACAGGGGATGCCCGGCGTCTCGTCGGGCGCCGGCCAGGGCAGCGGGGTGTGGCCCCACTCGCCGGCGATCGAGTGCCGCCCGACCAGCACGCGCTCGTTGACGACGATGCCGCCGCCGACCCCGGTCCCCAGGATCACCCCGAACACGATCGCGTTGCCGGCACCGGCGCCATCGACCGCCTCGGACAGGGCGAAGCAGTTGGCGTCGTTCTCGACCCTGACCTCGCGCCCCAGGGCGGTGGACAGGTCGCGCGCGAACGGACGGCCGTTGAGCCAGGTCGAGTTGGCGTTCTTGACCAGCCCGGTATCCGGGCTGACCGCGCCGGGGATGCCCACGCCCACCGTGGCGGTGCCGGCCTGGGTGCGCTCGGTGCTCTCGACGAGTTCGCGGATCGCCTGGATCGCGGCGGCGTACTCGAGCGGATTGGCCACCCGGTGACGGGCGGTCTCGGTGCCGTCGGCGGTGATCGCCACGATCTCGATCTTGGTCCCGCCGAAATCGATCCCGATCCGGAAATCAGCCATCTGCGCCTCGCATGCCCCGTCGACGGGGCTTATGATGAAGAAATGGTCGAACCGCCACAATCAGCCAGCGTCAAGACAGCGGCGATCGTCAAGCCGTCGCACGCCGCCAGGGGCGGCCCGCCCGAGGCGCTGCTCGACGTCAAGGGGCTGAGCTGCCCGTTGCCGGTGCTGCGCGCCAACCGGCTGCTGCGGGGCATGCAGCCGGGCGAGCGGCTGCGGGTGCTGGCCACCGATCGGGCCTCGGTGCAGGATTTCCACGCCTTCTGCCGCGAGACCGGCCACGCGCTGGTCGCCTTCGGCGAGGAACAGGGCACGTTCAGCTTCGTGCTGCGTCGCCGCGCCGACGATCCGGCGCCCGAGCCCCCCGCCTCCACCGCGGCCGGCAGCCCCTGATTGCGGAAATGCGTGATTTGGCGCTAAGCCGTGCGCGTTTGGCATCGCGCCGAACGCGGCACCGCTTGGAGAGACTATGTCGGATTCCCTCTCATCGCTCTCGTTCGAGGATGCGCTGGGCGAACTCGAACAGATCGTTCGCGGCCTGGAGGGCGGGCAGCAGAAGCTCGAGGATGCGATCGGCGCCTACGAGCGCGGCGCCGCGCTGCGCCGGCATTGCGAGGCCAAGCTGACCGAGGCCGAAGCCCGCGTGCAGGCGATCGTCGAGCGTGCCGACGGCAGCCTCTCCACCCAGAAACTCGACTGAGACGGCGGTTCGCGCGTGATCCAGACCTCTCCGACCGGCATCCCGACCAGTGACGCGATGCCGGTTGCCGACTCCGATCGGCCGACGTTGAAGCAGCTGCTTGCCGCGCGCGCCGCACAGCTCGAGCAGGCGATCGACCGGCTGCTGCCGCCGGTCGAGGGCGGCGAGGCGCGCCTGATCGCGGCGATGCGCTATGCGGTGCTGGGCGGCGGCAAGCGGCTGCGCGGCTTCCTGGTGACTGAGGTCGCAGCGCTGTTCGGCGCGCCGGCGGACGGCGCGATCCGGGCCGGGGCGTCGGTCGAGATGCTGCACGCCTACTCGCTGGTGCATGACGACCTGCCGGCGATGGACGATGACGACCTGCGTCGCGGACAGCCCTCGACGCACCGGCAGTTCGACGAGGCGACGGCGATCCTGGCCGGCGACGCGCTGCAGACCGAGGCGTTCGCGATCCTGGCCGATCCCGCCACCCACCCGGATGCGCAGGCGAGGATCGAGCTGGTCACGGCGCTGGCCAGCGCCTCCGGCGCCGCCGGCATGGTCGGCGGCCAGATGATCGACATGGAGGGCGAAGGCCGGGCGCGGGCGCTTGCCGAGGTCGAGCGGCTGCACGCGCTCAAGACCGGCCGGCTGATCCGCTACGCCGCCGAGGCCGGCGCGATCCTCGGCCGCGCCGCTGCCGCGCACCGCGCGCGGCTCGCCGAGTATGGGCGCGACCTCGGCGCCGCGTTCCAGGTCGCCGACGACGTGCTCGACGCCACGGAAAGCGCCGAGCAGCTCGGCAAGACCGCCGGCAAGGACGCGCAGGCGGGGAAATCGACCTTCGTCGCCCTGCTCGGCATCGACGGCGCCCGCGCCGAGGCGGAACGGCTGGCGGCGCGGGCCAGCCAGGCACTCGCGGATTTCGGCCCGGAAGCGGACGGGCTCAGGGCACTCGCCCGCTACGTGGTCGAGCGTCGCAATTGAGCGGACAGTCAGACATGAAAACCGGAAGATACCCGTTGCTGGATCGCGTTTCCTCGCCGCGTGATTTGCGCAACCTGT
>CAZZZA010000110.1:0-10117 GCA_964658455.1 uncultured Lichenihabitans sp.
GGGTCTACGCAGGACCGAACGACGACACGCGGCACAGCGATCGGCGTGGATGTCGGGTCTCGACCGTGGCGGAAAGTCGGAACGGACCCCACGGTAGGCCGCTACCTGTCCGCGACGCGGAATCAAGGGTCGCTGGCGCGCCCTGGTGGATTCGAACCACCGACCCACAGTTTAGAAGAAATTGGGAAAGTGATCGAATTCAGCAGTCCTGTTGCAGATGAGGATCGCCGGAGTGCCGTCAAGGCACGCTGGTGGCGAGCAGTTTTGCAACGGCGGTAATGGCCGATCCAACGCCTATTACGGGCCGTCTGCCGCCACCCAGGATGGGTAGCAGGACACTCTCCAGCAGGTCTATCGCCTGCACGAGTCGGCTTCGATAGGGTCCGTTTCGGGCTTCGCGCCGGGGGCTAGCGAGTCGAACGACTGGCCGAAAAAGATGGCGCGGGCCCGCGTTCTCTGCTCCCCGGCATGCTGTTCGTCGATGTCGCCGACACCATCCGAGTAGACCGCCTGCGGTAGGCGAGAACCAACTCCCAGAGGCAGCTTTCGAAGAGCACGAATGGGTCGGGTCCGGCATCTGGATGAAGAAGGTGGCTCGTCTATACGCCTGCATGAGAACTCCTAGCGCATCCATGCCTTGCTTCAGGCCAGACTCGTCGCGCCGACGGGTTGCCTCGTTCAGACCGCCTGATCGTTCGATTTCATCCTTGTCTGCCTGGACCAGTCCAATTCGGACACCCCGCACCGGGGACCAGGAAGCGTCGGCGGCTATCAAGCATGCCTCGGCATGCTCGACGCGGCGGCCTCCGAGCAGTTGGTCCCGCCAGCTACGCCGCGCCCGCCACGCGAAGAAGGCGACGAACGCGCCTGGGATTGCTGTCGCGGTCGCCTGGATGATCCCGGCGTCTGTCGTAGTATCACCACCAGTTCATGTGGGCAGTGCAAAACGTGGGGGACCCCGCCGAAGCCGCTCATGCTCAAGCCGGTGGCAGGTTGGGCACTGGAGGGCGAATTCTGCCAAGTTCGTTTGTCCAATATCCTCGTCCAGCGGTGCCCGACGATGGACATTCAGAAGCGTTCTGCCCCGGATGGTGGAACCGGCCACCCGCTCCGCCGGGTCGAACCCGCAGTCATCGCAATGAAGGGTGCCCTCCGTCCGTCTGGATGCGGCGAACCGATCGGCGAGCCACGCCACCCGGACCCAGTTCCGCCCCCACTGCTAAACTGTCATGCCGACGAGCTGCTGCGGCGGCCGCGGGCGGGACTGGCGGTTAGCGTCTGGGCGCCGGACCAGACTGGCGCCGAAAGTGGACCTCGATGGTGAGCAGGAGGTCGCCTTCGATCTTGCTGGATGGATCGGGTGGCAGCGACGCCTTGCTGAACAGCTCAAGAGCTTCTGCATCCAGCGATCGCGACCTGGAAGACCGAAGCAGACGGGTATCCTTGACCGCCCCGGTCTGACCTAACCTGATCAGTATGCCCACGGTTCCGGACTGTCCCTGGACCCATGCATCCTTCGGGAACACAAGGCGTTCCCGGATCCAGGCCGCGATCTCACCCGCGTATCGGTCGCTTGCTCCAACTATGACTACGTATGCAGCTGGATGCACGGGTGCCTTGTTGGCGCAGGCCGCCAGCAGAAGCAGGGCCGTCGCGGATGCCCGTAGAGAGAAGCGGCTCGCCATCAAACGTTCCTGTCATGAAATGACCAGAGCATCAATCGTTCTGTGCACCACCAACATCGGGCTCGGCCGCCGCCCTCCCTAGTAAACGCGCTGCCGATGCAGTGGTGCCATCGTTCCCCACGGTCCGGTAGCCGGGACGCTCGTCGAGCGGCGGGAAGCGGCGGATTCCAGGCGGGCGAGGATGGCGGATATGCGGGAGGCTGGCGTGCCTGTCGGGGAGGTCGCGGTGGCGCTGGGAACGACGGCGTTCACAGACGGGTTCAAATGGCGCGCCCTGGTGGATTCGAACCACCGACCCACAGCTTAGAAGGCTGTTGCTCTATCCAACTGAGCTAAGGGCGCCCCGGGGGTGATGGGTGAAACCTCAATGGGTCCAGTTCTGCCGGCGGTCGGCGCGGAAATTGTCGGCATAGGCTTTCGGGTGCCGCACCCGGGGGGCGGGGAGTTCGATATCGTAGGCGATCCCTTCCCGTGTCGCATAGGCGATCGCGTCCTCGCGGGTCGGAAAACGCAGCGAGACCTGGCTCCTGGTATCGCCGCTGCCGAACCAGCCCATCAGCGGGTCCTGCCGGCGCTGTTCGGACTGGCCGTATTCCAGGATCCAGTCATGCGCGTTGGCCTGGCCGGACTGCATCGCGGTCTTGGGCTGCTGGAAGATACGGGCACGCATCGACGACACCTTACAAACGCTCACTCGCCGCTCGGGCACCGGCCGGATACTGGTCGGGGCGCCCGGACTCGAACCGGGGGCCTCCTGTACCCAAAACAGGCGCGCTACCAGGCTGCGCCACGCCCCGAACCGGCCAGAAGCTATGGAGTTGCCCAGGCGATGGCAAGCGGGGGCCGATCAGACCGCATCGGCGGTCTTGCGCGCCAGCGGCGGCACGAACAGCGGCGCGGTGTCCCACGGGAACAGGATCCAGGTATCCTGCGGCACCTCGACCACGAAACGGTCGGTGTAGGGCCGTCCCGAGGGCTTGGCATACAGGCTGGCGAACAGCGCCCTGGGCAGCAGCTTGCGGACCAGTTGCGCCGTGACCCCGGAATCGACCAGGTCGTCGACGATCAGGAATCCGGTGCCGTCGCCGGCCGCGTCCGGATGCTTGATCACCCGCGGCACGCCCTGCTGCTGCTCGCCCGCGCCCTGCTGGTCGTAGGACACCACCGAGATGCACTCGATCAGCCGGCAATCCAGCTCGCGGCCGATGATGGCGGCCGGGATCAGCCCGCCGCGGGTGATGGCGACGATGCCCCGGAACGGACCGTCGGCGATCAGCTGTTCGGCCAGCAGCCGCGCGTCGCGGTGCAGCTGGTCCCAGGTGACGGTCGCGTAGCTGACGCTCATCAGAACAGCTTGCCGCCATCGGGCACCTGGTGGTCGGGCCGGATCAGCACGACGTCGTTGCTGCGGTCCGGCAGGCCCAGCGTCAGCACCTCGCTCACGAAGCTGCCGATCTGACGCGGCCCCAGATTGACCACCGCGCAGAGCTGGCGGCCGATCAGCTGGTCCGGCTTGTAGTGCCGGGTGATCTGCGCCGACGAGCGCTTCACGCCGATCCCGGCGCCGAAATCGATCCACAGCTTGATCGCCGGCTTGCGGGCCTCGGGAAACGGCTGCGCGTCGGTGACGGTCCCGACCCGAATGTCGAGAGCCTCGAAATCCTCGTAGGTGACTATCGCGCGGGTTTCGGTCATCCGAACTATGTGCCGCCTCGGCGGACACTTGCCAAGCGCCGTCGCTCGGCCTGGCTGTGGCTCCCGGAGTAGGGATCGAACCTACGACCGAGCGATTAACAGTCGCTTGCTCTACCGCTGAGCTATCCGGGACCAGCGGCGCACCCTATAGCGGAGGCTGCGGCGACACGTAAACCCCTCCGGAAGACGGTTTCGTGTCAGGCCGGATCGACCACAGCATGACAGCCTCTCCGGCCGGAACCGACCGCCCATGTCCCAGCGCGACCCGCACCCGATCGACCGACGGCGCCTGATCGGCGGCGCGCTCGCCGCCGCCGGGCTGGTGGCTGGCGGTCTGGTGGTGCGCAACCAGATCACCCACCCGCATCGTGACAAGAGCCAGCATCCGGACGGGCGCTTCCGCAGGCTGACGCTGGCCTGCCCGCACCCGTCGCACGATCCGGTGCTGGCGCTGGCGCTGCATGGCGGTTTCCTCGCCCGCTACAATCTTGAGCTGAGCGTGCTCGACGGATTCGCCTCCGGGCAGGATGCGCTCGCCCGGCTGCGTCCGGGCGGCGCCGACATCGCCATCGCCTCGGCGCTGTCCTGGCTGCCCAGCCTGCAGGCCGGACTCGACGCCAGGATGATCTGCGGGCTGCAGAGCGGCAGCGCGCGGCTGCTGGTCGAGCGCAAATCCGACTTCAAGCGCATCGAGGATCTGCACCGCCATACCATCGGCGTCGCCGATGCGCGGGCCGGCGCCCAGGCCAGCGCCGACCGGCTGTTCTTCTCCGTGGTGATGCGGCGCAAGGGGATGAACCCCAACGTGGACGTGAACTGGGTCCCGGTGGCGCCAGACCAGTTCGGCGACGCGCTGGCCAGCGGGCGGATCCAGGCGATCGCCGGCCACGATCCGGTGATCTGGCAGGCGCGCGAGCAGCTGCATCTGGTCGAGCTGGCCAGCTCGATGACCGGCAGCTACGCGCAGCGGGTCAGCCGGGTGCTGGGGGTGCGCGGCGGCCTGCTCGAATCCGACCCGGCGGCGCCCGTAGCCCTGGTGCTGGCCTTCCAGGAGGCGGCCAGGACGGTCGCGCGCCATCTCGACGAGACCGCCAGCGTGCTGGCCGACCAGCTGCCGGACATGAGCCTGTCCAGCATCCAGAAGATGCTGGCCGCCGAGGGCCATGCGGTGCATCCGGTCGGGCGTGAACTACGCGAGCAGATCGCACAATACATCGACGAGATGAAGCTGATCGGGCTGGTGCCGGACGAGCAGGATTCCACCGCGCTGGCGAAACGATTCTGCGCCACGGTGCTGGCGCCGTAAGGCTGCGCCCCGGTTCCTGGTCGGACAAATACGATTGCCTGACGAAGATCATCCGAAAACACATTCCTGCCCTGTAAGTCGTTTGCGGGCCTTTCCTTGTCGGGCGCGTCCGCTATATCTGACCCACCACGCCAGGATTTACCCGTCCCATGGAGTTGTTTTCCAGCTTCCACGTCGCGCAGCCGGATAATGCCGCCGGCACGACCGAGGCCCTCGACGCGGCCGAGGCGTTCCGCCGCCTGGGCGCGATGGCCGCCGCCGGCGCCGACGGGCGTGAGATCCTGCGCCAGGCGCTGCGCAACGTGCTGCCCGGGCGACTGGCGACGGTGTCGTCGTTCGGCGCGGAATCCGCGGTGCTGCTGTCGGTGATCGCCGAGATCGACCCGACCGCGCCGGTGGTGTTCCTCGATACCGGCAAGCATTTCCCCGAGACCCTGGCCTATCGCGACCGGCTCACCGACGCGCTGGGGCTGCTCGACGTGCGGACCGTCACGCCGGACCGGTTCGCCCTGTCCGACCGCGATCCGGGCGGCGAGCTGCACCGTTTCGATACCGACGCCTGCTGCGCGCTGCGCAAGGTCGAGCCGCTGGACGAGGCGCTGGCCGGCTTCGATGGCTGGATCAGCGGCCGCAAGCGCCACCAGGCGGCGACGCGCCAGGCGCTCGATTTCGTCGAGCTGGAGCGGGGCCGTCTCAAGCTGAACCCGATCGCCGACTGGGACGGGCCGCGCATCCAGGCAGAGTTTGCCCGTCGCGCGCTGCCCGCGCACCCGCTGGTGGCCCACGGCTTCCGCTCGATCGGTTGCGCCGTCTGCACCCGCGCGGTGGGCGAGGGCGAGGATGCCCGCGCCGGACGCTGGTCCGGCTCGGCGAAGGTGGAATGCGGCATCCATCCGGGCGCTGTCGCCGCCGGCTGAGGCCGCGGCGCGCCGGCTTCCCCCCGGCCGTCGAATTGGCTAGGACACGAGCAGCGCGGGTGTGGTGGAATTGGTAGACGCGCCGGACTCAAAATCCGGTTCCGCAAGGAGTGTCGGTTCGATCCCGACCACCCGCACCATGCGTGTCCCGCCGCCCGGTCATGCGGGGCGCCCGGGCCCCGCGCGCGAGGGAGCGTAGCCCATTCCTACCGATGCGAATCCGACCGGAGCCGGCTTCGTCCGGCGCCCGGATAAGCTGCCGGCGCGGCCGAACTTCTCCTCCGGCCCGTGCGCCAAGCGTCCGGGCTGGAGCCTGGACGCGCTGTCGCAGGCGCCGCTCGGCCGCAGCCATCGCGCGCCTGATCTGGCCGCCAGGCTGGCGGAGGTGATCGACCGCTCGCGCGCGCTGCTCGGCATGCCGGCCGACTGGCGCCTCGGCATCGTGCCGGCCTCCGATACCGGCGCGGTCGAGATGGCACTGTGGTCGCTGCTCGGCACGCGTCCGGTCGACGTGCTGGCGTTCGAGAGCTTCTCCGCCGCCTGGGCCGAGGACATCACCGCCGAACTCGGCCTGGTCGATGCCCGCGTGCTCGGCGCCGCGTATGGCGCGCTGCCCGATCTCGCCGCCATCGACTGGTCGCGCGACGTCGTGTTCGCCTGGAACGGCACCACCTCCGGCGTTTGCCTGCCGGGCGCCGAGGCGATCCCCGCCGCGCATGACGGGCTCGCGATCTGCGACGCCACCTCGGCGGCGTTCGCCATGGCGCTGCCCTGGGACCGTCTCGATGTGGTCACCTGGTCCTGGCAGAAGGTGCTGGGCGGCGAGGCCGCGCACGGCATGCTGGCGCTCTCGCCGCGCGCCGTCGAGCGGCTCGAATCCACCAGGCCGGCCCGCCCGCTGCCGAAGATCTTCCGCCTGACCAGGAACGGCCGGCTGATCGAGGGCATCTTCCGCGGCGACACCATCAACACCCCGTCGATGCTGTGCGTCGAGGATGCGCTCGACGGCCTGCGCTGGGCCGAGCGCATCGGCGGCCTGCCGGCGCTGATCGCCCGCACTCAGGCCAACCTGGCCGCGGTCGCCGCCTGGGAAGCGAGCTGCGACTGGGCCCGCTTCCTCGCCGCCGACCCGGCGATCCGCTCCAGCACCTCGATCTGCCTGCGCCTGCAGGGCGAGGCGGTGGATCGGCTGGCGCCGGACCGGCAGGCGGCGCTGGCCAGGGCGCTAGCCGGACGGCTGCACGAGGCGGGTGCCGCGCTCGATGCCGGCAGCTACCGCGACGCGCCGCCGGGGCTGCGCCTGTGGGGCGGCGCCACCGTCGAGACCGCCGACCTGGAGGCAGCGCTCCCCTGGCTGGACTGGGCCTGGGCGGAGACGCGGCGCGCCTTCGGCTAAGGCCGTCCGCTCAATAGGGCGGCGCCCGCCTGGCCCGCTGCGTCCGCGCCGCCTCGCTCCACCAGGCCAGCTCGTCGGCGAATCTCGGCCAGGCACGCGCCAGCGCCGCGCCACCCTCTCCGGTCGGCTGTCCCGCCCCATCCAGCGCGTCGCCGATGCCGCCGACCGTGAGCGTGCCCGGGATCACCACCATGCCCATCTCGGACAGGATGTCGCGCCAGGCGAGCCCGGCGCGCACCCCGGCGAAGCGGCCGGCGGAATAGCTGGCGATCGCCGCCGGGCGCCAGAACCACTCCTCCAGGAAATGGTCGGTGAGGTTCTTCAGTCCCGGCTGCACGCTCCAGTTGTATTCACCGGCCACGAAAACGAACGCATCGGCGGCGCGGATCTTGCGCGCCAGCCCCTCCAGCGCCGCCGGTGCCTCTCCGGCCGGGTATTCCTTGTACATCCTGTCGAGCATCGGCAGCGCCAGCGCCTTTGCATCGACCAGTTCGGCGTCCGCGCCCCGCTCGCCCAGCGCGCGGACGATGTACTCGGCCAGGCGGATGCCCTGCCGGTCGGCGCGGTAGGAGCCGTAGAACACCAGGATGCGGTCGGCCATGATGGACCCTCGAGGACCGGAAAGCGCTGCCGTCCGACGATAGCATCGCTTTGCCTGCCCGCTTCAAGCCGGCGCATGCGGGTGATATGACCCCCGCATGGACGACGACACCCCCGCCTTCAGCCCGGCCCTGCTGCCGGCCGGCCTGCGAGACCTGCTGCCGCCGGATGCCGAGACCGAGGCGCTCGGCATCGAGGCGCTGATGGCGGTGTTCTCGGCGCATGGCTACGAGCGGGTGAAGCCGCCGCTGCTCGAGTTCGAGGACAGCCTGCTGGCCGGTTCGGGTGCGGCGATCGCCGAGCAGACCTTCCGGCTGATGGACCCAGACACCCATCGCATGATGGGGCTGCGGCCGGACATGACGCCGCAGGTGGCGCGGATCGCCGCGACCAGGCTGGTCAATGCGCCACGGCCGCTGCGGCTGTCCTATGCCGGCGCCTGCGTCCAGGTGAAGGGCGGCTCGATGAGTTCCGACCGCCAGGTCAGCCAGGCCGGGATCGAACTGATCGGCGAGGATTCGCCGCAGGCCGACGCCGAGATCATCGCCTTGGGCGGCGAGGCGCTGGCGGCGCTGGGGCTGGCGCGGGTCAGCTTCGACCTGACGATGCCGCCGCTGGCGCCGTCGCTGATCGCCGGTTTCGGCATCGCCGATGCCGATCGCGCGCCGCTGATGCGCGCCCTGGACCGCAAGGACGCCGCCGCGGTCAGCCACCATGGCGGCCAGGCGGCGCCGGTGCTGACCGAACTGCTGCTCTGCGCCGGGCCCGCGGCGCGGGCGCTCGAGGTGCTGCGCGCGCAGCCGCTGCCGCCGGCCGCCCGCGCCCTGAGCGACCGTCTGGCTGAGACGGTGGCGGCGATCGGCGTCGTCGCACCCGGCCTGCGCCTCACGCTCGATCCGATCGAGTTCCGGGGCTGGCGCTACCATACCGGCATGTGCGTGACGGTGTACGCAGCCGGCCGCCATGAGGAACTCGGACGCGGCGGCCGCTATCTCGGCGGCAACAACGAGCCGGCCTGCGGGCTGACGCTGCGCACCGAGGCGCTGCTGCGCGCCGCGCCGCCCCGCGCCACCCGGATGCGCCTGCTGCTGACCGACGGCGTCGACGCGGCGCTGGCCGCCCGCCTGCGCGCGGCGGGCTATGCCACCGTCGCCGCGCGCGGCGCGATCGGCGATCCGGTCGCCGAGGCGCGGCGCCTCGCCTGCACCCACATCCTGCGCGGCGACACCCCCGTCGCCATCTGACCCCTCGTTTTCGCGGAGCCTGCAATGTCCAACGTCACAGTGATCGGCGCCCAATGGGGCGACGAGGGCAAGGGCAAGATCGTCGACTGGCTGGCCAGCCGCGCCGAGATCGTCGTCAGGTTCCAGGGCGGGCACAATGCCGGCCATACGCTGGTGGTCGGCAACCAGACCTACAAGCTGTCGCTGCTGCCGAGCGGGCTGGTGCGCGGCAAGCTCGGCATCATCGGCAACGGCGTCGTGGTCGATCCCGACGCGCTGCTGGGCGAGATCGACCGGGTTCGCGCCCAGGGCCTGCCGGTCGGGCCGGAGACCCTGCGCATCGCCGAGAACGCCACGCTGATCCTGCCGGTGCATGGCGCGCTCGACCGCGCCCGGGAGGCGGCGCGCGGCGAGCGCAAGATCGGCACCACCGGGCGCGGCATCGGCCCCGCCTACGAGGACAAGGCGGCCAGGCGCGCGGTCCGGATGTGCGATCTGGCCGAGCCGGAGACGCTGGACTGGAAGCTCGACGAGATCCTGCTGCACCACAACACCCTGCTGGCCGGGCTCGGCGCCGAGACCTTCACCAAGCAGGCGCTGCTCGCGCACCTCACCGCCCTGGCGCCGCGGCTGCTGCCCTATATCGAACCGGTCTGGGACCGGCTCGAGGATGCCAGGCGCGCCGGCACCCGGATCCTGTTCGAGGGCGCGCAGGCGGTGATGCTAGACGTCGATCACGGCACCTACCCGTTCGTCACCAGCAGCAACACCGTCGCCGCCAACGCCGCGACCGGCAGCGGCGTCGGCCCCGGCGCGGTCGGCTTCGTGCTGGGCATCGCCAAGGCCTACGCGACCCGGGTCGGCGCCGGGCCGTTCCCGAGCGAGCTGTTCGACGAGACCGGACGGGTGCTGGGCGAGCGCGGCCACGAGTTCGGCACCGTGACCGGGCGGCCGCGTCGCTGCGGCTGGTTCGATTCGGTGCTGGTGCGTCGCGCGGTCAGGGTCGGCGGCATCGACGGGCTGGCGCTGACCAAGCTCGACGTGCTGGACGGGTTCGACGAGATCCGCATCTGTACCGGCTATCGTCTCGACGGCCAGGCGCAGCGCTTCCTGCCGGCGGCGCCGTCGGCGCAGGCCCGGGTCGAGCCGATCTACGAGACGCTGGAAGGCTGGAAGGACAGCACCCGCGGCGCGCGCAGCTGGGCGCAGCTCCCGGCGCAGGCGATCAAGTACGTCAAGCGGATCGAGGAGCTGGTCGAGGCGCCGGTGACGCTGCTCTCCACCAGCCCGGAGCG
>CAZZZA010000111.1:0-10007 GCA_964658455.1 uncultured Lichenihabitans sp.
AGCCCTGGGCGACGATCCAGTCGACGATTCCCCTGGTGTTGCCGATCAGCTGGTCGCAGGCGCGGTAGTTGTCGAGGTCGTAGAAGCCGCCGAGACGGCCGGCGAGCACGTAGTCGCCGGCCGGGGTCATGCGGCCGGCGCGATTCATCCAGGCCACCGCGACCGCGGGCGCGAAGCGGCGCAGCGCGCGGCGGATCGCCGGCCGCGTCGACAGATCGAGCCGGCCGCCGAAGCGCAGCTCCAGTGGCGACAGCCCGCCGGCGCGCAGCCGGGCGGCACGGGCGGCGTCGCGGCGCATCACCGCCAGCACCTGGGCGCCGTCGGCGGCCAGCGCGATCGACAGCCGCTCGTAGAACAGCTCCGCGCCGCCGGCCGGGGCGCCGGCCATGATCTGCGCCACCCTCAAGCGATCAGCCCCAGCGCCGCGTGCAGCGCGGTCTCGACCCGCAGGCCGCCGATCGGCGCCGCCCCCTCCGGACCGGGCGCCTGCACGAAGCCGGCGCGCGGCCCGGCCGGCGCGTATTCCGAGGCGCGGCTCGGCCCGAACAGGCCGAGCGTCGGGATGCCGGTGGCCGCCGCGAGATGCATCAGGCCGGAATCGTTGCCGACATAGAGCATGCAGCGCGCCAAGCATGCCGCCGCCTCGGCCAGCGACAGCATGCCGCGCAGGTCAATCGGATCGTCGAGCCGGTCGATCAGCGCCTGGCCCAGCGCCCGCTCGGCGGCACCTGGCCCGGCGAACACCACCGGCCGCGCGGCCGGGACCGCCTCGCGCAGCCGCGCGAACAGGGCGGCGAAATTCGCGGCCGGCCAGACCTTGCCGGTCCAGTTCGCGGTCGGTCCGAGCGCGATATAGGGGCCGTCGCCGGGCAGCATCGCCGCGGCGACGTCGCGATCCGGCGCGTCGAACCAGGCCACCGGCAGCGGCGCCGGCTCCAGCCCCAGCACGCCGGCCAGATGCAGGGTGCGATGGCCGGCGCGCCGGCCGCCGCGCATGATGGCGCGGCGTCGGGCCGGGATGAAGAAGCTGAGCGCCGAGCCGCGCAGGTCGATCGCGAGGTCCCACCGGGTGCCGACGCAGGCGCGCCAGAGCGACAGCCAGTGCAGGTCGCGCTTCTGTTTCTCGACCACGATCACCCGGTCGAGGCGCGGCATGCGCTGGAACAGGCCCGCCGCCACCGGTCCGCAGGCGACGCTGATCCTGGCATCCGGCACGGTGCGCAGCAGGTGGTCGAGCAGCCCGGTCGACAGCACCGCATCGCCGAGCCGGGTGGCGGTGATGAACAGGATACGGGTCAGGGCGGGGCTCCAGCAGGATCGGCGGCCCTGTTAGAACCTTTCGCAGGTTGTCGGAAGCCGCCCGCTCCCCCAAGGTCTGCTCCATGGCCAAGCTCGCTCACCTGCCCGCCCGCGCCGTCGTCTCGGTCGTGGGCGAGGACCGCGTCCCGTTCCTGCAGGGGCTGGTGTCGAACGACGTCGCGCTGGTGACGGCCGGGCGCTGCGTCTGGGCGGCGCTGCTGACGCCGCAGGGCAAGTACCTGGCGGATTTCTTCATCCTCGCCGATCGCGACCGGTTGCTGCTCGATTGCGAGCGCGGCCAGGCGGCGATGCTGGCGGCCAAGCTGTCGCGGTTCAGGCTGCGCGCCAAGGTGGCGGTCGCCGAAACCGCGCTCGCGGTCTGCGTCGGCTGGGACGGAATGCCGCTTCTGCCGGACGGCGCGATCGTGGCGGCCGACCCGCGCCTGCCCGACGCCGGCTGGCGGGTGCTGAGCGAGGCGGTGCCGCAGACCAACGCCGACGCCGAGGACTACGACCGCCACCGCCTGCGGCTCGGGCTGCCCGACGGGACCCGCGACAGCGAGCCGGACAAGACGGTGCTGCTGGAGGCCGGCTTCGACGAGCTGGGCGGGATCTCCTGGACCAAGGGCTGCTACATGGGCCAGGAGCTGACCGCCCGCACCCGCTATCGCGGGCTGCTGAAGCGCCGCCTGGTGCCGGTCCACAGCGGCTCGGCGCTGCCGCCGTCCGGCACCGTGCTGCTGCAGCAGGATCGCGAGATCGGCACCATGCGGTCGTCGCGCGACGGGGTCGGGCTGGCGGTGCTGCGGCTGGAGCATCTGCACGGCGCGGTGCAGACCCAGGCCGGCCTGATCGAGCCGCGGGTGCCGGAATGGATGCGGCTGCCGGCGGCGCCCGCATCATGAGCGACGCCGTGCTCGACCAGGTCGCCTTCGACTCGGCAGGGCTCATCGCCGCGATCGCCCAGCAGCACGATACCGGCGAGGTGCTGATGCTGGCCTGGATGAACCGCGCGGCGCTGGCGGAGACGCTGGCCACCGGCCGGGTCTGCTACTACAGCCGCAGCCGGGCCCGGCTGTGGCGCAAGGGCGAGCGTTCCGGGCAGACCCAGCGGCTGGTCGAGCTGCGCCTGGATTGCGATCGCGACGCGGTGCTGCTGCTGGTCGAGCAGACCGGTGTCGCCTGCCATACCGGCCGCAGGAGCTGCTTCTACCAGGCGGTCCGCGACGGCGCGCTGGCCGCGACCACCGAGCCCGAGATCGATCCCGACGATCTCTATCGCGCGTGACGCGGCCGCCTTGCCGATGAGCGAACCAACGATCTGGATCATGGCCGGCGAGGCGAGCGGCGACGTGCTGGGCGCGCGGCTGATGGCGGCGCTGCAGCGGCAGCGCCCGGGCTTGTCGTTCCGCGGCATCGGCGGCGCGCGCATGACCGAGCGCGGCCTGTGCAGCCTGTTCCCGATGCGCGAACTGGCGGTGATGGGGCTGGTCGAGATCCTGCCCCGGCTGCGCCGCCTGTCGCGCCGGCTCGACGAGGCGGTGGCCGACATCCGCAGCGGCCGGCCGGCGCTGGTGGTGACGATTGACAGCCCGGGCTTCGCGCTGCGGCTGCTGCAGCGGATCGCCGGGCTGGGGATCGCGCGGGTACATTACGTGGCGCCGCAGGTCTGGGCCTGGCGCGAGCACCGGGTGCGCGAGTTCCCCGGCCGTTGGGAGCGGCTGCTCTGCCTGCTGCCGTTCGAGCCGGCCTTCTTCGCCAGGCATGGGCTTGAGGCCCGGTTCGTCGGCCATCCGGTGCTGCAATCGGGCGCCGGCGACGGCGACGCCGCACGGTTCCGCGCCGCACACCGGCTGGATGCCGACGCCCCGGTGCTGATCCTGATGCCGGGCAGCCGCCGCAGCGAGGTGCCGCGCCTGCTGCCGGTGTTCGCCCGCACCGTCTCCCTGCTGTCGCGCCGCGTTCCCAAGCTGGTGCCGGTGCTGGTGGCGTCCCCGGTGGTAGCGGCGACGATCGCCAAGGCGGTCCGGCGTTGGCCGGTGCAGCCGATCGTGATCGCCGACATCGAGGCCAAGCACGATGCGTTCGCCGCCGCCGCCGTGCCGGGGCTGGGCGCCGCGCTGACCAAATCCGGCACCTCGACGCTGGAGCTGGCGCTGGCCGGGGTGCCGATGGCGGTCACCTACCGGGTCAATCCGCTGACCGCTGCGATCGCCCGGCGCCTGATCCGGGTGCCGTTCGTGGCGATGGTCAATCTGCTGGCGCAGGAACGCCTGGTGCCGGAACTGCTGCAGCAGGCGTGCCGTGCCGACCGGCTGGCCGAAACCGTCGCCACGCTGCTCGGCGACCGCGCGGTCGCCGACGCGCAGCGTGCCGGTTTCGCGCGCGTCATGCAGGCGCTGTCGGCGGGCGACGAGGCGCCGGCCGACGCGGCGGCGCGCGAGGTGCTGGCGATGCTCGATTCCGGCCCGGCGGCGTCCGGCGGCTGATGCACGCGATCCTGTCGATCCTGCTGCCGATCTTCGGGCTGATCCTCGCCGGCTACGTCGCCGGCCGGCAGAACTGGCTCGGCGACGGCGCCACCAGCGTGCTGAACCGGTTCGTGGTCCGGCTGGCGCTGCCGGCGGAGCTGTTCCAGAGCATGGCGCAGGTCGGCCGCGCCCAGATCGCCCATCCCGCCTTCCTCGCCTGTTTCGCCCTTGCCATGCTGGCGACGTTCGCCATCGGCTTCGCGCTGGATTTCCGGCGTCCGGTGCAGCGGTCGAACCGGGTGTCCGGGGCGGCGATCGAGGGGCTGGCGGCGGGCTACGCCAACACCGCCTTCATCGGCATCCCGCTCTGTCTCGGCGTGTTCGGCGAGGCCGGGTTGCCGCCGGTGATCCTGGCGACGCTGCTGACGGTCTGCGCGCTGTTCGCGTTCTCGATCGCCCTGGTCGAACTCGATCTGCAGTCCGGCCAGAACGCCGCGCGCACGCTGCGCAATGTCGGCATCGCGCTGCTGCGCAATCCGCTGGTGCTGGCGCCGATCGCCGGCGGGCTGGTCAATGCGAGCGGCGTCGAACTCGGCGGGCCGCTGCTGCGCTTCACCACCCTGCTGGGCGCCGCCGCCAGCCCGTGCGCCCTGGTGACGATCGGCCTGTTCCTGGCCGAACGCACGATCGGCGCGGTCTCGCGCGGCGCCGTCGCGCGGGTGGTCGCGCTGAAGCTGCTGCTGCAGCCGGGGCTGACCGCGGTGCTGGCGCTGTTCGTGTTCCATCTCGAACCGCTCTGGGCCAAGGCGGCGATCCTGATCGCGGCGCTGCCGGTCGGCACCGGACCTTTCATGCTCGCCAGGCTGTACGAGCGCGAGGCCGGAGTCGCCAGCCGCGCGACCCTGGTCTCGACCGTGCTGTCGCTGCTCACGGTCTCGCTGCTGCTGAACTGGGTCGGCTGAGGCCCGCCGTCGCCGCCGGGTGCGGCGGCGCCCGTCAGCCGAAGACGATGCCGGCATGGCCGAGGTCGGTATCGCCGTGGAAGGTGATGGTGGCGTGGTCGGCCAGCGACACCACCAGGTTGCCGCCGGCGACCGACGTCGCCGCCACATCGTTGATCCGCACCGACGCGGTCGCCGGATCGAAGCCGAAAATGTCGACGACGCCGCTGCTGCCGCCATCGAACGCCAGCTCGGCCCGCAGCGCCTGGGTGAGATCGACGCTGGCGCTCCCCGCCCCGCCGGTCAGGCTCATGTTGCCGCGCCCGGCCTCGATCACCGACTGGCCGCCACCGAGCGTGATCGCCGCATCGTTGCCGCCGCCCTGGAACCTGAACAGGGCCGCCTGCCCGACCGTGATGGTCTGGGCGCCGGTGGTGGCGGCATTGTCGGTGACAGTGAGCGTGCCGCTGCCGTTAATGGTGATGGTCTGCGCCGCCGCGCCGCCGGAGACGCTGTTCTGGCCGCCGCCGAGATCCAGATGGCACGGCTTGCCGCCGCCCGCATAGGTGAAGGCGCCGCTATTGGCGATGCTCTCGACCCGGGTCAGTCCGGTCTGCGCGCCGACGGCGCCACTGATCGCGGTCGCGGCGCTGCCGTCCAGCAGGATCAGATCGTCGCCGCCGCCCTCCCGGAAGGCCAGGGCGGCGCTGCCCGCCCAGACGGTGTTGCCGCCCAGACTGTCGATCGTCGCGCCGCCGGTCTGACCGGCCCCGTTCAGGACGATGGTGGCGCCACCCCCATGAAACGAAAGCGCGTCGGCGCCGCCGAACAGGATCGAAGCCGAGGCGCCGTCGGTGTCGATGGTCTGGGTGTGCCCGCCATCGCCCCAGACCATGAATTCGTTTCTGGCCGAGCCGTCGCCGCCATGCACGTCGAGGGTGCTGGAGGCGCCGCCGGCATCGCCGAGGATGAAGACGCTGTGACCGCCGGCGGTGTAGTCGACGGCGGCGGCGCCCATCCACACCGCGTTGCCGCCGAGGCTCTCGATCGTCACCGCGCCGTTCTGCCCGGCGCCGTTCAGCACGATGGTGGTGTTGCCGGCGATCATCGCCAGGGCGGCGTTGCCGCCGAACACCACCTTGGCGGCGTCGTTGCCGGTCAGGTCGATCATGGCGATCATCCCCGGCGCGTCGGCCACGCCCAGCACGGTGGCGGAGCCGTCGGACCCGGTATCGCTCCAATAGGCCGCGTTGCCCGGACCGTTCAGCGCCGCGATCTGCGCCAGCGAGACATCGCCGTATCGCGCGGCGATCTGCGCCGCATAGACCGCGAGCGCGTGCTGGCTCCAGGCGGCGGAGAAGGCCGGTCCGGACGCGGTCAGGGCGGCGATCGGGTCGGACGCCACCGAGATGCCGTCGGCCGTCGCGGCGGCGATGAAGTCACGCAGCACCGAGAAGTCGCTGCCGTCGCCGAGCAGCGCCACCGCGCCGACATGGTCCATCCTGGTCGTCACCGCCCGCACATAGTGCGCCTCGGCTGCATCCGTCGCCTCGTTGCCGAACGGGTCGCCGAGACCCACGAAACTGACGAAATCGGCGGCGGGCCGGGTGTTGGCATGACCGCCGAGCCCGGATCCGGCGAACGAGGCGCCGGCCAGACCGGTCTCGCTGGCAACGTATTCGGCCAGCGAACCACCCAGCGAGTGCCCGGTGACATAGATCCGCCCCGAGGCGATGCCGGCCGCCGCCGCTTGCGTTCGCACCGTGTTCGCGAACGTCACCGCGTCGGCGAAGCCGGCCAGCGTGGCGACCGCGACGCCGGCGGCGAGCGGCTGATCGAGCGCGAGCTGGGCGCCGGTCTCGGTGCCCTGGTAGGCGATGATCACGTTGCCGTCCTGGTCGCGATAGGCGGTCGCGGTGCAGCCGTTGGCGGTGACGACGGCGAGGTCCTGCCCAGCGGCATCCTGCATCACGGCCAGACCACCGCCGGCGACGCCCTGCTCGACCGAGGCCGATGCGTTCAGCAGTGTCTGGATCGCGATACTGGCGTTGCTGGTCATGATCCCCGAGCCCTGTGCGGACTCGGAGGCTAGGCAAGAAAGATTAAGATTTTACCGACAGGCGACCGCGGTCACGCGGCCGGCGGATCGCCCGCCAGCGCCGCGCCCAGATCGCCGTGCCTGTCGGCCAGGATGGCGCGCGCCGCGTCGGCCGTCAGACCGGACAGCACCAGCACCGCGACCTTCACGCTGCCGCCGGCCTGCGCCAGCGCCTCCGCCACCGCCTGCGGATCGCGGCCGGTGATGGCGGCCACCATGCGCCCGGCGCGTCGCCGCAGCTTCTCGTTCGAGGCCACCATGTCCACCATCCAGCCGCGATGGACCCGCCCGAGCCGGATCATCAGGCTGGTCGAGATCAGGTTCAGCACGATCTTCTGCGCGGTCCCGGCCTTCAGTCGGGTCGAGCCGGCGATCGGCTCGGCGCCGGTGGGCAGCAGCACGCCGAACTCGGCCTCCGCCAGCAGCGGCGCGCCGGCGCTGTTGGCGATGCCGACGGTCAGGCATCCGAGCGACCGCGCCTTGCGCACCGCGGCGCGGGTGTAGGGGGTGGTGCCGCTGGCGGCGACCGCCAGCAGCACGTCGCCGGGCCGCAGCACCGACGCCTCCGACTCGCCATCCTGCCAGCCATCCTCGGCGCCCTCGACCGCGCGATACAGCGCCTCGCGGCCACCGGCCAGCAGATACACCAGACGCTCCTCCGGCCAGCCGAAGGTCGGCCGCAGCTCGGCGCCGTCCTGGAACGCCACCCGGCCGGAGGTGCCGGCGCCGGCATAGGCCAGCCGCCCGTTGGCGCGCAGCCGCGGGACGGCCGCCTCGATTACCCGCGCCAGCGCCGGCAGCGCCGATCGCACCGCGGCGGCGGCGGCCATCTGCCCCTCGAGCAGCCCGTCGAGCACCGCTTCGACCGGCCATCGGTCGATGCCGTCGAAACGCGGGTCGCGCGCCTCGGTGTCGGGCACGGCCGGCGGCGGTATGGCGGCGCTGTCGATGTCGTCGCTCATGCTGGGCGCGCCCTCACACGGTCTCTGCGGAGAAGGAGCCCTCGGCGACCGCAGCCGGCGCGTCGGGCTCCACGGCGACCTCCGGTGCGGCAAGCAGCAGCACGTCCTGCGGCTCGCCCATCCTGGCGCGGCGCAGGCGTTCGAGATTCTGCCGAACCACCGGATATTCGTTGGCCAGACGGCGGAAGTCCCTGGCGCTGATCGCCAGCAGATGGCCGAACCGGATCGAGCGCACCGAGGCCCGCATCCTGCCGCCGGCCAGCAGGTCCTCCGCCCCCAGCACCGAGCCGGGGCCGTAGCGGATGTCGTGCTCGGCGATGTGGCTCTCGAACTGGCCGGCGCTGACGAAATAGACGGTCCGAACCTGCGCGTCGCGCTTGAGCACCCGCTCGGAGGGCGCGGTGAAATGGATCGCCAGCGTCATCGCCAGGTCGTGCAGCACCGCCTCCGGCACCCCGTTCAGCGCCGGCACCGCCTTGATCCTGGTCTCGATGCCGCTCTTGAGGTTGAATTTCAGCCGCCGCTCGAGACGGTGCCGCCGGGTCTCGACGTCGCGCAGCAGCTGCGCGTGCAGCTCCTCGCTGATCAGGCTCTCGGCCAGCAGCTCGTCATATTCCTCCGCCTCCAGCCGCAGCGAGACCTGGCGCAGCATCCGGCTCTCCAGCGCCTCGGTGTAGCCCTGGTAGTGCAGGCGCATGGTCGAGATGGCTTCCTCGAGCAGCTTCTGCTGGCGCTCGAGCACCTCGGAGACGATGTCCGCGAGCCGGGTGCCGAGCGTGGGCTCCACCCGCCGGCGCATGAACCGCGACAGCGACAGCGACACGATGTGCGCCACCATCAGCATCTCGAACCGTTCCATCATCGCATACATCAGCGGCGCGTCGAGCCGCAGCCGGTGGTGCACGAATTGCGCCATGCGGAACCGCCAGGACGGGCTGAGACGGCGGCGCACCGCCTGCACGTAGCCGAACCGGCCCTCCAGCCTGGCGCCGTCGATCATCGCCTCGGCGGAGCGCAGCAGCGTCTCCATCACCCGCCGCGAGATGCCGCGGGTGCGGAACAGGTCGAGCAGGATCGAGCGTTCCTGGTTGGCGATGGTGATCAGCGCCAGCGTGACGCGCTGCCGGTCGCCGAGCGCGCTGTCGAAGGTGTTGGCCGCCTGCTCCTCGGCGATCCGCCGCTCCAGCTTCTCCAGCACATGCTTCATCGCATGGCCGGGAAAGCCCAGATCGGCGGCGACCCGTCGCGTGCGGTCGCGCACCTCGCCGAGGCCGATGCTGAGCACCTGGTGACGCTGCGCCTGGTCGATCGCGGAGAGCTGGTCGAGCTTCAGCGCCACCACCAGGTAGCGCAGCGTGGTGCCGTTCAGGAACAGGGTGAACAGCACGAAGCCGGTGGCGATGATGCCGATGAAATGCGCCACCGGCGCCCTGACGTGCGGGTTCTCGGTCACCGCCAGCGCCAGCGCCAGGGTGATGGCGCCGCGCAGGCCGCCCCAGACCATCGTCGCCTTGAACGGCATCGGCACCGGCGGCGACAGCTTGGTGGCGGTCAGCACCGGCAGCAGCCCGAACACCACCGCGGCGCGCGCGAACAGGCCGGCGGCCACCGTGATCAGGATCAGCACCAGGTCCCAGCCGGTCATGCCGACCATCAGCCGCGGCACCAGCATCGAGGCCAGGATGAACACCAGCGAGCCGGCCCAGAACACCAGCTGCTCCCAGAGTTCCTGCAGGAACAGCCAGGTCTGCGGCCTGAGCGTCGAGGGGCCGTAGACGGAGAAGGTCAGCCCGGCGGCGGCGGTCGCCACCACGCCGGACAGGCCGAACAGCCGGTCGCAGACGATGTAGGCGACATAGGGCAGCGCGATGGTCAGCGTGACCTCGGCCGCCGGCGTGCCGCCGATCAGCGCGATCATGCCCAGCGTCAGCCGCCCGAGCATGATGCCGACGATCAGCGCGCCACCGAACGAGAGCACGAAATCGATCGCGGCGTGGCCGACCGAGATATGCGCGTTCATGGTCAGCGCCGGCAGCAGGATGCCGAACATCGAGATCGCCGCTGCATCGTTCAGCAGCGCCTCGCCCTCGACCAGCCGGGTGAGACGCGTCGCGGCGCCGATCTCGCGGAAGATGCTGGCCACCGCCGACGGATCGGTGTTGGCGACGATCGCGCCCAGCGTCAGGCACACCACCAGCGGCATGCCGGCGAACGGATACAGCGCGAAGCCGATCGC
>CAZZZA010000112.1:0-9834 GCA_964658455.1 uncultured Lichenihabitans sp.
GCATCCGACCGGGCCGGAACTGGTCATCAGCCAGCATTACCCGGTGCATGTCCCGGAGCGTGGCGCCGATCTCGCGGTCGCGCTGCTGTTCTGGGAGGAATCGCGACTGCCCGCCGAGACCATCGCGGTGCTCGGCCAGGGCTTCGACGCCGTCGTCGCACCCAGCCGCTTCGTGCGCGACGCGCTGGTCGATTCCGGGCTGGCGGTGCCGGTGCGGGTGATCCCGCCCGCGTTCCGGCTGCAGCCGTTCGCGGCGCTGCGTGCCCGCCGCGTGCCCGGCCCGTCGCCGGCGCACCGGTTCCTGCACGTCTCGTCCTGCTTCCCGCGCAAGGGCGTCGATGTGCTGCTGCGTGCCTGGGCGCGGGCGTTCCGCGACACCGATCCGGTTCGGCTGGTGATCAAGGGCTTCCCGAACCCGCACAACGCGGTGGCACAGGCGCTGGACGCGTTGCGCGCCGCCGATCCGGGACTGGCGCCGGTGACGCTGATCGATCGCGATCTCGACGAGGCGGCGCTGCTGGCGCTCTACGAGGACGCCGACACCATGGTGCTGCCGACCCGTGGCGAGGGGCTGAACCTGCCGGCGGCGGAAGCGCTGCAGGCCGGGCTCGGGCTGATCGTGACCGGCGCCGGCGGGCACATGGATTTCTGCACCGCCGACGGCGCGCCGCTGGCCGGGGTGCGCCTGCTCGGCTTCCGGCACGCGCCTTCCGGCAGCCATCTGGCGACGCCGCACTCGCTCTGGCTCGAGCCCGACGAGGACGATCTGGTGGCGGCGCTGCGCGAGCGCGTCGCGGCGGCGCCGGCCCGGTCGGCGGCGCCGGCGCTGGCCGGACCGGAGGCGCTGGCCCGCGCCTACGCGGCGCTGGGGCGCGATCTGCTGCGGGCCGGACCGCGCACGCCGGTCCGGGTGAGCTGGATCACCAGCTGGGCGGTGCGCTGCGGGGTGGCGGAATATTCGCGGCAGCTGCTGGGCGCCCTGCCCAGGATCGACGATGGCGGGCACGGGATGCAGGTGCATGTGCTGTGCGACCGCCGCACCGCGCCCGATCCCGGCGACCGCGACGCCGCATGGCCGTGCTGGAACGCCGGCGATCCGCGCACCGTCGCCCCGATGGCGGCGGCGATCGGCGCCGACGACGCGCAGGCGGTGATGCTGCAGCATCAGCCGGGCCTGTTCTCGTTCCCGCAGCTCGCCGACCTCATCACCCACCCGGCGGTGGCCGGCCGGGCGGTCCTGGTGACGCTGCACAACACCGTCGCCCTGCTCGAACTCGATGCGGATCGGCTGGCGCGGGTGCTGGCGGCGCTGCGGCAGGCCGACCGGCTGTTCGTGCATACGATGGCCGATCTGGACCGGCTGCGCGGGCTCGGCGTGGCGTCGGCGGTCACGCTGCTGCCGCACGGCGTGCCGGCCGCGCTGCCGCCGCCGCCGGTCAGGCGGCTGGCGCCGGACGCAATGGATCCGGGCACGAGCGACGACCCGGTGATCGGCTGCTACGGCTTCTTCCTGCCCGGCAAGGGTATCGACGTGCTGATCGAGGCGCTGGCGATCCTGCGCCGCCGCTGGCCGAGGGCGCGCCTGCTGCTGGTGAATGCCGAATACGACCACCCGTTCTCGCGTGAGGAGATCGCCCGCTGCTCGGCACGGATCGCGACGCTCGGCCTGGCCGACGCGGTGCGGCTGGAGACCGACTTCATGCCGAACTACGCCTCGCTCGAGCTGCTGACCGGCTGCGACGTGGTGGCGCTGCCGTATCTGCCGTCCAAGGAAGCCTCGAGTGCGGCGCTGCGCGGCGCGCTGGCGGCAGGCGCGCCGGTCGCGGTGACGCCGATCGCGCTGTTCGAGGAAGCCGGCGCGGCAGTGTTCAAGTTCGCCGGCCATACCGCAGAGGCGGTGGCGGCGGGGCTCGACCGCCTGTTGCGTGACGAGAAACTGAGGCTCGGTCTGCAGCAGGCCGCGCAAGGCTGGATGGCGCAGCGTCGCTGGGGCGATATCGCCCGTCAGCTCGAGGGGACGATCACCGGGCTGGTACGCAGCCGCGAGATCGATGGTTTCGACGAGGAATGACGCAGACGGCCGCCGGGAGCGTGTTCCCGGCGGCCGCCCTGCGGCGAAGGCTCGGTGTTACTTGAAGGTGCCGTTCAGGCCGTTCGGGAAGAACAGGCCCGGCTTGGCGCTGGTGTTGCCGTAGACGATGTTCAGCACCTGCTGCGGGGTGCGGCGATAGGCCTGGCCCTGATCATCGACGTTGGTGAAGTTGAACTGGTTGTTCTGGTAGTTCAGGCCATTGTCGCCCACGCCGGACAGGCTCTGGCGCAGCGACGAGATGGCGTTGGTCACGCTCTGGCCGCCGATCTCCGCCAGACGGGCGCGGATCGCGCCGGCATGGTAGGCCTCGACCGCCAGCACGCTCGCGGCGTACGGCAGCGTGCTCGCGGTGAGCGAGGCGGCGGCGCCGGCATAGGCGGTGACGCCGACATCCTCGAAGATGTAGGCGCCGACCAGGAAGTCGATCTCGCTGGCGAACGGGTTGAAGGTCTGCCCGGGCGTGATCAGGCCGGCGGCGATCGCCAGCGTGGTGAAGGATTGCTGCAGGTCGATGGTCGGCTCGGCCACCGCCGACGATCCGAGCACGGCGCGGATGAAGTTGACGTGCGCCAGCTCGTCGACGGCGATCTTCTCGGCGAAATAGGCGATCGCGGTGTTCTGGAACGGCACCAGCGAGCCGCCGGTGACGGTGCCCTGGGTGCCGGTGCCGGTGGTCATGCTGGCGGCCAGGCCCTGGCCGGTCACCGCGCGCAGGTAGAACTCGGCCTCGAGATATTCGAGGTTGAGGGCGAAATTGAAGATGGCGGCGTCGGTGGTCGCGTCGGCATGCGCCGCCGTGGTGCCGAGACCGAGGCCGGCGGTGCCGGCCGCGGCCAGGATGGCGGTCCCGGCGGCACCGGCTCCGAGATTTCTCAGAAGCCCGCGGCGGCCAGTACCGCGCGGCTCGCCGGCGGTTTCTGCTTCGTTGGACATGATGATCCCCTGATTGTCGTGCCCCGCAGAGCTGCGCGGCCATCGGATTAACCGGGCATCGCCAAGATCGGATGCAGGCATTGCGAAATAATTCGCTGTTACCAACATGATATTTCGGTGAACGGAAAAAGTCGGCCGATACGGCCGTGATCCGATCAGTCTTCGTGCAGCGATGCGCTCGCGGTCAGCCGTTCGGCGACCAGCTCGTCCGTTACCAGCACATGCGGCCGCAACAGACGCATCGCCGCCAGGATGGCGGTGAATTTGTGCCAGCCGCCCGAGGCCAGCACCAGCTTGCGGGCGCCGCACAGATCGTCGGGGTGCACGGCGACCACGCGGTCGTTGATCTCGTGCGCGACGATCCGGCCGTCGGCATCGATGAACCGGCACAGCACGTCGCCGACCGCGCCGGCCTGTTCGAGCGACGCGATCTCCTGGCGTCCGAGCAGGCCGAAGCGGGAGAAGGTCGATTGCGGCGACAGGTCGCCGACGCTGACGATCGCCAGGTCGAGCTGCGCCACCCGCCGCGACAGCTCCTGCATCCCGGCATGCTCCATCAGCGCCCGCCTGGTATGCACGTCGGGCGCGAATACCGGGCCCGCCATCAGGTAGCACTCGGCCGCCACCTGGTCGGCGAACCGCCAGGCGAACTCGGACGGGTTGAAGGCATTGACCTTGGTCAGGCTGCCCAGCAGCGACACCACCCGGACGCCCGCGTAGGGCCGCCTCGGGATCGCCGACAAGGCGGTGCTGAGCGTCTGCCCCCAGCCGAGCCCGATCGTCATGTTGTCGGCGAGCGAGTCGGCGATATAGGCGCCCACGGTGGCGCCGAGGATGCCGCACAGCTTGCCGTCGTCGCGCGGCGACGGCACCACGATGGCGCGTTCGATGCCGAACCGGGATTCCAGGATGCGCTCCAGCTCGACGCAGCGGCTGAGCGGCGACATCACCCGGATCTGCACGGTGCCGTCCTGCCGCGCCGCCGCCAGCATCCGCAGCACCCGCGCCCGGGTCAGGCCGAGTTCCTGCGCGACCTGGTCCTGGGTCATGCCCTCCATATAGTAGAGCCAGGCCGCGCGGGTGCGGAGATCGTCTTCCAGGCCGGATTCGCTCATGCCACCCGCCCCCGCGGCCCAGGCTCCTCTATAGCATTGCGGCGGCAGCGGCGCTGCGGGCGGTTTCGGCGATCAGGCTGGCGACCAGCGGCGCCGCCTCGAGATGCGGCATGTGCCCGGCCTCGATCCGGTGCAGCCCGACCCGGCCCGGCAGATGGGCGGCATGCGCCGGCGGGATGATCGCGTCCTGTGTGCCCCACAGGACCCGGGCCGGCATCGCCAGGGCGCCCAGCACATGGCGGAGCCCGATCGTCTGCGTGCCGTCGGGGAACAGGCTGTCGGCCAGGCGTTTCTGGTAGTCGGCGGCATCGGCATCGCGTCCCTGCAGCGTCGCGCGGACGAAGGCCGGGGTGATCAGCGCCGGATCGGCGACCAGCCGGCCTAACCATGGCGCCAGGCTTTCGGCGCGGGTGGCGCGCACCAGGCCGGACAGGAACGCGCCGTCGATCTCCGGGCCGAGCCCGGCCGGGGCCAGCAGGCACAGGGCGCGGATATCGACCACGCCGGCATCGGCCAGCCCGAGCGCCACCGCGCCGCCCAGCGAGTGCCCGACCAGGACGCAGCCCGACACGCCCTCCTCGTCGAGCACCGACTGCACCGCGTCGACCAGCCCGTCGAACGAAACCGGGCTCTGCGGCCCGGAGCGGCCATGGCCGGGCAGGTCGATGCCGAGCAGCCGGTGGGTGGCCTCGAGCCCGCGCCAGACCGGACGCCAGCCGGTATGATCGGCGCCGAACCCGTGCAGAAACACCAGCGGCGTCCCCTGCCCGGTCCCGCCCCACTGCCGGTGCAGGCCGCCCGACACCACCCGCGACGGGGTGCCGGCGGCGGGTGCGGGGGCGGTGTCGTGGCCGACCGGCGCGGCCCGGGTGGCGGCGACGAGCGCGTCGAGATCGCCGGCGACGATCCGGCCGCGCGGCCCGGAGCCGGCCACCCGGCCGAGATCGATCTGCAGCCGCGCCGCCTGGCGGCGGGCCAGCGGCGTCGCGCGCAGCATCGACGCGGCATCGGTATCGGCCCGGTCGGCGATCGGGGCGGGAGTCTCGGCCGCGACCGGAGCGGTAGCGGCCTGGGCGGCGGGCGGCGACCAGTCCTCGCCGGCGGCGACGATCCAGCCGACCGGCGCGCCCACCTTCACCTCCTGGCCCGGCGCGGCGCTCACCCCGCGCAGGGTGCCGCTGGCCGGGGCCTCGATCTCCATCGCCGCCTTGTCGGTCTCGATCTCGAACAGCGGCGCGCCCTTGGCGATCTCGGCGCCCTCCTCGACCAGCCAGCGGCCGAGCCGGCCGGACGCCATGTCCATGTCGACGCGGGGAAAGATGATCTCGACCGCCATGCTCAGACCCGTCCGCGCACGAGCCCGCGTGCCGCCTCGACGATGTCGTGGCATTGCGGCACCGCGGCCTTTTCCAACTCCGGGTTGTAGGGCAGCGGACATTCCGCGCCGCCCAGCCGGCCGATCGGCGCGTCCAGCCGGTCGAACGCCTCGCTCTCGGCGATCATGGCGCTGATCTCGGCGCCGATGCCGAGCGACTTCACGCCCTCATAGACGCACAGCAGCCGGGTGGTGCGCGAGACGCTGGCGATCAGCGTGTCGCGATCGAGCGGACGCAGGCAGCGCAGGTCGATCACCTCGGCATCGATGCCCTCGTCGGCGAGGATCGCGGCCGCCTCCAGCGCCCGGTGCACCATGATCGCGGTGGCGACGATCGTCAGGTCCCGTCCGCTGCGGCGTATCTGGGCCTTGCCGATCGGCACCCGGTAGGCTTCCTCCGGCACCGGGCCCTTCATCTTGTAGAGCAGCTTGTGCTCGAAGATCAGCACCGGATCGGGATCGTCGATGGCGCTGAGCAGCAGGCCCTTGGCGTCGTAGGGCGTCGCCGGCTGCACCACCTTCAGCCCGGGCACATGCGCGAACCAGGCCTCCAGGCTCTGGCTGTGCTGCGCCGCGGCGCCGGTGCCGGAGCCGGCCGGGAAGCGCATCACCAGCGGCACCGACACCGCGCCGCCCAGCATGTAGCGGATCTTGGCGGCCTGGTTGACGATCTGTTCCATCGCCAGGGTGGCGAAATCGGAGAACTGGAACTCGAACACCGGGCGCTGGCCGCACAGCGCGGCGCCGACCGCGACGCCGGCGGCGCCGAGTTCGGCGATCGGGGTGTCGATCACGCGCGCCTCGCCGAAGCGTTCGACCAGATCGCCGGTGACCTGGAACGCGCCGCCATAGACGCCGATATCCTCGCCCATCAGGAACACGCGCTCGTCGGCCTGCATCGCCTGGCCCATCGCCTCCTGCAGCGCCTGGGCATAGGAAAGTTCGCGCACTGGCTGATCCATGGCCCTACTCCGAAGTGACGTCGCGCAGCAGGTCGGCGGTCGCCGGCGACGGGCTGTCCTGCGCGAACGCGATGCCGGCCTCGATCTCCGCCTGCACCTGGGCGCGGATCGCGCCGAGATCGGCCTCGGCGAGCACGCCCAGCGAGACCAGCTCCGCCTCGAAGCGCACGATCGGATCGCGACGCGACCATTCCTCGATCTCGTCCTTGGTGCGATAGCGGTTGCGGTCGCTGCGCGAGTGCCCGCGGATACGGTAGGTCTTGCACTCGATCAGGCTCGGACCGCCGCCGGCGCGGCCGCGATCGATCGCCTCGAACGCGGCCTCAGCCACGGCGGCGAAATCGTTGCCGTCGACGATGCGGCCGGGAATGTTGTAGGCCACCGCACGATCGGCGACGTTCGGCACCGACATCGAGCGCGCCGTCGAGGTCGACATGCCGTACTGGTTGTTCTCGCAGACGAACACCACCGGCAGCCGCCAGAGCGCCGCCATGTTGAGCGCTTCGTGGAACGCGCCCTCGTTGGAGGCGCCGTCGCCGAAGAAGCAGACCACGACGTTGTCCTTTTTCTGCTGGCGCATCGCCAGCGCCGCGCCAACCGCGATCGGCAGCCCGCCGCCGACGATGCCGTTGGCGCCCAGATTGCCCTGCGCCACGTCGGCGATGTGCATCGAGCCGCCACGGCCCTTGCAGTAGCCGGTCTCCTTGCCGAAGAACTCCGCGAACATCAGCTTCGGGTCGGCGCCCTTGCCGATGCAGTGGCCGTGTCCGCGATGCGTCGAGGTGATCTTGTCGGCGGCATCCAGCGCGACGCAGATGCCGATGGCGCTGGCTTCCTGGCCGATCGAGAGATGCATGGTGCCGTGGATCGAGCCACGCATGTAGGCCTGCTCTGCGCCTTCCTCGAACTGCCGGATCAGGTGCATGCGCCGCAGCGACTCGCGCAGCTGCTCCGGCGACAGCCGGTCATAGACCGGCGGCCGGTTGGCCAGCCCTGCCAGTCCGGTCTCGGCGTTCATGCCACGAGCCCCGGCCGCGACGGCGCGAAAAGCGCGTCCTGCTTGCGACGCAGCCGCACGATCTGCATCGTCTCGTCGACACGGCAGTTGTCGTAGGTCAGCGACTCGCCGATGCCGATCGGCTTCGTCACCACCGCGCGCTCGGCCAGCCCCATCGGCAGCAGCCGCCCGGCGCGGGCGTCGTCGGCGGTAGTGATCCAGCCGCGATAATGGTCCTCGCCGATCTTGCCCAGGGTGATGCCGGGCACCAGCGCCTCCTTGGCGACGCAGCCGCACTCCGCCACCGGCTCGTCGAGCGGCTGCATGTGCGGCGTGCCATGCAGCACCAGCGAGGCCGCGGTCAGCGGCACTTCCAGGCTGGTGAGATGATACGGCCTGAGGAAGGTGAAGTACGGGCCTGGCCCCATCTTGAGGTCGCGCAGCCGCTCGTGGATCCTGGCGTGCGGCGCCTTGATCACCACGAACACGCCCGGCGCCACCCCCTGGCCCACCGTGTAGTCCACCACGCCGGACCGGCTCAGCAGCCCACCATCGGCCTGCGGACACAGCATGCCGGCCAGCTGGTCGCGCGTCGCCGCCGGCCCGTGCATGCCGGGACGGTCCGGCACCAGGCCGGTGGCGTTGGCCAGCGCGCACATCTCGATCATGGTCTTGGAGCCGTCGACGAACTCGACCAGCATCCGCGGATTCATGTGACGCCGCCTGGCTTCTTCCTCGTATTCCGCCGGTTTGGCGGTGAATTTCAGCGGGTTGTTCTTGCCCTTGCCGGCGGCAACGATCGGATAGCCGAGACTGCGGACGAAATCGATCAGCTCCATCGCGCTGCTCGGCTCGTCGCCGGCGCCCAGCGAATAGCCGACGCCGGCTGCGCGTGCCTCGCGCACCAGCATCGCGCCGACGGTGACGTCGGCCTCGACGTTCATCATCACCACGTGCTTGCGGTGCGCCATCGCCAGCAGCGACAGTTCGGCGCCGATCCCGGGATTGCCGGTGGCGTCGATGATCACGTCCACCTGGTCGGCGGTGCAGGCGACGGTGCCGTCCGGGGTGATGGCGATCTTGCCGGCGTGAATCGCATCCTCGGCCTCGGCCCGGCCGCGGCAGTCGCGCGCGGCCTCGCGCGGGATGCCGGCGGTGTCGAGCGCCGCCCAGGCCAGATCGACCCGCATCTCCGCCAGCACCGCCAGCACGATGCCCGGCATCAGGCTGAGCTGGCTGACGATGTCGGTGCCCATTTCGCCCGACCCGATCAGCCCGACCCGTACCGGCCGGCGCTCCTCCGCGCGTCTCGCGAGATCCAGGACGAGGCTCATGATCGGGCTCCTGTCGTCAGTCGGGGCGCAATAAGCTGGACATAAGTGTTTTTGTCAAGACGATTGTCAGGCCGATCGCGCAACCTGCGCTGCTGAACTCTGGCAATATCGGGACAAAGGCCCGGCGTTTCCGCGTCGCAGCAAAAGCCGGTGCAAACCGGACCCGGTGGTGGGCCGGGCTGGATCATGACAACTTGACGGCTTCGAATATAAATGTTCCACAGTGCGCAAGACCGGCACTCAGATGCGAACGGTGGAAAGATGGGCTGGAAGACGGGTCTGATTTTGTTCGCCCTCTGCTGGGCCCTGCAGATCGCCGGCACGGCGCTGCAGATGCGCCACTACCGGCGGGTGCTGGCCGCGCTCGAGACGCGCTGGAGCGACGGCTATATCGGATCGGGCAGCGCCCGCGCCCGGTTCGGGCGCGGCGCGATCATGATCCTGGTGGTGTCGCCGGCCGGCATCGTCCGCGACGCGCTGCTGATGCAGGGCCGCACGGTGTGGGCGAAGTTCAAGCCGCTGCCGGGCCTGGCCGGACTCGACATCGCGACCTGCCGCGACCATGCCCCGTTCGCGCCGCGCGATGCGCGGCTGGCGGTGGCGTTCCGGCAATGTCTCGACCAGATCGACCGGGTCTGCGCGCAGGCCGGCGCCGAGGGCCGCGCCACGCGCGCCGCCTGACCAGTCAATAGACCGCAACAAGCCGCAAGGCACGCGGCAGAGCCGTTCAAGGCCTTATCGGGGGGAGGATCGATACGATGCTGATGTTGTCGCATTTCGCGGAGTCTTTCATCGGCGTGTTCAACGAGGGCGGCAAGACCTTCGTCGCCTTCGTCACCGGCATCCTGCCGACCCTGATCGTGCTGCTCACCGCGGTCTACGCGGTGATCGAGATCGTCGGCGAGGCGCGGGTGCACAACCTCGCCCGTTTCGCCGGCCGCTACGCGCTGACCCGCTACACGCTGCTGCCGGTGCTGTCGATGTTCTTCCTGACCAATCCGATGGCCTACACGTTCGGCGTGTTCA
>CAZZZA010000113.1:0-9817 GCA_964658455.1 uncultured Lichenihabitans sp.
CCTGCATGTGCAGGCGCACCACCCCGTCGCGGTAGCCGCGGAACACGATGTCGCCACCGTCGCTGGCCACCGCCGGGCGCACCCGGGTATCGAGCAGCTCCTTGATCTGGTCGACGATCTCCTGGTCGGCCGGCAGGATCTCCTCATGCTCGGCCTCCTGGCCGCCGGCTGCGTCCTCCAGCACCGGCCGGCCGGACACGAACTGGTCGACGATCACCGACAGCACCTGCGGCTTCAGGTCGCTCCAGGCGACGTCGTCGGACTTGGTCACGGCGATGAAGTCGTTGGCCAGGAACACCCTGGCGACGCCGTCCTGCGCGAACAGCGCGGCGGCGAGCGGCGAGCGCGCAGTGCTCTCGACCGAGGTGAAATCCGCGGTGCCGCCGGGGACCACGTCACGGCCGGGCAGGAACTTCAGGGTCGCGGGATTCGGGGTGTCCTCGGTCTCGATGAACATGACGGTGATCCTGTGGTGATCCTGTAGTGTCGGCCAGGCGCCCGGGTGGGTGCGATCGGGCCTGCCGAGTTCCACATGTGGCAAGAGCGGGGGTGGAGGCAAGCCTTCGCGCGCAGTTTCCGATTGACAAAACCGGGTCCGGTCTGGCCTTGCACGACAGTGGCGCGCGCCCGAAAACCGAGGCGTCGGCGCGGTTTAGGCGAAAGAGCTGGTGCGGCAGATGAAGACATACCCCTCCAGGCGACCCAGCATCGCCGCCGGTATCGCGGCAGCCCTGCTGGCGACGCCGATGCTGGCCGCCGCCGGGCCGGCCCGGGCGGAGGGCATCGCCTTCGTGCTGAATTCCGCCGACGCCTCGATCAGCGAATTCGACATCACCACCCATGCGCTGCTGCGGACCATCCCGGTGCTGCGCGAGCCGCACCACATGGCCACCACCCCGGACGGCACCGCGCTGGTGGTCGGCGACACCGCCGGCAACGCCGCCTTCTTCCTCGATGCGCAGACCGGGGCGCTGCAGCGGCAGGTGACGCTGAGCGACCCGTATCAGCTCAGCTACAGCCCGAACGGCCGCCTGCTGACCACCGCCGGCCTCGCCCGCGACCAGGTCGACATCTACGACGCCGCCACGCTAGCGCTGAAGTTCAGGGTGCCGGCGAAATCGATGCCGAGCCACATCAACTACGCGCCGGATTCCTCGGTGGTCTATGTCAGCCTGCAGGATACCGGGCGGCTGATCGCCATCGACACCGCCACCGGCCGGGTGCTGTGGAACCAGCCGGTCGGCAGCACCCCGGCCGGCATCCTCTGGCACAACGGCAAGCTCCTGGTCGGCGACATGGGCACCAGCTACGTCGCGGTGGTGGACCCCGCCGACGGCCACGTCACCGCCAGGCTGGAGATGGCGCCCGGCCCGCACAACCTGTTCGTCTCGCCGAGCCGCCGCCTGCTCTACGTCACCTGCCGGATCTCCGGCACCATCGAGCAGCTGGACTGGGACACGCTGGCGATCGTCAGGAGCTTCCGCATCCCTGGCGGCCCGGACGACATCGTCATCGCCCCCGACGGCAAGCTCTGGGCGACGCTGCGCTGGCGTCAGAAGGTGGCGATCCTCGATCCGGCGACGGGCGCGATCAGCTATATCCCGACCGGTCGCAGCCCGCACGGCATCTGGCTCAACACCGTGCGTCGCACCAACCAGTAGAACAAGCCGGGGGCACCGCCCCCGGCCGTCATGGTCAGAACCGCGCGCGCATGGTGAAGGTGATCGCGGCCGGTTCGCCGGGCAGGCCGTCGGCGAAGGACGGGCTGCAGCCGTAGTTGCTGATCTGCTGGCCCTTGAACGGACCGCTGGTGAAGGTGCCGCACGAGGCAGGAGAGATCTGCTTGTAGAAATACTGGAAGTATTTCTCGTTGAAGATGTTCAGCACGTTCAGGTCGAAATCCAGCGAGTGCAGCGGCCCGAAATTGCGGATCGGCATCTTGTAGTTGAGGTCGAGGTTGAACACGACATAGGCCGGGTTGCCGCCGTTTGGATCATAGACGGTCTGGCCCGCGGTGGCGTTGTAGTAGCCGTAGGTGCCGAACGCCGGAAAGCCGGAGATCGCGCCGATGTTGGTCAGGCCGGTCACGTCGTAGGTGGTCGCCTGCTTGCCGGTGTACTGGCCCTCGAACCGCGCGCTGAACTCGTCGTTGGGCAGCGCCACAGAGTGATGGTCGTAGGCGACGCCGAAGGTGGAGAGCCAGTCCGGCACGCCGCTGACCGGCGCGCCGCGGATCGCGAGCCCGAACTGGTCCTCCTGCACCGTGACCGACGACAGCGTGGTGGCGAGATACTTGCTGAGCGTATAGGAGACGTTGCCGAACAGCTGCCAGCTCGGGGTGAGCTGATAGATCGCCGCCGCCTCGAAGCCCTTGGATTCGCGCTGGCCGAGATTGGAATAGATCTCGGTGCCGGCGAGCGGCCCCGACTGGTACTGGAAGAAACCGAAATCGCGCTCGACGTGCTGGTAGAAGTAGTCGAGCGTGAGCGACAGGTTGCGTCGGTTGTACTTGATGCCCGCCTCGTACATGTGGACGATCGAGGCGCTCGGCGGCCCGGACCCGGCGGCGTTCGGGCCGAAATCGGTGGTCGGCGCGAACAGCGCCGAGGTCGCGTAGCTGGCATACAGGCTGACGCCCCGCGCGGCGGGCAGGATGCGGTCGAGATCGTAGGCGACGTTCATGAACGGCAGCCACTCGCGATCCCACTTGTGCTGCTTGTAGGAACCGAACTTGCACGGATTGCCCGCCTGGCAGTAGGCGCTGGCCAGGGTCGCCGCCGACGGCGTGCCGCCATAGATCTCGCTGCCGAGAAGGCTCGAATCCGTGCCCTCGAGCGTCACGCCCGGGGTGAGATGCAGCGTGTTGTCGATCAGGTCGATCTTGTCCTGGGCATAGCCCTGATAGATCGTCCGCTGCGTGCCGCCGTCGAAACCGCTGGTGCCGGCGCCCAGCGCGGACAGGCTCTGCGCGGTGTGCGGAAACTCCGAGGTGCCGCCGAGATAGACCTGCGGCGAAGGCTGCGTTTCCTTGGCGAGCAGGCCGCCGATCTTGATCGTGTTGTTGATGCCCCAGATGGTCGGCGGGGTGATGGTCATGCGCGGCTGGAATCCATAACTGTCGTTATGAATCTTCTCGTATTGCGAGTTCAGGCCGCACGGGCTCGAGGAGCCGGCGGCGGCCCAGCGCGCGGTGACGGCGGCCGGGCAGGCCGCGGTGGAGGGGTCGTAGGGGTAGGCGGTCGGGCTGTAGTAGGTGCCGCCCGGTCCATACAGGCCTTCCTCGCCGAACCCGGCCGGCGTCTGGTTGAACGGGCTGGCGCCGCCGACCGTCACCGATCCGGGCTCGCCGTTCGGCCCGAAGATCGTGGGGTTGCCGTAATTCTGCGTGTAGCTGTCGGAATACAGATAGAAACCGGTGATGCCCGCCGTCACGTAGTCGTTGATGTAGGTGTCGTTCTTCAGAATCAGGCTGAAATAGTCGTTGTTCTGTCTGGAGAATTGCTGGTCCGGCGAATAGTTGCTGAACAGCCCGTTCTGCTGCAGGTAGGGCACAGGGATCGGCTCCGGCGTGATGAGGCCGTTGCCGGTGTTGTACAGCACGGTCGCCTGGAACAGCGACAGCCCCTCGTTGTAGGGCTTGTCGAAGGCGAACTCCATGTTGTTGTAGCGCGCCGGCGTGTAGTCGATGAATCCCTTGGTCTGCTCGTTGGAATAGTTCAGCATCATCTTCGGCGCATCGACGCCGCTGCCGAGCACGCCATTCATGCGGCCGGAATCGACCTGGAAACCCTCGTTGAAGGTGCCGAACGAGCCGACCGACCCGAACAGATCGACGTGCGAATCGTTGCTGGGGCGCAGCGTCGAGTAGGCGACGGTGCCGCCGATGGTGCCAAACGTGCTCTTGTCGGGATAGGCGACACCAGGATAGATCGACACCCCGCTGATCTGGTCGAGATTGAAGCGGCCGCCGATGATGTTCTGCAGGTAGGCGCCGCCGCCGCCGTTGAGCAGGTCCTGCATCGGCACGCCGTCCAGCGTCTGCGCCACCTCAAGGCCACGCGCGCCGCGGATCGAGATCACCGGCTCGTTGTTGCCGATGCCCTGCTGGTAGACGTTCACCGCGGGTGCCGCGCGCAGCAGGGTGGCGACGCTGCCCTGCACGCCGGTCTGCTGGATCTGCGCCGAGCCGAGTTCGGTGACCGCGCTTGGCGAGTTCTTCTCGCGCAGCAGCTGTCGCTGCGCGCGCACCGTGATCGTCTCCGGCGTCGATTGCGACGGCGCGGCGGCACCGGCGGTGTTGCCGGTAGCGCTCGGGCTGCTGGTGGTGCCGGCGCTGGACTGGATTCCAGCCGGCACGTTGTTCGACGGAACCTGGGCGGTCGCGGCGGTGGCGGATGCCGCCCACGCCGTCGCGCCAAGCAGGACGTGTCTGAGGGTCAACCGGGGTATCGTGGGCAACGCGTCATCTCCTCGCACGGGTCTTTCAGACCGGTGGCGCGGATCATGCCGAATTGCGGCGGCTTTGCGTCAAATTGTGTAGGCTGTACGAACGTTGCTGCTCAGCCTGTGTCCAGATAGACACGTCGTTGTTACATATCGTTAAGTCTGCCGGACGATGAGGCAGAAAACAGCATGATCTCGACGCACAGGCCCGACGGCACGCGGTTGCGCAGCGCGAGTGTGCCCTGTTCGCGCGCAACCTCTCGCTGCACGATTGCCAGCCCCAGCCCCAGGCCGCCGGTCGACCGGCTGCGCGAGCCCTCGATTCGGTAGAACGGCGTCAGCACCCTGTCGAGTTCGGGCGCCGGGATCCCCGGACCGTCATCCAGGAAGCGGATCGTCACCGCGTCGCCGTCGCGGCCGGCCTCGACCTGCACGTTGCCCGCATAGTTCAGCGCGTTGGAGAGCAGGTTCGCGAACACCCGCTTCATCGCCAGCGGCCGCAGCCGCAGCGGCAGATGGTCCGGCCCGTCATAGCGCGCCGCGTGCCCGGCATCGCTGGCCTCGTCGACCAGGGTGTTGAGCATGGCGGCCAGATCGACCGTGCGCTTGCGCTCGCTATCGCCCTCGCCGGCAAGGTAGGACAGCACCGAGCCGACCATCGCCTCCATCTCGTCGAGATCGCCTTCGATCGCGGCCTGGACGTCCGGATCGTCGAGGAACCCTGCCCGCAGCCGCAGCCGCGCCAGCGGCGTGCGCAGATCGTGCGACACCGCCGCCAGCGCCTCGGTGCGGTCGGAGATCAGCCGGTTGATCCGCGCCTGCATCGCGTTCATCGCCGCCGACAGGCGGCGCACCTCGCGCGGCCCGCGCTCGACCACCCGCACCGGCGGCCCGCGCCCGATCGCGTCGGCCGCCGCCGCCAGTTCGCGCAGCGGCAGGCTGAGGGTGCGGACCAGCATCACCGCCGCCAGCAGCACGCAGCCCGCCAGCACCGAGGCGGAGAACAGCCCGCGCGTGACCGCATGCCGCGACAGCAGCGCCGGCGCCTCGAACCAGAGCCGGCTGCGATCGGCCAGGGACAGCTGGCCGGCGACGTCGCCGTGATCGGCGCTCAGCAGATGCAGGCGATCGCCGAGATCGGTGCGGCTGGCGATCGCGCGGTGCAGGCCATGCAGGCGCGCCGGCTCGGCCGGGGGCGCTGCCGCCGGCGCCGGATCCTGCTGCCAGGACAGGCGCAGATCCGGACCGGACAGCAGCCCGGCGATCCTGTCGCGCTGCGCCGGCGGTGTCGCATCGAGCAGCCGCAGATCGGCCGCCAGCTGGCCTGCCATCCGCACCAGCCGCAGGTCGTCGGCGGAAAAGGTCTCGGCCTGCTCGTAGAACACCGCGCTGCCGGTGAATTCGAGCAGCACCGCCGCCAGCAGCACCAGCGTGACCCGGCCGACCAGGCCGCGCGGCCAGACGCCGGCGATCCGGCCGGTCCCGAAGCGCATCGGCGCGGTCAGACCCGTTCGACGCTGGCGGTGAAGATGTAGCCCAGGCCACGCACGGTCCGGATCAGCGCCTCGGAGTTCGAGCCGAGCTTGCGGCGCAGCCGGCTGACCAGCACGTCGACGCTGCGGTCCGACACGTCGCCGAGCCGGGTGCGCGACAGCTCAAGCAGCCGGTCGCGGCCGATCACGCGCTGCGGGTTCTCCAGGAAACTCGCGAGCAGGTCATGCTCGGCACCGGACAGCTCGACCGCGGCGCCGCCAGGATCGTTGAGTTCGCGCCGGCGCAGGTCGAGGCACCAGCCGTCGAATTTCAGCATCGCGCCGCGCCCGGCCTCCGCCAGCGCCTGCCCCGGCAGGGCTCCCGCCTGGGCACCGCGTCGCAGCACCGCCCGGACCCTGGCCAGCAGCTCCTTGCGGCCGAACGGCTTGGCGACATAGTCGTCGGCGCCCAGCTCCAGCCCCAGCACCCGGTCGAGTTCCTCGCCACGGGCGCTGACCATGATCACCGGCACCTGGCTGCGGCCGCGCAGCGTACGGCACAGATCGAGGCCGTTGGCGCCGGGCAGCATCACATCGAGGATGATGAGGTCGAACGGCGCATTGTCGATCGCCTGCCACATCTCGGTCCCGTCCTGGGCGCCGCGCACGACGAAACCGCTGGATTGCAGCACCCGCAGGATCAGCATGCGCATGCCGGGATCGTCCTCGACGACGAGGATGCGGGCGGGAGGGTTCACATCGGACATGGCGCGCATTGATGCAGGATTCCCGGCATCTTTGCATTTTTCAAAGTATGGAAGCCAGGAACCCGGGTCCAGGGGACGACCGCCCCCTGCCCCGGACTGGCTTGCTAGTGCTTGCCGATCTGCAGGATCCAGAGCTGGGCGAGCTGGGCGGCGCCGTCGGTGCCCTGCACGGTCTTCAGGGTGCGGATCGCGTCCGCCTTCATGCCCGCATCCATCTGCGCCAGCCCGAGACGGAGCATCGCATCGTCCCTGGAGGCCAGCCCGCCCTTGGCGATGCCGGCCTTCATCAGCTCGAGCCCGTGCGCGGCCTGGCCGGCATCGACGTAGTTGTAGCCCACCGTCAGCAGCTCGTTGCCGTTGGCCGAACCCTGCGCCGCGGCCTCGGTCTTGGCGAGATCGGCCTTGGTCTGCGCCGCGGTCTTGTCGATCAGCGCCTTCAGACGCGCCTCGCGGGCGGCGCCGGCATCCTTGCCCAGCGCGCCACTGGCATAACCGGCAGCGATCACCTTCTGGCCCTGCATCGGCAGGCCCTGCTGGGTGGCCAGCTCCGCCATGTCCATGAAGTCCGACGTGCTGGTCAGCAGCCCGACCGCCAGACGGATGCGGTCGATGTCGTAGGCCAGACGCTCGGAGACGTTGGGATTGGTCTGCAGCCCGTGCACCAGGTTGGCCCAGTAGTCGGGCTTGGGATAGTACTGCACCAGCTTGACCATGGTGGCGTTGAAGCCGTCCATGTCCTTGGATTGCTGCTGCACCGAGGCCAGCAGGGCGAGCTGGTTCTCGGTCGGCTTCTGCCCGGCCTTCTCCTCCTGCGCGATCTGGCGCTGCTGCGCGCGGGCGGCGTTCGGATAGTCCTTCTGCAGGTAGTAGGACTGGATCAGGATGGTGTGCATGCTGGCGTCGCTGCCGCCGGCCTTGAAATAGCGCTCGATCGCGGCCTCGGCGCGCGGATAATCATGCGCGTTGTAGGCGAGGCTGGCCTCGGCCATCAGCAGCCTGGTCTTCTCGGCGGCACTGGTGCGCGGCGAGGCGATCAGCACGTCGTCGGCGGCGATCGATTCCGCGACGTTGCCGGCCGACTGGGCGACCGCGGCGCGCATCTGCGCGATCACGTAGCTCTCGTCGGCGGTCTTGCCGGCCACCGCGTCGGCGACGTTCACGTCGCGCATCGCGCCGGCGAAGTCGCGCCGGCGAAGCTCCGCCTGCGCCTTCTGCAGCGGCTTGCCCACCGCCGGCCGCAGCGGATCGGCATAAGACGGGGTCGCGGCCAGGCCGGAGGCGGCGGTGGCGAGGCAGAGCAGGGCGGCGTGCGAGAGACGTGGCGTCATGGTGTCAATTCTGTCCGATGAACTGTTCGTTGCCGACGATACCGAGCTTGGTCATGCCGAGCCGCTGGGCGTCGGCCAGCACGTGCGCGACGTATTTGTAGTTCGCCAGCTTGTTCGGGCGGAGATGGATCTCCGGCTGGTCCGGCAGCGCGGCGGCGGTGGCGAAATGCGACAGCAGCGACGCCTCGCTGGGGATGGTCTCGCCGTTCCAGGCGATGGTGCCGTCGAAATCGACGTCGATGGTCACGACCTGCGGCGGCGTCGGCGGCGGCGGCGGGTTGCCCTGCGGCAGGTCGAGCTTCACCGCATGAGTCTGGATCGGGATGGTGATGATCAGCATGATCAGCAGCACCAGCATCACGTCGATCAGCGGCGTGGTGTTGACGTCCACCATCACTTCCGGATCGCCGCCGGAAGAGCTTTCGGATCCGACATTCATCGACATGGCGCGAATTCCTGCTGGTCCGGGACGGGCCGCCGCCGCCGGATGGTCTGGGGGAGTGGGGCCGGAGCACGGGCGGCGCGGCCCGGATGAGGGGCCGGCGCCGCCGGTCGGGCTTCAGCCGTGCGTCAGCCGTGTGGCGGCGGCTGAGTGATGAAGCCGACCTTGGAGATGCCGGCCTGCTGGCAGGCGAACACCACCTTGCCGACGCTCTCGTAGCGCGACATCGCGTCGCCGCGGATCTGCACCTCGGGCTGCGGCTTCTTCACCGCGACCTCCTCGAGGCGATGCAGCAGATCCTTTGTGCCGGTCAGCGGGATCGAGTCCCAGAAGATGGTCCCGGCCTCGTTGACCGCGATGGTCACGTTCTGCGGCTTGGTCTGCGCCTCCTGGTTGGCGTCCTTGGGCAGGTTCACCTTCACCGTATGCGTCACCACCGGGATGGTGATGAGGAAGATGATCAGCAGCACCAGCATCACGTCGACCAGCGGCGTGGTGTTGATGGCCGAGACGACCTCGTCCTCGTCCCCGTCCGACGAGCCGACATTCATGCTCATGGATCAGGCGACCCGGGTCACGCCGGCCGTCGACGTCATCGGCGTCGCAGCGGAGGGAAGGGTCTGGGTGCCGACGCGCACGCCGCCCAGCAGCACGGAATGCAGGTCGGAGGAGAAGTTGCGCACGCGCTCGATCGCGCCCTTGTTGCGGCGGACCAGCCAGTTGTAGCCGAGCACCGCCGGCACCGCGGTGGCCAGACCGATCGCGGTCATGATCAGCGCCTCGCCCACCGGGCCGGCGACCTTGTCGATCGACGCCTGGCCAGCGATGCCGATGGCGGTCAGCGCGTGGTAGATGCCCCAGACGGTGCCGAACAGGCCGACGAACGGCGCGGTCGAGCCGACGGTGGCCAGGAAGGCCAGGCCGCCCTGCAGGCGCGACTGGATGGTCTCGACGGCGCGCTGGATCGACATCGTCACCCACTCGTGCAGGGCGATGCTCTCGGTGAGCGTGCCCTCATGGTGCTCGGTGGCGGCGATGCCGGTATCGGCGATGTAGCGGAACGGCGAGCTGGTCTTGAGCGCCTTGGCGCCCTCGCTCACGGTCGGCTTGGTCCAGAAATCGCGCGACGCGGTCTTGGCGGCGCCGAACAGCCGGGCCTGCTCGAAATACTTGGTGATCATGATGTACCAGGTGCCCAGCGACATGATCACCAGGATGATCAGCACGCCGCGCGAGATGAAGTCGCCGCCCTTCCAGAGCGCGTCCAGCCCGTAGGGATTCGAAACCTGGGCGGTGGCGACCGGCGGCAGCGCCGCCGCGGCGTCGGGCGCCGGGGCGCCGGCGGCGGCATCGGGCGCAGGAGAG
>CAZZZA010000114.1:0-9817 GCA_964658455.1 uncultured Lichenihabitans sp.
CAGGCCGCCGCCGTCGCCGCCCTGTCGGCGCGTCTGGCGTCGCACCGGCCGGACGAGGCCGCGATCCTGGCGCTGCGCCAGGCCAGCCTGGCCGATCGCGGCGACCGGGCGGCGCTGCTGGCGCAGGCGACCCGGCTCACCGTCTCGCTCAGCGTGCCGGCGCAGTTCAGCCTCGGCGACGCCGCGCCGGTGCTGGTGGCGCCCGGCCCGAAGCTGCTGGAGCTGACCGGGCCGGCCCGGCTGCGCATCGACGGCATCGGCGAGATCACCCTGGTGCCGGCGGCGGGGGACTGGGAGCCGCTGTGGCGGTCGGCGGAGGAGAGCGCCCGCCGGCTTCGCACCCTGCTGGCCGAGGCCGGCTGCGCCGATCTCGAGGCCGCCGAACGCGCCTTCGCCGAACGCGGCCAGCTCGGCCTGGCGCTGGACGAGGCCCGGCGCGCGCTCGCCGCCGCCACCGGCAAGGAGGGGATCGCCGCGCTGCGGGCGCGGCAGGCGGCGCTGGGCCCGGACACCGCGGAGGCGCCGGCGCCGGATCCGGACCGGCTGCAGACCGCGATCGCGCGGGCGCAGCAGGAGCAGGACGAGGCGCTGGCGGCCGAGCAGGCGGCGCGCGCGGCGGTGCTGGCGCAGGAACAGGCGGCCGACGCCGCGCGGCTGCTGCAGTCGCGGGCGGAGTCTGAGCAGCGGGTGCTGCAGGCCGATCGCACCCGGCTGCTGGCCGAACAGGCTCAGGCAGAGGCCGGCGAGCGCGACGCCGCGCTGCAGGCCAGGCGGCAGGCGGCCGAGGCGCTGCTCTCGGCGCGGCGCCTGGCGCGCGACGCGGTGGCGAAAGCGGCGCCGGACGGCACCGTGGAGCTGGCCGACGCCAGGATCGCCCGGCTGGAGCAGGCAGAGGCCAACCGCCTCGCCGGGCTGTCCGGCCTGCGCGAGACCATCGTCCGGCTCGAGGGCCGCATCGCCCGCGAGGAGGGGGTCGGCCTCGACGAGCAGGGCGAGGCGCAGGCGCGGCTGCTGGAGGCGGCGGCGCGCACGGTGGCGGACGAGCGGCGCGAGCTGTCGGTGCTGACGCTGCTGCGCGACACGCTGCTGGCCGCCGAGCGCAGCGCCCGCGAGCGCACCCTGGCGCCGCTGGTGCGGCGGATCGTCCCCTACCTGCACGCCTTGTTTCCGGGCGCCAGCGTGACGCTCGACGACGCGTTCCAGATCGTCGCCCTGTCGCGCGACCAGACCGACGGCGAGCGGTTCGGCCTGCTGTCGCACGGCACCCGCGAGCAGATCGCGATCCTGGCCAGGCTCGCCTTCGCCGACATGCTGCTGGCCAGCGGCCGGCCGGCATTCCTGGTGCTGGACGACGCGCTGGCGTTCGCCGACGCCGCGCGGCTGGACCGGATGTTCGACATCATCACCGATGCCGGAAACAGGATGCAGATCCTGGTGCTGACCTGCCGCGAGGAGCTGGCGTCGCGTCTCGGCGGCCACCGGGTGCGGCTGCAGGCCGAGGCGGCGTCGTGAGCGCGCGGCCGCCGCTGCTGCCGATCTTCCTGGATCTCGACGGCAGGACCGCGCTGCTGCTCGGCGACGGCGAGGCGGCGGAGCGGCGTGCCGCGACCCTGTCCGGCTGCGGCGCGGTGCTGCGGCGCAGTGCCGATCGTTTCAGCCAGGAGATGCTCGATGGCTGCGCGATCGCGGTCGGCGCCGAGGCCCCGGAGCCGGCGCTGCTGGCGATGATTCGGGCGGCGCGCGAGCGCGGCATTCCCTACAACGTGGTCGACCGGCCGGCGCTGTGCGGCTTCTCGACGCCGGCGGTGGTGTCGCGCGCGCCGCTGCAGGTGGCGATCGCCTCCGGGGGGGCCGCGCCGGTGCTGGCGCGTCTGTTGCGCGCCCGGATCGAGACCCTGGTGCCGCCCGGCTTCGGCCGCCTGGCGGCGCTGGCCGACCGCCTGCAGGCCGAGACCAGGCGGCGGCTACCGGACGTGTTGCGGCGCCGCCGCATGCTGGAACAGGCGCTCTCCGGCCGGGTCGCCGACCTCATGCTGAACGGGCGCGAGGCCGAGGCCGAGGCCGCCTATCGCGAGGCGCTGGCGCTGGCCGAGGCCGGCCTGTCGCGGCCCGAGCGCGGCATCGTGCATCTCATCGAGACCGGCCACGGCGTGCCGGACCTGCTGACGCTGCGCGCGCTCAGGGTGATGGGCGAGGCGGACGTGATCGTGCATGGCGCGGACGAGAGCCCGGCGATCCTCGACCTCGCCCGGCGGGACGCCGCCCGGCGCGTGGCGGGCGAGGACGCGGCCCGGCTGCTCGCGTCGCTGGCGTCGGCCGGCGCCCGCGCGGTGCGGCTGTCGCCGCTGCCCGGCGAGGCGGCGGCGCTGTCCGGCGATTTCGACGTGGTGGCGGTGCCTGGCGTTCAGGCCGATATCCACCGATGATGCCGCATGATGTCGCACGCTGACCGCCTCGATCATTCCCGCCACTTCCTCCCGGTCCGGATCGCGGTGCTGACCGTCTCCGACAGCCGCACCGCGGCGAACGACACTTCCGGCGACATCCTGGCCGCGCGGGTGCAGGCGGCGGGTCACGTGCTCGCCCAACGGGCGATCGAGCGCGACGATGCGGATGCGATCGCCGCCCGTCTCACCGGCTGGATCGACGATCCGGCGATCGACGTGGTGATCAGCACCGGCGGCACCGGTGTGACCGGCCGCGACGTGACCCCGGAGGCCTACGACCGGGTGCTGGAGAAGCGGATCGAGGGGTTCGGCGAGCTGTTCCGCATGCTCAGCTACGCCAAGATCGGCACCTCGACGATCCAGTCCCGGGCGCTGGCCGGGGTGGCGCGCGGCACCTACCTGTTCGCGCTGCCCGGCAGCACCGGGGCGGTGAAGGATGGCTGGGACGACATCCTGGTCTGGCAGCTCGACAGCCGGCACGCGCCTTGCAACTTCGTCGAGCTGATGCCGCGGCTGACGGAACGATAGGAGCCCAGCGAGATGACGATGCGCGCCGAGCTGACGGAGAAGATCGTCAGGATCAAGATCGAACGCGACCTGAGCTGGTCCGGGCTGGCGGCGCTGGCGGACGGGCTGTCGAAGGAGTTCGTGACCGCCGGCCTGCTCGGGCAGATGACGCTGCCGCGGCAGGCGGCCGAGGCGATCGGCGCCGAACTCGGGCTGGAGCCGTTCGAGATCAGGCTGCTGCAGCAGCCACCCTATCGCGGTTCGCTGCCGACCGCGGTGCCGACCGATCCGCTGATCTACCGCTTCTATGAGCTGGTGTCGGTCTACGGCACCACCTTCAAGGCGCTGATCCACGAGGAATTCGGCGACGGCATCATGAGCGCGATCGATTTCCACATGGACCTGCAGCGCGAGCCGAACCAGGCCGGCGATCGCGTCGCCATTACCATGAGCGGCAAGTTCCTGCCGTATCGAAGCTACTGAGAAAGAAGATCGATGAGCAAAAACCGTTTTGCGGTCTGCATCCTTGCCGGAGCGGCGTCGGTGGCGGGCCTGGCGGCCCCGGCGCTCGCCGCCATCACCGGCAGCTACACGCTGAGCCGGGTGACGTTCCAGGGCAACGCGCAGGTCTCGACCGAGGAGCTGCAGGCGGCGCTGCCGTACAAGGCCGGCGACAGCATCGACCAGGCCGGGCTGCAGGCCGATGCCGACGCGGTGGCCGGGGTCTATCGCAAGCATAATGTCGGCGCCAGCATCGGCCAGCGCTTCAGCATGCTGCACAACAAGGCGACGCTGGCCTACACGCTGGACGAGAAGGCCCCGGTCGCGCCCACCGTGGTCCATGTCGGCATCACCGCCGACACCGTCACCGTGACCGGCAACGCCCGCGTCAAGACCGCCGACATCCTGGCGGCGGCCAACATCAGGCCGGGCCAGACCGTGACCCAGGACCAGGTGCAGGCCGCGCAGGCGGCGATCAGCGCCCTCTACAAGAAGGCCAATGTCGGCTCCAGCGTCGGCTTCGACTTCACCAAGGCCGCGCAGCCGCAGCACATCAACCTGGTGTTCAAGATCGTCGAGAAGCCCGACGACAACTGATCGGGCTCCGCGCTAGCTCGAGACGCGCTTGCGCGACGACGGCAGTTTCTGCGCCGTCCTGCGTCGCTCGTGCGTCGGCGGTCCGCGACGGCCGGGCGCGCCGGCGGTCTCGCCGGCGCCGGCGCCACGGCCGGCGCGGTGCTGGGTGCTGCCGGCCGGCGGCGGCGCGGAGCGGGCGATCCGCACCTCGTCGTCGTCGGCGCCGGACACGCAGGCCGCGAACCGCTCGGCCATCTGCGGGCTGATCTCGAACCGGGTCTCGGTATCGAGGATGCGGATCAGGCCGATATCGCGCTTGGTCACGCCGCCGAGGCGGCAGATCAGCGGCACCAGCCATTTCGGATCGGCCTTGTCCTGGCGGCCGATCGGCATGCCGAACCAGATCCCCGGCCCGTTGTCGCCGGCCTCGCCACCCTGGCGCGGCGTGCGCTGGCGCGCCTGGTAGCTGCCGCCTTCTGCCGCGTCGTAGCCCTGGCGGGGCGCCTGGCGCGGCGCCGGGCCGGGCTGGACCGAGCGGATCTCCTCCGGATCGGGCAGGCGGGCGCGATACAGCCGCACCAGCGCCGCGGCGATCTCGTCCGGGGTGCGTCCGGCCAGCAGCGACTGCGCCAGGCTCTGATCCTCCGGCGTCGCCTCCTCGGTCAGGATCGGGTCGGCCAGCAGCCGTTCGCCGTCGCGGCTGCGGATCTCGTCGGCGGTCGGCGCGCCGCTCCAATGCGCCTGCACCCGCGCGCCGATCAGCAGCTGCTCGGCCTTGCGGCGGCGGATCTGCGGCACCACCAGCACGCAGGTACCCTTGCGGCCGGCGCGGCCGGTGCGCCCGGAGCGATGCAGCAGCGTGGCGCTGTCGGTCGGCAGGGCGGCATGGATCACCAGGCCGAGATCGGGCAGGTCGATGCCGCGCGCCGCGACGTCGGTGGCGACACAGACCCGCGCGCCGCCGGAGCGCAGCGAATCGAGCGCGCGGGTGCGCTCCGCCTGGCTGAGTTCACCGGACAGCGCCACCGAGGTGAAGCCGCGCTCGAGCAGGCTGCCGTGCAGGTGGCGCACCATCTCGCGGGTGGAGCAGAACACCATCGCGGTCGGGCTCTCGAACCAGCGCAGCACGTTGACCACCGCCTGCTCCGCCTCGTGCGGCGCCGCCAGCACCGCGCGGTATTCGATGTCGGCGTGCTGCCTGGTGCCGGACACGGTATCGATGCGCAGCGCGTCGCGCTGATACTTGCGCGCCAGGGTGGCGATCTCGCGGGCGATCGTGGCCGAGAACAACAGCGTGCGGCGGTCCGGCGGCATGGTCGAGAGGATCTGGTCCAGCTCGTCCTTGAAGCCGAGATCAAGCATCTCGTCGGCCTCGTCCAGCACCACCACCCGCATCGCCGAGGTGTCGAGCCGGCCGCGCGACAGATGGTCGCACAGCCGCCCGGGGGTGCCGACGACGATATGGCAGCCGCCTTCCAGCGCCCGGGCCTCGCGGCGCACATCCATGCCGCCGATGCAGGCGACGATGCGCGCCCCGGCATCGGCATAGAGCCAGGCCAGCTCCTTGTGCACCTGCACCGCCAGCTCCCGGGTCGGCGCGATCACCAGCGCCATCGGCCGGGTGGCGCGCTCGAAACGCTGCGCCTCGCCGAGCAGGGTAGGCGCGGCGGCGAGCCCGTAGGCGACGGTCTTGCCGGAGCCGGTCTGCGCCGACACCAGCAGGTCGCGGCCCGCGGTCTCGGGCTGCAGCACCGCCTGCTGCACCGGCGTGGGCTCGGCATAGCCACGCTCTGCGAGCGCTGCGGCAAGGGCGGGATGGGTAGCGGGGAAGGGCATAGACGAGGGATTCCATCGCGGACGCGACCGACGCCATGTCCGCTCCCGTCAACGACGCGAGGGAGACGGCTTAGGACTGAAGCGGTCGGCTTGAGCGACGGCACATAGAGAGCCCGACCGGAAAACGCCAGCAAAACCGCCTGCAACGCTGGCTCCCGGCGTCAGGTCCGGGTGCCGAGCCAGCTGTCGATCGCCGCCTGCGCGGTGTGCACCGCCACCTTGAACGAGCCGCGCAGCCCCTCGCTGCGGGCGACGCCGTGCGCGGCGCCGGTCTCCGGGCCGCCCTCGGGATAGATCGCCCATTCCCGGCCACGGTCGTTTTCCGGGCCGACCATGTAGCGGCAGTCCCGGTAGATCAAGTTCTGCTGCATGACATCCGCCGTCGGTTCGGGTGTCATAACGCCCGGACCGCGCTTCTGTTCGCCGCCGCCGCCGCGATGCCGCTGTTTCAGCCGTGCGGCGCCCCCACCGACGCCTGGAACCCCGGCACCGGGCCTGCCGGCCGCAGCGCCTCGAACGCATAGCCGAGCGACAGCAGCCGGGCTTCCGACCAGGCCGGCCCCAGGAACGACAGCCCCACCGGCAGGCCTGCGACCTGTCCCATCGGCACCGTCAGATGCGGGGTGCCGGCGACCGCGGGCAGGGTGGAGGCGGCGCCGAGATCGTTGTCGCCATCGACGATGTCGATCATCCAGGCCGGCGGCCCGGTGGGGGCGACCAGCGCGTCGAGCTTCGATTGCGACAGCATCCGGTCGATGCCGTCCGGCCCGGCGCGGCGCAGGCTGTCGGCACGCGCCGACAGGTAGGCGGGATCGTGCAGGCCGGCGGTCGCCTCCGCCTTGATGAACAGCTCCTGGCCGAACAGAGCCAGCTCGCGATCGGCATGCGCCTGGTTGAAGGCGATCAGCGCCGCCAGCGTCCGCGGCTGGTCGCGCTTCGGCGTGCTGGCCAGGTAGTCGGCCAGGCCGGTCTTCAGCTCGGTCAGCAGCACCAGCTTCTCGCCGGCGCCGATCGCGTCCATGCCGTCGAAGCTGGGGATCTCGACCAGGGTGGCCCCGGCGCCGCGCAGCCGCTCGAGCGCCTGGTCGAACACCGCGTCCAGTGCCGGATGGTAGCCGGCCAGGAACCGCAGCACGCCGATCCGCTTGCCGGCCAGCGCGTGGCGGTCGAGTGCCGCGGCGTAGTCGGTGCGGTGCCGGTCGGCGTCGGCCGTCGCCGGGTCGGCGGGGTCGCTACCGGCGATCACCGTCAGCAGATGCGCGGCGTCGGCGACGGTGCGGGTCATCGGCCCGGCGGTATCCTGGCTGGCCGAGATCGGGATGATGCGATGGCGCGACACCAGCCCCACGGTCGGTTTCAGCCCGACCAGACCGGAGATCGAGGCCGGGCAGGTGACCGAACCGTCGGTCTCGGTGCCGATCGCCAGCGGCGCCAGCGAGGCCGCCACCGCCACCCCGCTGCCGGAGGAGGAGCCGCACGGGGTGCGGTCGAGGGCGAAGGCGTTGCGGGTCTGGCCGCCGACCGCGCTCCAGCCGCTGATCGAGCGCTCGCCGCGCATGTTCGCCCATTCCGACAGGTTGGTCTTGCCGAGGATGATGGCGCCGGCCTCGCGCAGCCGCGCCACCAGCGGCGCGTCGCGGCCGGTGACGTTGCCGGCCAGCGCCAGCGACCCGGCGGTGGTCGGCAGCGCGCCGCCGGTCTCGATATTGTCCTTGATCAGCACCGGCACGCCCTCGAGCGGCCGTGCCGGGTGGCTGCGCCGCCTGGCGTCGCTGGCGCGGGCCTGGTCGAGCGCGTCCGGCTCGATCCCGAGCACCGCCCTGGTCTGTCCGTCGAGCGCGTGGATGCGGGCGATATACAGCCCGACCAGCGCCTCGGCGCTGATCCGGCCATGGGCGAGGTCGTCGCGTATCTGGTCCAGCCCCAGCCCTTCGACCGAGTAGGTGGCGGCAGCGCACATGCGGGGCGTTCCGATCGACAGCGTGAACAGGGCGGCAAGCGCCAGCGCGGCACGGCGCGCGGCGCGGCGGCGGGAGCGGGTCGGCGGCGCCCGGCATGGGGTCATATCCATCGCCGACGACGGTGCCCGACCGGCGCGCCGGGCGCAACGCGGGCCTGTCGCCCGGGCGGCGGCGCGGCCGCGGTTTGGCGCTGTCAGCCGGCCTCCGGTATAGGGACGCCCATGCAGCGCGCCTTTTCCAAGATGCACGGAGCCGGGAACGATTTCGCCGTGTTCGACGCCCGCGAGCAGCCGCTGGCGCTGTCGCCGGCTGTGATCGCGGCGCTGGCCGATCGCCATGCCGGCATCGGCTTCGACCAGCTGGTGGTGATCGGGCGCGGCGACGCCGAGGCCGACGCCGGCGTGCGGTTCTACAATGCCGACGGCAGCGAGTCCGGCGCGTGCGGCAACGCCACGCGCTGCGTCGCCTGGCTGGTCGCGGGCGGCGTGCCCGGCACCGGCCTCGCCCTGCGCAGCGGCGCCGGCCTGCTGTCGGCGCGCCTGCTTGATGCCGGCCTGGTCGAGGTCGGCATGGGCAGCCCGGCGCTCGACTGGCGCCGGGTGCCGCTGGCGCATGCGGCCGACACCCTGCACCTGCCGCTGGACGGCGACCCCGCCGCCTGCTCGATGGGCAACCCGCACGCCACCTGGTTCGACGGCGCCGTCGATCCGGCGCTGCGCGGGGAGGCGCTGGCATCCGACCCGCTGTTCCCGGAGGGGGCCAATATCGGCTTCGCCACCATCCTCGGCCCTGACCGGATGCGGCTGGTGGTGTACGAGCGCGGCAGCGGCCTGACCCTGGCCTGCGGCTCCGGCGCCTGCGCCGCGGTGGTCAATGCCGCCAGGCGCGGCCTGACCGGGCGCCGGGTGCAGGTCGAGATGCCGGGCGGCACGCTTGAGGTGGCGTGGGACGAGGCCGACCGCGTGCACCTGACCGGTCCGGTCGCGCACGTGTTCGCCGGCAGCGTGTCGCTGCCATGAGCGCGCCCGAGATCCTGACCTTCGGCTGCCGCCTGAACACCTACGAGAGCGAGGTGATGCGCGGCCACGCGGCCGGCCTCGAGGCGCTGGTGATCGTCAATACCTGCGCCGTGACCGCCGAGGCCGAGCGCCAGGCCCGGCAGGCGATCCGTCGGGCGCACCGCGACCGGCCGGGCGCGCGCATCGTCGTCACCGGCTGCGCGGCGCAGCTCGATCCCGCCGCCTGGGGGGCGCTGCCCGGCGTGGTCCGCGTGCTGGGCAACGAGGACAAGCTGCGGCCGGAGAGCTGGAGCGAGACCGCGCTGGGATCGGGCGACGCGGTGTCGGACATCATGGCGGCGCGCGAGACCGCGGCGCATCTGGTGACCGAGTTCGCCGGCCGCAGCAGGGCCTTCGTGCAGGTCCAGCAGGGCTGCGACCACCGCTGCACCTTCTGCATCATCCCGTTCGGCCGCGGCCCGTCGCGTTCGGTGCCGATCGGCGCCATCGTCGAGCAGGTCAGGGCGCTGGTCGCGTCCGGCTACGCCGAGATCGTGCTGACCGGGGTCGACATCACCGCCTATGGCGGCGACTTGCCGGGACGCCCGGCGCTCGGGCAGATGGCGCGCCGCCTGCTCGCCCTGGTGCCCGGCCTCGAGCGGCTGCGCCTGTCCTCGCTAGACCCGGTCGAGATCGACGACGATCTCTGGCAACTGATCGCGCACGAACCGCGCCTGATGCCGCATCTGCATCTGTCGCTGCAGGCCGGCTCGGACCTAGTGCTCAAGCGGATGAAGCGCCGTCACCTGACCGGGGATGCGGCACGGGTGATCGACCGGGCGCGCCGCCTGCGTCCGGGCATCGGTTTCGGCGCCGACCTGATCGCCGGCTTTCCGACCGAGGACGAGGCGCTGTTCGAGGAGACGCTGGGCTTCGTGCGCGAGCATGCGCTGCCCTATTTGCATGTGTTTCCCTACAGCGAGCGGCCGGG
>CAZZZA010000115.1:0-9733 GCA_964658455.1 uncultured Lichenihabitans sp.
GCGACATGGCCGGCATGGGCGACATGAAGGGCATGGCCATGGCGCCGATGCCGGCGGACGGGTCGACGGCGCTGCGGGGCGCGGTCGGCGTCGACAACGTGGCGATGGCGCCGGTGGACCGGCTCGGCGATCCCGGCGACGGGCTGCAGCATAACGGGCGGCGGGTGCTGACCTACAAGGATCTGCGTGCCACCCGCGCCGGCGCCGATCCCCGCCCGCCCTCGCGCGAGATCACGCTGCACCTGACCGGCAACATGCAGCGCTACATGTGGGGCTTCGACGGCAAGAAGTTCTCCCAGGCGGAGCCGATCCTGCTGCAGCGCGGCGAGCGGGTGCGCTTCACGCTGATCAACGACACGATGATGGAGCATCCGATCCACCTGCACGGCCTGTGGAGCGAACTCGAGAACGGCCAGGACGCGTATCGCCCCTACAAGCACACCATCATCGTGCAGCCGGGCGAGACGCTGAGCTACCTGGTGACCGCCGACGCGCCCGGCCAGTGGGCCTACCATTGTCACCTGCTCTACCACATGGAAATGGGCATGTTCCGCACCGTGGTGGTGGCGTGATCCGTCGCGCCGCCGCCGCTGGCGGCAGCTTGCTGCTGGCGGCCTGGATCCCGGCCGCCCAAGCCCAGGCGCCAGCACAAACCCCGGCCGCGCCCTATATCGGCGGCATGCCGCCGGTGATGGACAACCCGGTTTTCGCCCATGTGCTGCTCGAGCAGTTCGAGAGCCGCGCGGCCGGCGACGGGCAGCAGTTCCGGTACGACGGGCAAGGCTGGATCGGCACCGATCTCGACAAGCTCTGGATCAAGTCGGAAGGCACGGTCGGCGTCGGCGGCCGCTTCACCGACAGCGACCAGGAGCTGCTCTACGACCGCGCGATCTCGTCCTATTTCGATCTGCAGGCCGGCCTGCGGATGGATCTCGACGACGGACCGACGCGAAGCTGGGCAGCGCTCGGCGTGCAGGGCCTGTCGCTGTATTTCTTCGATCTCGAGGCGACCGGCTACCTCTCCGATCGCGGCCGTGTCGCGGCCCGGTTCAAGTCATCCACCGATCTGCTCATCACCAACCGGCTGATCCTGCAGCCGGAGGCGGAACTCAATTTCTACAGCAAGGCCGATCCGGCCCGGGTGGTCGGCTCCGGGCTGTCCGACATCGATGCCGGCCTGCGCCTGCGCTACGAGATCAGCCGCAAGTTCGCCCCGTATGTCGGCGTCACCTACGCCGGCTATTTCGGACAGGCGCAGCCGATCGCCCGCGCGCGTGGCGACAACACCCAGGACATCCGTTTCACCTTCGGCGTGCGATCCTGGTTCTAGGATCGCATCACGCCGCGCAAGCAACCCACCTTCGACAAAGGAAATCCACCATGAACAGACCGATGCAATCGCTGGCACTGACCGCCCTCACGCTCTGCGCGCTCGCCTCCGCCGCGCAGGCGCGACAGATGCAGCCGCAGACCCCGTCCCAGGCCGACAGCATGGCCGATCCGTCGATGCCCGGCATGCCGGGAATGGGCGACCACGGCATGGGCGGCATGACCATGGACGACATGATGAAGCAGTGCACCAGGATGCGCGCCGACAAGAACATGACGGACGGCAAGCCGATGTCGGCGTCGATGGCGAAGATGATGGCGCAGTGCAGGCACATGGATGGCCAGACCATGCCGGCGCCGGCGGCGACCCTGGACCGCTGAGGCCCCGCAGCGTTCGCGAGCGGCTGCTCGGTTCCAGGACCGGGTTCTCGCCGCGACGGCTAGACGTTGAAGCGGAACAGCAGCACGTCGCCATCCTTGACGACATAGTCGCGGCCCTCGATCCGCATCTTGCCGACTTCCTTGGCGCCGGCTTCGCCCTTGTAGGCGATGTAGTCGTCATAGGCGACAGTTTCGCAGGCGATGAAGCCGCGTTCGAAATCGTTGTGGATCACCGCCGCCGCCTGCGGCGCCCTGGTGCCGACATGGATGGTCCAGGCGCGGGTCTCCTTCGGCCCGACGGTGAAATAGGTGGTCAGGCCGAGCAGCCGGTAGCCGGCGGCGATGACGCGGTCGAGCCCGCTATCGGCGAGGCCGAGCCCGTCCAGGAATTCGGCGCGGTCGGCGTCGGGCAGCTGGCTGACCTCGGCCTCGATGGCGGCGGAAACGATGACGCAGGCTGCATGTTCCGCCCTGGCGCGGGCGTCGACCCGCGCCGAATGGGCGTTGCCGGTGGCGGCCGACGCCTCCTCGACATTGCACACATACAGCACCGGCTTGCTGGTCATCAGGTTGAGACGGCGCACCGCCTCCGCTTGGCCCGCAGGGATCGCGGTCCGGGCCGGCTTGCCGTCGCGCAGCGCGGCCAGCAGCGGCTCGATCAACGCCACCTGCGCGGCGGCGTCGCGGTCGTTGTTCCTGGCCTTCTTCTGCAGCGGGGTCAGGCGTTTCTCCAGACTGTCCATGTCGGACAGCATCAGCTCGGTCTCGACCACCTCGGCATCGCGCACCGGATCGACCGAGCCTTCGACGTGGGTGACGTCGTCATCCTCGAAGCAGCGCAGCACATGGATGATGGCATCGACCTCGCGGATGTTGGCGAGGAACTGGTTGCCGAGCCCCTCGCCGCGCGACGCGCCGCGCACCAGGCCGGCGATGTCGACGAATTCCAGGCTGGTGGGCACGATCTTCTGCGATTTGCCGATCGCCGCCAGCGCCTGCAGCCTGGGATCGGGCACCGCGACCCGCCCGACATTGGGCTCGATGGTGCAGAACGGGTAGTTCGCCGCCTGCGCCGCCGCGGTCGCGGTCAGGGCGTTGAACAGGGTCGACTTGCCGACGTTGGGCAGCCCGACGATGCCGCAGTTGAAACCCATCAGTGCTTGTCCCCAACCAGAAGTGCGATGCGTGTCATGAACTGTTCCGGCTGCGCCGCCGCCAGCAGCGGTGCCGCGTCCGCCACCGCGTCGAGCAGCGCGTCGAGCCATGGCTGGTCGACCTTGGCGAAGTCGCCGAGCACATGGCCGGTGACCCGCTCCCTGGCGCCGGGATGGCCGATCCCCAGGCGCACCCGCCAGTATTCCGGCGTGCCGAGCTGGCGGTCCATGCTGCGCAGGCCGTTGTGACCGGCGGCCCCGCCGCCCTTCTTGACCCGGACGCGCGCCGGATCGAGATCGAGTTCGTCGTGGAACGCGGTGATGGCGGCGGGCGCGATCTTGTAGAAGGCGCTGGCCGCCTGGACGCTCTCGCCGGACGCATTCATGTAGGTGAGTGGCTTGAGCGCCAGGATCTTCTGGCCGTCGATCTGGCCCTCGCAGACCGCGCCGCGGAAGCGTCTGCGCCACGGCGAGAAGCCGTGGCGGCGGGCGATCGCGTCGATCGCCATGAAGCCGATATTGTGACGCTGCCTGGCCATTCCGGGCTCGGGATTACCGAGCCCGGTCCAGAGCAACATCGTCCTGCCTGCCTACTTCTTGGCGGCCGGCTTGGCGGGCGCCTTGGTGCCCTTGGCCGGGGCGGCGGGCGCCGCGGGGGCCGCCACCGGCTCCGGCTCGGCGACCACGGTCGGCGCGGCGACGGTGGCGATCACGAAGTCGCGGTCGATGATCACCGGCGTCACGTCGTCGGTGTGCTTGATGTCGGACCAGCGCACGTTGTCGTTGATGTCGAGGTTGGTCAGATCGACGGTGAAGTTGGCCGGGATGTTGTCCGGATCCACCGACACCTCGATGGTGTGGCGCACCACGTTGAGCACGCCGCCGCGCTTGATGCCGACCGAGCTTTCCTCGCCGGTGAACACCACCTGCACCGCGACCTTGATCTGCTCGCCGGGTGCGAGCCGCTGGAAATCGACATGGATCGGCCGGTCCGAGACCGGGTGCAGCTGCACCTCGCGCATCAGCGCGCGCACCGGCGCGTCGCCGGTCTTGATCTCGTACAGGCGCGAACGCCAGCCGGTGCGGATCAGCTCGCGCATCACCGTGCGGGGATCCAGCGAGATCAGCGTGGCGTCCTGCTTGGCGCCATAGATCACGGCCGGAACCAGCCCTTCCCGCCTCGTTGCGCGCGCTGCCCCCTTACCAGCCTTCGCCCGCACCGACGCCTCGATCGTCGTAAAATTGGTCACTTTCTGCTCCTGAACACGAAGCGCGCCGGCCTCCAGGGGTGCCGACGTGCGCGGACGCTCTCATAGTCGCGGCGCGGTCGGACTGCAACGCCGGAGTTGCCGGACCTGGCCGGCGCCCCTTGAACAACCGCCCCGCCCGGGAAGATGATCCGTGCCGCGACAGGCACGGCGAGCGACAGGAGCGGTGGGCGTGAAACGTTTCCTCAATGCGCGCGACGCGCTGGTGGACCAGGCGATCGACGGGTTCCTGGCCTCGGCGGCGGGCCGGGGGCTGGCCAGGCTGGCGGACGGGCCGGGCCGCAGGGTGGTGCTGCGGGCGGCGCCGACGCGGCAGAGGGTGGCGGTGGTGTCCGGCGGCGGCTCCGGGCACGAGCCGGCGCATGCCGGCTTCGTCGGCGCCGGGATGCTCGATGCGGCGGTGTGCGGCGAGATCTTCACCTCGCCGCCGGTCGATGCGGTGCTGTCGGCGATCCTGGCGGTGACCGGCGAGGCCGGCTGTCTGCTGGTGGTCAAGAACTATACCGGCGACCGGCTGAATTTCGGCCTGGCGGCGGAACAGGCGCGCGGGCTCGGGCTGGCGGTGGAGACGGTGATCGTCGCCGACGACATCGCGCTGCCGGCGCAGCAGCAGCCGCGCGGCGTCGCCGGCACGCTGTTCATCCACAAGATCGCCGGCGCGATGGCGGCGGCGGGGCGGTCGCTCGCCGACATCGCGGCCGCGGCGCGCGAGGCGGCGGCGGACACGGTCTCGATCGGGCTGTCGCTGTCGGACTGCAACGCCTATGCCGCCGATCATCGCAGCCGGCTCGGCGCCGACGAGATCGAACTCGGGCTCGGCATCCATGGCGAGCCGGGCGCGCAGCGGCTGGCCATGGACGATGCCGACGCGCTCATGGCGCTGGCAGCGGACCGGCTCGGGCAGGCGATGGCGGCGCGCGGCTGGGACGCCGCGGCGCCTGTCGCCCTGCTGCTGAACGGGCTCGGCACGGTGCCGGCTCTGGAGATGAACCTGTTGCTGGACGCGTTCCGCCGCACCACGCTGGCGGCAAGGGTGACGCTGCTGGGCGGCCCGGCGCCGATGATGACGGCCCTGGACATGAACGGCTTCTCGCTCTCGGCGCTGCGGCTGACCCCGGCGCGGGAACAGGCGCTCGGCGCGGCGACCGCGATCCCGGCCTGGCCGGGCATGGCGCAGCCGGCGGCGCCGGCCACCCGGCAGGCGCCGACCCTGCCGGCGCTGTTCACCGAGCCCGCATCGAGCGCGCCGGCGCGCCGGGCGCTGCTGGAGCGGATGGCCGGGCTGCTCACGGCGATGCAGCCGGAGATCGACCGGCTCGACGCCAGGATCGGCGACGGCGACACCGGCACCAGCTTCGCCCAGGCCGGGCGGGCGATCGCCGCGGCGCTGGACCGGCTGCCGCTGGCGGACGAGCCGGCGCTGCTGGCCACGATCGGCCGGCTGCTGGCCTCGCAGGCCGGCGGGTCCAGTGGGGTGCTGCTGTCGATCCTGTTCGCCGCAGCGGGCAACGCCCGCGCCGCCGGGGCGACGCTGCCGGACGCGCTGCGCCACGGTCTGGCGCGCATGCAGGCGCATGGCGGCGCCGGGCCGGGCGACCGCACCATGATCGACGCGCTGCGGCCGGCGCTGGACGCCCTGGACCAGGGGCTCGCCGCCGCCGCCGGCGCCGCGCGACGCGGCGCGGACGCGACACGGACGATGCCGGCCAGGGTGGGGCGCGCCAGCTACGTGCCGGACCAGGCGCTGCACGCGGTGCCGGACCCCGGCGCGGAAGCGATCGCCCGCCTGCTGGAAGGACTTTGAACCACGATGCCGCTTGATCGCACCGCCGGGCGCGCCGCTTGCGCGCTGCTCGCCCTCTGCATGGCCGCCCCGGCCGCCGCCGCCGGACGGGCGGAGATCGGCTACGACGCCATCGCCCTGTCGCCGGACGGCACCATGGTAGCCAGCGTCGAGCACGACCAGGCGCAGGGCCACGACGCGCAGGCGTCGCTGCTGCTGCGCGCGACGGCGGGCGGGCCGGAGGGCGGGGCAGCCACCATCGTCCCGCTGCCGTGCGCCGGCGCCGGCTGCAAGGCGCAGGCGCCGTCCTGGTCCAGGGACGGGCAGCGGCTGGTGTTCGTGCTGAGCCTGCCCGGCTCGGACACGCAGTCGCTCTGGCAGACCGATCGCACGGGCGCCGCGCCGCGCCGGCTGCTGTCGTTCGACGGCGTGCTCGATGCGCCGCGCTTCGCCGCCGACGGCCAGCTCGCGGTGCTGGCGGTGGCGCACCCGCACAAGCTGGTCGGCGCGACCAAGGCGTCGGCGGCGATGACCGGCGAGATCGGCGCCGCGACCGACGAGCAGCGCATCGGGCTGGTCGATGCCGGCGCGCTGCGCTGGGCCTCGCCGCCCGGCCTGTTCGTCTATGAATATGACTGGCGGCCGGACGGCACCGGTTTCGTCGCCACCGCCGCGCCCGGTGACGGCGACGCCAACTGGTGGGTCGCCAGGCTGCACGCGCTGGGCCGCGACGGCAGCGACCAGGTGCTGTATGCGCCGCCGCCGTCGCAGCAGCTCGCCGACCCGCTGGTGGCGCCGGACGGGCGCTCGGTCGCCTTCATCGGCGGGCTGATGAGCGATTTCGGCTCCACCGGCGGCGACGCGTTCCGGCTGGCGCTGACGCCCGGCGCGCGGCCGGTGAACCTGACGCCTGGCATGGCGGCCAGCGTGACCGATCTCTCCTTCGCGTGCGACGCCGGCTCCGGGCGCGATGGCGGCCTGGCGGCGACGGTGCTGCGCGACGACCGCTATGCGCTGGTCGCGCTCGGCCAACCCTCCGCCAGCCCGGCGACGCTGTTCGAGGGCGACCAGCGCTCGGTGTCGCTGGGCGGATGGAACGCGGGCATCGCCTGCGGCGGCGACCGCGCGGTGACCACGCTGCAGGATTTCACCCACCGGCCGGTGCTGGCGATGGCACGCCGCACCGCCGGGCGGATCGGGCCGATGCAGGTGCTCGGCACCGCCCGGGGCGGCGCACCGCCGCGGATCGCGGTGCGGTCGTTGCATTGGCAAAGCGACGGACGCCTCGTGCAGGGCTGGCTGCTGGAGCCGGCGGACGGCCCGGCCGGACCGCGCCCGCTGGTGGTCTCGGTTCATGGCGGCCCGTCGGCGGCGGCGATGCCGCATACGCTGAGCAAGGGCTTCACCGCCCCGCTGCTCGCCGCCGGCTACGACGTGCTGCTGCCCAACCCGCGCGGCTCGTACGGCCAGGGCGAGGCGTTCGCGCAGGCCGACATCCGCGATCTCGGGCACGGGCCGCTGCGCGACATCCTGGCCGGGGTGGACGCGGCCGTGCAAGCGGCGGCGGCGGCGCATCCGATCGACCAGAAACGGCTCGGCCTGTTCGGCTATTCCTATGGCGGCTACATGGCGATGTGGGCGCCGACCGAGACCGACCGCTTCGCCGCCATCGTCGCCGGCGCCGGGGTGTCGGACTGGCTGTCGATCGAGGGCGAGGAGGGCATCGCCACCTCGGACATTCCGTTCTTCGGTGTCTCGGTCTATGACGATCCGAAACCGTATCTCGACGCGTCGCCGATCCTGCGCATGCGCCGGGTGCATACGCCGGTGTTCGCCTTTGTCGGCGAGCGCGACATCGAATGCCCGATGCCGCAAAGCCAGGAATACGCCCAGGCGCTGCGGATGCTGAACAAGCCGAACGCGTTCGTGGTGTATGCCGGCCAGGGACACGGGCTTGCCGACGACGCCGACATGGCGGATGCGCAGAAACGCAGCGTCGCCTGGTTCGCCCGCTGGTTCGCCACCAGAGGCTAGCGCGGCCCGTCGCCGACCCGGTCGGGTCGGGCCTTGACCGGAGGACGACAGGCCATGCGGCTCACGGACGACGCCGCCATCGGCTATCTCGCGCGGCGGATGATCCACCGGACACTGCCGAAGAGCGAATGGACCCATGCCGGCCATTTCGCGGCGGCGCTCTGGTTGTCGCGTTACCGGCGCGACCTGACCGGACCGGCGGAGATCAGGCGGCTGATCACGCGCTACAACGACGCCACCAACACCGCCAACACCGACGAGGGCGGCTATCACCACACCATCACGCTGGCCTCGATGCGGGCGGCGGCGGACCGCCTGCACCGCGCGGGACCGGAGACACCGCTCCATGTCGTGCTGCGCACGCTGCTGGCATCGGATCTCGGCGCGCGCGACTGGCTCCTGGCCTACTGGACCCGCGAGACCTTGTTCAGCGTCGCGGCACGGCGCGACTGGATCGACCCCGACCGGCGACCGCTGCCGTTCTGAGCGGCGCCATCTCCGGCAGCCCGCCCCGCAGCGTCACGCTGCCGGCTCCGCCTCGCGCGCCAGCAGCTTGCGCTTGCGGTCGACGCCCCAGCGGTAGCCGGACAGCGACCCGTCGGTCCGAACCACCCGGTGGCACGGGATCGCCACCGCCAGCGGGTTCGCCGCGCAGGCCAGCGCCACCGCGCGGGCGGCGCCGGGCTGGCCGATCGCCCGGGCGATGTCGGCGTAGCGCGCGGTCGATCCTGGCGGCAGCGCGTTCAAGGCCCGCCAGACGCGCTGCTGGAACGCGGTGCCGCGCACGTCGAGCGGCAGCTCGTGGCCGAGATTCGGCGCCTCGATCAGACCGACGATCTTCGCGACCGTCGCCTCGAAGCCGGCATCGGCGCCGACCAGCTTTGCGTTGCTGAAGCGGTCCTGCAGGTCGCGCGCCAGCGCGTCGGGATCGTCCCCGATCAGGATGGCGCAGACCCCCTTGTCGCTGGCCGCCACCAGGATGGCGCCGAGCGTGCTCTGGCCGACCGCGAACCGTATCACCTCGTGCTGGCCGCCGTTGCGGAAGCGGGTCGGGGTCATGCCGAGGATGGCGTCGGATCGCTCGTAGAAACGGCTCCCCGATCCGAAGCCGGCATCGTAGATGGCGTCGGTGACGCGCCCGGTCTGCTCCAGGCCGGCACGCAGCCGTTCCGCGCGACGCGCCACGGCATAGTCGCGCGGCGTCACGCCGAGGACGGCCTTGAACACCCGGTGGAAATGGTGCGGGCTGAGCCCGGCGCCTCGTGCCAGCGCGGCCAGGGACGGCACCGCCTCCGCTGCCTGGATCGCGCGGCAGGCGGCCGCGACGATCGCCGCATGCTGTTCCGCCAGCGCCGGCTGGTCCGGCCGGCATCGCCTGCACGGGCGGAACCCGGCCGCTTCCGCCTCGGCAGCGTCGGCGTGGAACCGGACATTGCCCGGGTTCGCCAGACGCGCGGCGCAGCTCGGCCGGCAATACACGCCGGTGGTCCTGACCGAATAGAGGAAGCGGCCGTCCATGACGCGGTCGCGCGTCACCACCGCCTGCCAGCGTGGATCATCCACGACGGTGCCGGCTGTATCGGCGGTCTTCCGGGCCGGTCGCGTCGTCGCCATGACCGCCTAGACCCGGTCGATGCGCGCGGCGAAGCAGCCGCGGGTGGCGTAATGCGCGTGCAGATACGCCACCGCCCCATCGGCGAGGAGGCGGTCGATCGCGGGCGCGAGGTCGGCCCCGTCCACCAGCTCGGCATCGAGCATGTCGCCGGCGGCGTCGAACGCGCGCA
>CAZZZA010000116.1:0-9572 GCA_964658455.1 uncultured Lichenihabitans sp.
CCGCATAGGGGTAGTCCTGCCACCACAACACCGGCGCGGGCGGCGCCACGCGCCGCACCGCGTCCACCGCAAGCACGTGATCGACGTGGCCGCCGATCGCCTGCGGCGCCAGCAGCAGCGCCGGCCGCGTCTCGTCGATCAGCGCCGCGATCGCCGCCGCCAGCGCCGCGGCGACGCCGTCGTCGCGTAACACCGGCCCGAACAGCGCCGGCGCCGACCCGTATCCGCGATGCGGCGCCTCGGCGAACGGCAGCCAGCGCGGCGTCGCGCCCAGGATGGCGCAGGCGGCGGCATCCTCGTCGCGGCGCAGCGCCATGTAGTCCACATCGGCGTCCAACCCCTTGTCGAGCTGGCAGGCCAGCGCGAAACCGGAAGGGTCCGGCACGGAGCGGGTGAACAGCGTGGCGACCACCACCCGCCAGCCGGCCGACCCCAGGCGGGCGAGGATGCCGCCGCAGGAAAAGGCGGCATCGTCCAGGTGCGGCGACAAGGCGAGCGCGGTCGGCATCACAGCAGGTGCGGCGCGTCGCGATACCGGCAGGGCGAGCGCGGCAGCGTGGCGTCGAAGCCGTCCGGCGCCGGCTGTGCCGCCACCTGGCCGTAGATCGCCATGATCTGCCGTCCGACCGGGCGCCAGCCATAGGTCGCGCGGCATTCCTCGAGCGCCGCCAGCGCCAGACGCCGGCGCAGCGCCGGATCGGCGATCAGCCGGCGCAGGCAGGCCGCCAGCGCCGGCACGTCGCCCGGCTGCACCAGCAGTCCGTTCTCGTCGTCGCGCAGGCAGTCCATCACCCCGACCGCGACGCAGGAGACGATCGGCAGACCGCTCGCCATCGCCTCGAGCACGGTGTTGGAGAACCCCTCCATGTAGGTCGGCGACACGAACACGTCCTGGTCGTGATAGGCCAGCGGCGCCGCGTCGTAGGCGGTGGCGCCGGTGAAGCGGATCGCCTGGCCCAGCTCCCGCTCCGCCGCCAGCGCCCTGCTGGCCTCGAGATCGGGCCCGATGCCGGAGATCATGGCTGCGAAACCGATCCCCTGGTCGCGCAGCAGCGCCAGCGCCTCGATGAAGTCGAGCGCGCCTTTCCTGCGGTCGACGCGGCCATGATACAGCAGCCTGATCGGCGCGCCGGACTGTCCGGCCTGCCATCCAGGGCCCGGCGTGAATTGCGACACGTCCACCGCGCCCGGCACGATCGTGAACCGCGCGCGCGGCACCCCCAGCCGCTCCACCACCTCCGCGGCGAAGCTCTCGCAGCCGATCAGCACCGCGTTGGCATGCGCGATCACCCGCACCATCGCCAGACGGTGCATCTCGCAGCACGAACCGACCCAGTGCCCGTCGCCGCCCTGGATCGACACCACGCAGGGCAGGCCGAGCCGGCGCGCCGCCAGCAGCACCGCCCAGCCGTTCGGATAGCCGTACTGCGCATGCAGCAGGTCGAAGGGCTGGCGCGCATGTTCGGCGACGATGGTGTCGATCAGATCCTCGACGTCGCGCTCGAAATCGCCGCCGGACTCCTCGCCGAGCGAGCGCCGGCCGATCACCCTGACGCCCGGCACGTCCGGCGGCGGCCCGCCCCCATAGACGCGGATGCCGGCCGCGTCGCCGCGATACTGGCTGATCATCGTCACGTCGTGGCCCGCCTCGACGAGTTCGCGCAGCAGGTTGGCGGCGTAGACGCTCATCCCGCTGATCGCCGGGAAGAAGCGGCGCGAGCAGAACAGGATCCTCATGCCGCGGCCCGGCTGTCGCGGCAGCGGCGCAGCCAGGAGAGCGCGTGCGGCACCATCATGTCGGCGCGGCCGCTATCGGCGGACAGCTCGACGCAGACCAGGCGGCGGAAATCGATCCGTTCCAGCGCGTCCAGGCAGGCCGGGATGTTCATGTCGCCGTCGCCGAACGCCAGATGGTGGTGCACGCCGCGTTGCATGTCCTCGAGCGAGATGCTGCCGATCCGGTCGGCGAACTCGATGATCGATTCCTCTGGCACCCGCTCCTGGGTCACCATGACGTGGCCGAGATCCAGGGCCAGTTCCAGCGACGGGAAGCGCGCCTGCAGAGCGGCATACTCGTCGACCGTATGCACCACCACCTCGATCTCCGGCTCCGGCTCCATCGCCGCCGGCACGCCGACGCGCGCCGCATGCTCGAGCGTCCGCTCGACGCCCTCGGCCAGCCAGTCTTGCGCCTGCCCGAGCGGCACGCCGGGTTTGCGCGCGCCGGCCCAGAACGACATCACCTCCGCGCCGAGCATGGCGCCGATATCGAGACAGCGCGCGAGATAGGAGCGGCGCAGGGCCCGGCCCTCGGCTTGCGGGCTGACCAGGGTGGGCTGGTGGCGGTCGCGCGGATCGAGCACGAACCGCGCCCCGCTCTCGATCACCACCCCCAGGCGCAGCCGCGCCAGCGTGCCGGCCAGCGCCTCGGTGCGGGCTTCCCAGCCGTCGCGCATCGGGTCCAGCACATGATGGTCGAGGGTGAGCGCGATCCCGTCATAGCCGGAGTCCGCGATCAGCGAGACCGCATCCTCCAGCCGGTGATGCACGGTGCCGTTGGTATTGTAGGCGAAGCGAAGCGTCATGACGCGGTCTCCAGGATCGGGGAGGCGGCGCGACGCTGCCTGAACAGTTGCGCCGAGAAGCAGCCGGGTTCGCGGTAGAGCGGATACAGGCTGCCGACGATGCGGTCGGCGAGCCCGCAATCGAGCCAAGCCGGGCCGCCGGCGCGCGCCTCGTCGTCGGCGCGCAGCAGCACGCGACGCGCATGCTCCGCCGGCCGGTCCAGGATCAGCGGATCGCCGCGCGCCCGCAGCCGCTCGACGCCGCGACGGCCGATGCGGCCGTAGCTCATGGTCTCGCACTCCAGCCCCGGCACCACGACCTTGACCGCGCGCACCGCCTGATCCGGGGGCGAGCAATCCACGACCACGGGCGCCAGGCCCTCCGCCTCCAGCCGCGCCAGCAGCAGCGCCAGCCGCGCCGGCGCGGTGCCGACCTGCGCCGGGGCGGCGTCCGGCAGCGCGGAGAGCGGCAGCGTCGCCTTGCGCGAGAACACCGTGCCGGCCAGCCTGCGCCTGAGTTCGGGCGCGTCCTGGTCCAGCCACTCCACCATCGCTTCCAGCGCGCGCGGCTCCTCCTCGTCGAGACGGACCGCCGCGCGCTGCCGCGCCAGATGCTCCGGCGGCATCACCCTGGCCAGCAGCGCCGGATCGCCATGGGTGCCGATCTTGCGGGCACGCGAGCCGCAGAACTCCAGCAGCGCCTTGCGCAGCGCCCGCTCGCGGTCCGGATGCGCGGCCTCGCCGCACGCCGTCACCTGCAGCGGCGAGGCCGGCGCGCCATGGTCGTCGCCGACCACATACAGGTTGGCGATGCCGAAATCGGTCCCGGCGAGCTTGATCGTGACGGCGATACCGAGCCCGTGCAGATGCGCCAGCAGCCCCCGCACCAGCGGATCGCGCACCAGGTCCGGCTCCACCACCAGCCCCTGGTCCAGCGCCCGGAAGCCGACCACGTTGCCGTCGCGCTGCAGCAGCTCCATGATTCCATGGCCGATCGCATGCTCGAGATCGAGGCCGGCGCCGAGACCGTTGGTTATCGGCGTGATCAGCCCGGGCCCTGGCGGCAGGTCGGCGCGGTGCGAGGCCACCCATTCGTCTGGCAGCAGCACCGTCTCGCCGGAGGGATGGCGCCGTCCCGCCACCCAGCGCAGCCTGGTGCCGCCATGGTAGTCGGCGCCGGCCGGCAGGCACAACGTCAGCGGATCGATCGCCGCCGCGGCGCCCCGGTCGCGGACGATCTCGTCGTAGGACGCCACCAAGCCGGGATTGGCCTCGACCCAGGCCGCGCAATGCACCTCCTCGCACAGCTCGCCGAGCGCGCCCACCTCGCCCTCGATGCCCTCGAACCCATAGCCGTGGCCGGTCAGCACGCTCTTGCCGGGCAGCAGCAGATTGGCCTGCACCACGGCGATGCCGGTCCGGTCCAGACCGCCGAGCTGGATCACCGACAGGTCGCCGCCGGCCGGCAGCGAGGCGCGGAACGTCGCGGCGACGCGCTCGAGATCCTGCGTCATGCGGCACTCCCGCGCCTGAGCACGTCGATCGGGATGCGGCGCACGCCGGGCGGCCCGCGCAGCCCGTCATCGAGCACCGCGAGCGCCATCGCCGGGTCGATGCCGGGGCCGTATTCGAACGGGGTGCAGACGGTGTCGAAATCCAGCCCGGCGACGATGTCGCGGTAGCGCGACAGTTCCAGCCGGGTCAGCGGGATGTCCTTGTGGAACGCCTTGTGCGCCGACATCGCGACGCTGTTACCCTCCGCATCCTGGTCGATCTTGAAGGCGTCGCCGCAGAACAGGGTCCGCCGCGCCGGATCGTGCAGCACCGACTGGCCCTCGTAATGCCCGCCGACATGGTGCAGCGTCTGTCCGGTCGGCAGCTCCAGCCGGTCGTCGAACGGCCAGGTGACCCGGAACGCCTTGGTCAGCCGCAGATCCTCGCGCTGGATCGCCAGGATTTCCGGCTCGAACTCGCGTTGCAGCTGCCAGAGCGCGCCATAGCCATGCACATGGCTGGCGCTCAGGTAGCGGATGCCGCCGCGACGGCGGATCTCGTCCAGCATCGCCGGGGTGTAGTACGGCGCCGCCTCGAACGCGACGTTGCCGTGCTCGTGCAGCAGCAGCCAGCCGGTGCCGTTCAGGCCGAAGCGCGGCGTGGTGTTGAAGGCCAGCATGTCGCGGCCCACCGCCCGCCACTGTCCGTCGAGCAGCCGCGCCACCTCAGCCTCGGTGCGGAAGTCCCAGCCATCCTCCGGCAGGTCGTTGCGGGTGTCGGTGCAGACCGGACAATCCGGCGGGGTCGCGAAATAATGCTGCCAGTGGCCGCAATTCGAACAGGCGTAATGGCTCAGGGGCATGGCGGCGAAGCCTCGTGCAAGCGGCTGGCGGAGCGGTAGGCCTGGTCCAGCAGCCGCATGGTGTGGAGATCGCGCACGGCATCGAAGCCGCCGCTGCCGGTGCCGCGCACCAGCTCGGCGAACGCGCGCATCTGCAGGGTGAAGGGCGACATTTCGGCATCGGGCACCGCGAGCCGACTGGCGGCGCCGGTGCCGACGTCGAGCAGCGTCACCCGGCCGCCGGCCTCCTGGCCCATGGTGTCCTCGGCGACGACGAGCCCGGCGGTGCCGGTCAGCTCGAGCCGGCGCCGCGGCAGCGTCTCTGGATGGTTGTAGGCCACGTGCAGCGACACCAGGACGCCGCCTTCGGTGCGCCCCACGATCATGGCGCCGTCATCGACGGCGTACGCATGCACCCGGCGCTGCAGCGCGGCCGCCACGCCGGCCACCCTCTCGCCGAGCAGGAACTCCACCAGGTCGAGCCCGTGCGGCGCCAGATCCATCATCGCGCCGCCACCCGCCGCCGCGTGGTCGGTGCGCCAGTTCGCCGCCCCGCCGGCCGCCTGCCAGTCGGCGCCGAGCCAGCAGGCATAGACGATCCTGATCGCGGTGACGGTGCCGAGCCGGCCAGCCGCCAGATGCGCGCGGATCGCCGCATGCGCCGGGTGATGGCGCTGCTCGAAGGCGGTGCCGTACGGCGTGCCGCTGCGCGCCACCGCGGCGGCGATCGCCTCGACATCGGCCAGGTCGGCCGCCATCGGCTTCTCGCACAGCACCGCGCGCCCGGCGGCGAGCGCCGCCTCGACCGCCTGTCGATGGCGATGGTTGGGGGTGGCGACATAGACCGCCTCCACCGACGGGTCCGCCAGCAGCGCGTCGAGCGTGTCGAACACCGCGACCCCATCCTCCCGCGCCGCCGCCTGCGCCGCCGGCCTCGGATCGACCATGCCGGCCAGATGGTGGCCGGCGTCGCGCATCGCCGGGGCCGCGAAAGCGCGCGCCACCCAGCCATAGCCGACCATGCCCCAGCCGATCGCCGCCATCACCAGCGCTCCGGCAGATCGACCAGCTCGCGCCGCCGCACGCTGGCCGCCGGCGCATCGCTGCTCTGCACATGCAGCGGCAGCGCGCTGTGCGCCGGGTAGGTGGCGCCGGGCGCATATTCCGCGCGGTAGCGCTCCGACGGCCAGGCGATCGCGCCGCCGGCATCGTAGAGCGGGTTGCGCCGCAGCACCCCGCCCGCCGGCGGCAGCCCGAGCCGGCCCTCGATCACGCCGGCAGGGCCGGCATCGATCGCCACCGCGAACGCCTCGACCGCGGCGAGGTGGTGCGGCGTAGCGGCGTGCGGCGCCCGGCGCTCGATGAGCGCCGCGGTCAGTTCGGCATCGTCGAACAGCACCCCGTCCGGGGCCATGGCCGCCAGCTCGGCGGCCCGCATCGCGGCGCCCGCTGACAGGTTCGGCCAGTCCCGGTTGTGGATGTGGCCGATCAGCACCGCGCCGTCGCTCAGGCCGCGCAGGCTGTCCAGCACGTGCTGTTTCGGGGCTAGGAAATAGAAAGCGTCGTGGCAGCACGCCAGCTCGAACCGGCCGGTTTGCAGCGGCCACGGCCCGCCGGCGTCGAAGCAGACCAGCCGCGCCTGCGGCACCACCCAGTGCCGCGCCACCCAGAGCTTGGCGAACACCACGTCGCCGCCGGTCACCGCCACGCCCTGCTGCGCGAGCGCGCGCAGGTGATGGCCGATGCCGCAGGCGAGTTCGAACGCCGATCGCGGCGCCGTCCAGTGCGCCTCGACCAGCGCCAGCCCGGCGAGGAAGGTCGGGTCGGTCCAGCGATGCGCGAAATAATCGCCGACCCGGCCCCATTGCAGCAGCCGCATCGCCTCCCGCAACGAGAGCGTCTGGCGCTGCGCGATCAGGGTCGTCAGCGCGTCCGGCTGCGGGACCGGTCCGCTCCACCAGTCGTCCTGGTCGGCCAGCAGCAGCGCCAGCGCCTGCTCCTGGCGGCCGGCATCAAGATGCGCCAGCGCCGCGTCGGCGAGTTGGTCGCGACCGGTGCGCAGATACGGGATGCCGTCCACCACCGGCCAGCGCCGGCAGCGCCCGGCCAGGGCGTGCGGCCCCGCCGGCTGCAGGACTGCGCCATCGACGGGACTGCGATAGAGGGTCAACCGGCCAACCCGGCAGCACGCAGAACCTGGTCCTGGAACGGCTTGACCGGCCCGTCATGCACCAGCGCCATCTCGTCCAGCACGAAGCGCAGGTCGATGCGGCCGGCGCGCAGATGCTGGTCGATCTGCCAGACCCGGTCGAGCGTGTCGGCGGCGTGGAACGCGCGCCCCTCCGGCGTGTCGGCATCGCCCAGGATGCGCCGTGCCGCGCGGACCTGCTCGCGAAGCGGCGGCTGCAGTTCCGCCAGCGCCCTGTCGGTGGCGCGATCCATGACCGGTCCGAGATGCGCGCCCAGCAGCATCTCGCCGGTGAAGCCCGAATCCGGCAGGAACGCGTTGTGCAGATGGTGCGCCATCCCGGCCAGCCAGACGGTCTGCGGCGACGCCCCGAACGTGGGCGACAGCGCCACCCCGTAGACCGCTACCGCCAGACAATGCTCGGCATGGTTCTCTGCCGGTTCCAGCAGCAGCCGCGGCCGGCCGGGACAGGTGACCCCGGCGCGCGGCTGTCGTGCCAGCAGGCGGGCAAAGGCGGGGACCTGACCGGTCGGCGGCGGCGCGAACGCCCCGGTCTCGGCCCCGAAGTCGGGCGCCGGCAGGCCCGGCATCGACCCGGCCGACCGGCGCAGGACCGACAGCGCCTCGTCCGGGTCGAGACCGAGATCGATCAGGGTGGGCAGATCGAGGTCGCCGAGCCGGATTGCCGACACCGCGGCGTCCATGCTCTGCGCCATCGCCCGGTCCACCGGCGTTCCGGCGACCAGCGACGCCCATCCGGACAGGAACAGCCGCTCGGCGACGCTGCCGTCGCGCGCCGCAGACCTGATCCGCTTGAGTTCGCCGAGTTCGCGCAGTGACGACAGCAGGAGATGATCAAGCTCGAGCAGAACCGGTCTTTCAAAATCCGAAATCGACGCTGTGATACACGGTGTCGCAATTCTGGATAAGTTCACGTTTCCGACATCCTCGCCGGTGGCGATGAGGGTTTTCGCGATCGACGCGAAGCGCGCTTGCGCGGGGCTCATGATCCCGGCGGCGCCCGCCATCGTCACCCACCCGCCGAGGGCTGTATCCGGCCCTGCCGGGCTCGGCTAAATGACCGCTCCAACCCCGGCTGAGTAGGAGGCCCGCATGGCTAAGACACCTGGTACGCCCAAGCCGAAGACGGGCGCCCCGGCGCAGTTCGACATGAACAGCCGGGAGCGCAGAGGCGGCGGAGCGGGGGGCCGCAGCGGCCCGGGCCGTGGCCGCGACGAGAAGCGCGCGCCGGCGCAGATCGTCACCCTGCCGCCTGCCACCGTCGATCGCGGCGAAGGCTGGGTCATCCAGAAGCTGGGCAAGGTCGACCAGGCCTCCCGCGCCGCCGTCGGCGCGGAATACCACCTGATCTTCGACGGTCACGATCCGCTGGTGTTCGGCTACCTGAGCGCCGCCCGGGAACGCGCCAAGGAGGCGCCGCCGGCGACCGCCCAGAGTGCCGAGACCGCGACCGACCCGGTCGAGGCGACGCCCGCCGCGGAGCCCCCGGCCGACGAAGCTTAAGCCGCGCATGTCGAACGACTCCCGGCATCCGGTATGTTGCCGGTCGGCCGGGGCGTTCGCGAGGCCGCACCCGTGCAGTGGCTGACGGATTTCGCCGACCAGGCGATCATCCTGCCCGTCGGCCTGGCCGTGGTGGTGCTCCTGCTCGCAAGCCGCTGCTGGCGGAGCGCGGCGGGCTGGCGACGCTGCTGATCCCCGGCCTGCGGCCCACGGCCGGCCTGCTGCTATCCTGCGGGATCGCTTTCACTTTCGCGGCTTCCCGCTTGATCCTGCACGATCATACGCTGTCCGAGGTGGCGGTCGGGCTGGCCGGCGTGCTCGGCCTGCACGCCGTGCTGGGCCCGGCCGCGCGGCGTCCGAACCGCGCCGTCCTGGCCGGGCTGGTGCTGGTGGTACTGCTGCTGGCCCATGGCACGCGCCTGCAGGCGGAGCAGCGGATCCATGCGGCCGCGATCACCCGGTTCCGGGCGGTGCTGTGTCCGATGGCGTGACCGGGTGCCGGTCCGGCGGCGTCGCGCAGGCCTCCTCGATCAGGCCGAGGATCACCTCCGTCGCCGGTGAGGACCGCCGACGGCTCGGCAACAGCAGGCCGTAGCCGCCGGCGCTGATCGCGGTATCGAGCGGCAGGATCGCCAGCGACCCGGCCGCCTGCTGCTGCCGCGCCACCGGTTCCGACACCACGCTGATCGAATCGGTATTGGCGACATAGGTCAGCGTCATCAGCAGCGAATTGGTGCTGACGATGCGTGGCGGCGGCGGCAGGTCGGCGCCGCGGAACAGGTCGTCCACCCGGGTGCGCAGGCGCGATCCGGCCGCCTGCAGCACCCAGCTCGCCTGCTGGATGTCGGCGACCGAGAGCGTCGGCCGGCGCGGCAGCCGGTGAGGAATGCGGCGGCGCAGCTGCGCGAGCGCACCGTGACGGGTCTTGGTGCGGCCGAAGCGCTCGGCCGCGGCCACCTCG
>CAZZZA010000117.1:0-9378 GCA_964658455.1 uncultured Lichenihabitans sp.
GCCGACGAGGGTCCGCAGTCGCTGACCGCGGCGCCGAACGCCGGCCTGCAGAAATGGATCTTCAACGGCAGCAAGTGGGTGCTGGCCTACACGCTGCAGAACGGCCTGTCGCTGGATACGCCCTACACGCCGGCGAACTACCCGGCGTCGCTGTCGCCGGCCACCACCGGCCTGCGCAACATCACCGGCACCGTCAGCGGCAACAAGGTCACCCTGTTCGCCGCGACCGCGACCTACAGCAACGCCGCCGATCCGGGCGCGGACCCGAACAGCGTGGTGCAGATCGTGGACAAGCTCGACGCCACCACCCTGCCGGCCTCGGAGAGCTTCCGCACCGTGCGGGTGCCGGTCGCCGGCAGCGTCTATCGCGGCGTCGCGTACCTGAACTGCGCGTCCGAAAGCGCCTGCCTGACGCTGCTCTCCAGCCGCTAGGCGTTTCCCCGGCCGTGTGGCGCGTGCCATGCGGCCGGGTGCCCGGGGCGGACCGTCCGCGTTTGAGGAACGAGATGCGGCAAGCGGACAAGAGCTGCTCAGTATCCGTGGCGAACCAGAACGATAATCAGGGCTTCCCAGAGGATTGAAGGGTGTCGCGGACCGCTACAGATCGGCCTGGGGCGGAGCTAAACGGCAGGCCTGAGCCGGTCTATGACGCCTCGGAAGTGCGAAGCGACCTGCCGAAAGCCAGCATCAGACGGGTGGAGTTCGTCGTCCCAGCCGGTCGTAACCACGCCCCTTAGGTCAAGGTGGTAGACGCGAGGCGAGTAGGGCTTCAGCATTGCGTGCAGCCTTGTGTTATAGGTGTCGACCAAGAAATCGGTAATCCTTTTCTGCAACGCCCGGTCCTTGATGCCGATGTGGCTCATTGGCTGCCCTAACCACTTTCCTCCGTTTGGGATGACATAGTCGTAGCCGTGACAGACGACGCTCACGCTGTGCGAAAGCGCGAGCACCTCCTTCAGCAGCGCCTCGATCTTGCCGAGACACGTGTTGATGAGCGCATGATAGCTGTCTTTAACGTATTCAGCCGGGTTGGTGATAGTGCTATCGAAAGGGAGAAGGTGGCTGGCGATTGCACCGCCGCCAATGGCATCGTTTCCACCACCGCTGAGTAGGACGATGCTGGCGCCCTCGCCTTGGACCGCGCCCTCCCAGGTGTTTTTGTCACCCACTATGTCGTCGAGGGTATCGCCAGGGTAGTCAAAGCTACGGATCGCATACCCGCCACGAAGCCAGTCGATGACATCCGATAGGGCGGGATGCAGAAACCAGGAGTCGCCACGCGCAACAATTATGGGTTTGTAGCCCTGCCGCACGTGATACCGGTATTCCATTTCGCGCGCCGCGCGCTGTTCCGCGATAATGGCCTTGATAAGGAGCCCAAATTTGACCCGGGAAGGGCCAAGTCCCCCCGCTGGGATCTCGACGGTGTCGGCGTCGAGTTCGAGTCCAGGAAAAAACGGCTTCGGCGAAAAGTCCTCGTTGGTCCGAAAATAGCGGCGGACTTCCAGTTCGCCGATCTCTCCCGCGTCGATCCGCCGCTGAAGCTCCTGCAAGGCAATCTTTTGCGCCATGACACGTCCCCTTTGGAACGAAGGTCATCTTGCCGCAAGGGTTTCTGGTTAGCAACGAGATTTTGCTAAAGCACGTAGAGTAGCACACCAGCTGCTGTCCGGAAGCTGAAAGGCTGCTTGCGGGAGCTCGACCAGAAACACGCCATAACCGGCGACAATGATACCTTCTGACCTGCCGTGGCCGGAACTAGATAATTTCCCTTGAATGCAATGACAGGCTCTAGACGTCACCCGCCCAAGAGATAGCGCCGCATAAAAGTGGCGAGACGCTCGGCCGATACCTCACTAAGCTGTGCTCCGCGGCGGTCAAAATAGCTACCCGCGAATGTACTGGGGTCTTCCTGTCCCTCGGCTTCGAACACATAGACAGTCTTATCTAAGTAACGGACCGGCTTCAGATTTCTAACTATGTATTCCCGGAGGGGGCTAGACAACTCAGACTGTGAAATTTTGTCTACAACCATCTGAAACACTTGATCAGCGCTTTTTTGCAGGGCCTTTGCCTCATGGTCGACGCCCGTAATGGTGAAGTTGAAGACCTCAAGTGGCTCGATATCGAATAGATCCTTCACTCGCGCAGCGGTTTCAGGCCGATCGCATATACCAACTAACACATAACCCCGACAGCCTTTCCGATTGTTCGCTATGGCAACACAGGTTTGCAGGATTTTTTTGAAGCTGTCCTGATCGAAAGCTGTAGATCCATCCAGGCGGAGAAATCCTTGCTTGAAGTCGAAGAGTGACTGTTCGGTCAAAGATTGCGAAAGTAGGTTTTCAATTCGGGTAATCCAGTGGATGGTCGAGGGGTCCGTTTGCGTTCCCTCTGCAAAAGCTTCTCGATACATCCCGGCGGTTGCTTGGATGGCTGTGTGTCGATCCTCGCCACCCCAGCGACCGCCTTCTGGCACATTGATAGATCCAGCCTGACTAGTCATACGACTTATAAGCTTCGCTGAGTCTACGACTACCTTTTCCTCGCGAACGAGCAATGTATAGAATGCCAGGAATACCACTTGGAAGTAACGTGGAGCGCGTGCAGGCTGCTGCTCGAAAAGCAATCTACCAAAGGTCTGCTTCGCTTCCGCCAGAATCAGCCGAAGGGAATCGAGTGTGCGGACGAAGTCGCCAACCACTAACTCTACAGACCGTTTTTGGACAGCAATCTCGACCTCCTTGAACCGTTTCGCGGCAGCTTCGTCACCGTGAAGTCCATAGTAGTCGTCGAAGAATTCGGAACGCGACGAGGGAGGTTGCGGAAGAACCATGTATGCAAGGATATCAGCAACAATCTCTTCGTCGCGGCTTTCACGAACCTGCTCTTTTGTTAAAATGTTTTGGCTTACCCAGAAGACGGTATCAACCGGAATGCCATAGGGCAAATCCTTGTTCGTGATACTAATGCCTGCCATGTCGTTCAGACGCAGAGTATCGTAGTAGGAGTCGTCGCCTCGCACTTGCGCGGCAATGAGTCGCACCGCGGTTGCAAAGTGTCCCGTTGCGCCTGCCGTGCGCAGTTCTTGCCTTGAGAGTTTCCGACCGCCTGAGTTGATACGGCGGAATACCTCATCAACTGCTCCAGCATCTGTAAACTCGAAAATCGATACAGGAAGGGAGTATGAAGCGATCTTGACGCACACGTCGCGGTCGAGGACCGGTTGCCGTTGTTTGATCACCCCTGTGTCGTACAATTCCTTCGTCACAGCCATAGTGTTGAGGTCGAAATGTGACCCGTAGACCGTGTAATCGTTTTCGATGAAAGAGGTGACTGCGTTCAGACGCTGCATGCCATCAATGATTTCCAACGTCGACGGCTCTCGGTTAGCGCTTTCCGCTAATAGAACGATTGGCACCGGATAACCTTGTGCAACAGAATCGACGAAACCTTGCTTCTCTTCCAGCGTCCAGATGAGCTTGCGTTGGTAGCGACGATTCACCCAAAACTTACTTTGTCTGTACTGCCGATAAATACTCTCAATGGACTCCCCTTTGACCGTCAGTTCTTGCTTCTCTTGCGTCGGTTGGAGGGCCATCAGTTGTCGTCTCGCTATCGCCGTCATCGAAAGTAGCGACGAATTGCCCTTTCGACAACGGCGGCTTAAAATCTAATGTAGTGGATAGCAGCAGCTTTAAGAAGGACTGCGTAAAGCTGCGGATGACCGAGATGAGCGCAAAGCCGCCATCTCCCGACTAGTCACGACGAACAAACGCGGGTCTGCAGCCCAAAGCCCCAGCCCATCAAGCTACAGCCCGACGTGCCGCTTCCCGGCCCCTACCGCCGCCGCTGCGCCTGTTGCTGGCGCAGCACCGCCTCGATCCAGCCGTCGAGCTTCGCGGTGAGCGCCTGCGCTTCCTCCAGTGCCGGGTAGGCTTCGGGGAAGCGCAGCGCGAGCCAGCGCCAGGCGACCAGGCGCTTGTGGCGTTTCTCGGCGCGTTCGAGTTCGTCGCGCGAGGCGCGTTCGGGGGGTGGCAGGCGGGCGCCGCCGGGGACCGGAACGCTGCGTCCTGCGGCGTGTTCGGTGGCCCAGGCGGCGAGGCGGGGGATGCCGTTGTCGCGTTCGTCGACCGGGCACATCGCGTAGGCCCAGCGGGTGGAGAGGTCGAGCGAATCGATGCCCTCGAGCGCGGTGGCGATCTCGAAGGCGGCGCTCATGTCGGCGAGGCGGTAGTTGGGGTCGTCGCGGCGCAGCACGGCGCGGCGAATGCGGGCCAGCACGCCGAACAGGCTCTCCGAGCCGATCTCGTCGGCGACGGCGCGCACGATGTCGGAATCTGGCTGGACCAGCGGGCGCAGCTCGACCGGCTCGACCGCCGGGGCGGCGAGCATGGCGCGGATGAACGCGGGGCTGCCGGCGCCGGCCAGCACCGCGACGATGCCGGCCTCGTGCAGGCCGTAGCGCCCTGCCCTGCCGCCGATCTGCTTGACCTCCTGCGGCAGCAGGTCGCGGCTCTGGGTGCCGTCGAACTTGCGCAGCGCGCCGAACACCACGCGTCGGATGTTGAGGTTCAGCCCCATGCCGATCGCGTCGGTGGCGATCAGGATGTCGGCCTCGCCGGTGTTGAAGCGCGCCGCCTCGGCGCGCCGGACCTCCGGCGAGAGCGCGCCATAGACCACGGCGACGCGGCGGCCGCGCGCCTGCAGGGCGGCGCGGAAATCGAGCACGTCGCGGCGCGAGAAGGCGATCAGCGCGTCGCCCCGGCCGAGTTCGCCGAGCGGCACCGGGTCGGTGGCGGCATGCAGCGGGCCCTTGCGAACCAGCACGATCTCGTCGAGCGGATCGCCGCAGAGTTCGGCGATGCGGCGCACCATGGGCGCGCATTCCGGCGAGCCCAGCACGAACACGTCGCGGGCCGGGGCGCCCATGATGGCGGCGGTCCAGGCGGCGCCGCGCTCCGGGTCGTGCAGCATCTGCGCCTCGTCGATAAGGGCGACGTCGACCGGGTTGTGCAGCGGGCACATCTCGACGGTGGCGGCGAGGTGGCGGCTGCCGGGCTCGTGGATGCGCTCCTCGCCGGTGGCGAGCGAGGTGCTGACGCCGCGCGCGGTCAGCGCCTCGCGGAACTCGTGCGCCAGCAGGCGCAGCGGCGCCAGCGCCAGGCCGCTCTCGGCACCGGACAGGCGTTCGAGCGCGGTGTGCGACTTGCCGCTGTTGGTCGGGCCGGTGACCAGGGTGATGCGCCGCCGGAGCGCGCGGGCAGTGTCGAAATGCGCGGCGTAGCGGTCCAGCGCCGCGACCCTGGCGACGGCGGCGTTGGCGGCCTTGCTGCCGGTGCCGGCCCCGGTCCCGGCCAGTGTCCGGCGTTCCGGGCCGGCGCCCTCGGCGGCGCGCCAGGCGGCAAGCTGCGGACGTAGCCGCGCCAGCTCGGCCGGGTCGAACTCCCACAACTCGCCGTCTGGCGAGCCCTTGCGCGGGATGCGGCGCGCCACCGGCAGGCGGTTGGCCGCGACCCAGCGCAGCGCCTCCTTGATGCTGCAGCCGAGCAGGGCGGGCACCTCGCGGAACCCGACCAGGCTGCGCTCCCAGTCGCGCAGGCGCTGCACCTCCTCGCGCCGGCGGGTGCGGGCGGTGGTCTCGGCGGCACGGCGTTCCTGTCGGCGCTGCGCCTCGTCGCCGAGCGCGCGGGCGACGAACCGGTCCTCGGAGGAGAGGCCGAACGCGTCCGCCACCGACAGCGTCAGTTCCTCGTGCTGGTTGGCGGACAGGATGCGGCCGCCGGAATCGAACAGGTCGGCGAGCAGCGCCGACAGCGCCGCCTCCGGGGTGGCGCCGAAGCCGCGCAGCCGGTCCCGCATCACGGTCGCCAGCGCGGCCTCGAGTGCCGCGTCGTCGGCCAGCGGGTCGGTGATGCGGTCGGTGGCGGCGACCGCGTCCTCGCGCCGCACCCAGATCGCGCCGGCGCGCTGCGTGCGGTCGACGAGCCGCGCGGTCCAGCCCTTCCGCCGGATCTCGCACAGGGCGGCGGCGACCGCCTCGGTGTCGGCCGGCAGCCGCCTGGCGACCAGACGGGTCAGACGGTCCAGTTCGGCCGGTTCGACCGCGAGGTCGGCGGCCAGGATCGCGGCATGCGCCGGAGAGGAGTTCATGCGGTGCTTAGACCGTGCGGCGGCCGCCACTGTCCAGGGCGCAGGCGCCACGCCAGGCGGCGGAGCTCAGTCGGCGGCGCTCAGGCGGTGCGATGGTATTCCAGCACCGAGCCGTCCTTCACGGTGGCGCGCAGCGCGACCCAGCCGTCGGTGGCGTCGTACCAGTTTGAGAGCGTCACCTGGCCGGCGAAATCGAACCGTTCGGCATCGATGCTCCGCCCGGCGACCGTGACCGGCGACGCGCCGCGCGCGGCCACGGTCTCGTGCATCGCCACGCCATCCTGCGGATCGAACAGGGCCGACCGGGTGACGGCGCGGTTCCAGTGGCTGAGCGGCAGCGTCGCCGCCGGCAGCAGCAGCGGCGGCGCGATTTTTGGGCCGCGGGCGGCGGCGATCCGGATCCCGTCCGGCTGGCGCGCCGCCTGGACCCAGACCGGGGTGCCGTCATCGTCGGTGCGGGTCTCCAGCGCCACGAACACGCCGTCGCGCCAGCGTTCGAGCGCGTGATGGCGGTAGCGGAACAACGTCACCGGCCCGAGCGTCACCTGCAGCGCGACCGTGATCTCGACGGCCAGCACGCCGCCGGACTGGGTGAAGCGCAGCGCGTGGGTGCCGATCCGCTCGCCCTCGCGGACCACGTCGAAGGCCAGCCGGCCGCCGTCGGGGATGCCGCGGCGCCCGTCCGCCACCGCCGGCCGACAGCGTCCGGCCAGCGCCAACGCCGCCGCCTGCGCCAGCACGGTGCGCCGTTTCAGGGCGCCACGGCCCGGTGGGTCAGCCGGAACAGGCCGACATCGAGCATGCCGGTGCGGAACCCGGCCTCGCAGTAGCAAAGATAGTAGCGCCAGCGGCGGCGGAAGCTCTCGTCGAAGCCCATGCGCCGCAGCGCCGGCCAGGCGCGCTCGAACCGGTCGCGCCATTCCTGCAGGGTCCGTGCATAGCCGAGCCCGAACCGGACCTGCTCGGTCAGCGCCAGCCCGGCGGCCTGGAACCGCTCGGCCAGATGGGTGCGGGTCGGCAGCATGCCGCCGGGGAACACGTGCGCCTGGATGAAATCCGGGGTGCTGGCGTAGGCGTCGAACCGGCTCTCGTCGATGGTGATGATCTGCAGCACCGCGACCCCGCCCGGCGCCAGCCGGTCGCGCAGCGTGTCGAAGAACAGCGGCCAGAAGGCCTGTCCGACCGCCTCGAACATCTCGATCGAGACGATGCGGTCGAAACTGCCGGTGACGTCGCGGTAGTCCTGCAGCCTGGAGCCGGCCAGGCCGTCCAGCCCGGCCTCGGCGAGCCGCTGGCTGGCATAGGCGTGCTGCGCCGGAGACAGGGTCAGGCCGGTGGCGCGGGCGCCGTCCTGCGCCAGCCGCTCCAGCAGCCCGCCCCAGCCGCAGCCGATCTCCAGCACCCGGTCGTCGGGACGCGCCGCCAGCATCGACAGGATACGGTCCTGCTTGGCAGTCTGTGCCGCCTCGAGGGTCTCGCCGGGCCCCTGCTCGAACAGCGCCGCGGAGTAGCTCATCCCGGCATCGAGCCAGTGCGCGTAGAACGCGTTGCCGAGATCGTAATGCGCCTGGATGTTGCGCTTCGCGCCGGCGCGGGTGTTGGCGCGGGCGAGGTGCAGCACCCGGGCCAGCAGCCGGAACGGCAGCGTGCCGCCAAGGCCGCCGCCCATCGCGTCCTGGTTCAGCGCGCCCAGCAGCAGCAGAGCCGCCAGGTCGGGGCTGGACCAGTCATCGTCCATGTAGGCCTCGGCCAGGCCGAGATCGCCGCGCAGCGCCAGCCGCGCCAGGGTGCGGGTGCGATGCAGCAGCAGCGTGGCCTGCGGCCCAGGCAGCGGGCCTGAGCGGCTGATCTGGGTGCCGTCGGGCATCACCACGGTCAGCGCGCCGTGCCGCAGGCGGTCGAGCAGCCGGCCGATATGGCGCTCGTACAGCCGCGCCAGCATCGCCGGGCGGCGCTCCGCCCGCGGGGCATGGGTCAGCACGGTGATCTTCTGTTCATCCATGAGCGGTTGCCGTGGTGACCGGGGAGGCCGGGGGCGCCGGGCTCCGATGGAAGCGGGCGCCCTTGCACCAGAGCTTGAGCGCCTCGACATGGATGCTGGCCAGCACCGCCAGCCCCTGCATCGGGCGGCGCAGCCCGCGCGCCAGCAGCGCGCGGTCGGTGAGCGGCTGGCGCCGGCCGGTCATCACCGCGCGGATCAGGGTGCGGGTGCCGTCGCCGCCGGCGATCGCCAGCGTCAGCCGCGCATCGGGCGCGTCGCCATCCGGGCGCACCAGGTCGAAGCGATAGCCCATGCCCATCGGCATGAAGGGCGAGACGTGCAGGCACTTCTCGGCGTGGTGGCGCAGATGCGGCAGGTCGTCTGCCACCGCGACCGCGTAGCTGTGCCGCTCGCCGAACGTGTTGCGGACCTCGTAGAGCAGGGCCGCCAGGCTGCCGTCCGGCCGGTGGCAGAACCAGGTGCTGATCGGGTTGAAGGCGGCTCCGGCCAGGCGCGGCATGCAGAGCAGCGCGACCCGGCCGCCGGGCGGGTCGATCCCGGCCAGCCCGAGCTGGGCATCGAGCCAGCCGCGCAGGCTGCCGCCACGGCCGGCGCCATGGTCCTCGGCGTGGAAGCTGACCAGGTTGCGCCGACCGGCCGAGAACAGCCGCAACCGGCGGTCGAGCAGCGCCAGCTCGTCCAGTTCCAGCCAGAGCATCGTCACCGTCCGCCGCAGCCGGTGCGTCTGCGGGTGCAGCCGGTGGTGCGTGACCACCATGTCGTAGAGCGCGCTGCGCATCAGGCGGCCTGACGCAGCGGGCGCGCCGCCGATAAGGGCGGTCCGGGCATGCGGCCGTTCTCGTTGCCGACCTGCCAGGGCCGGCGCACCCCGCCCACCGCCTCGGCGACGGCCAGACCGGCCTGCAGCCCGTCCTCGTGGAAGCCGGCGCCGAGCCAGGCGCCGGCGAACCAGATCGCGTCGCTGCCCTGCAGCCCCCAGAGCGCGCGCTGGGCGGCCTGGGCGTCGGCGTCGAACACCGGATGCGCGTAATGCTCGGTGCGCAGCACGGTATGCGGCGCCGGCTCGCGCACCGGGTTCAGGGTCACCAGCACCGGCTGCGGTCCGGGCAGGCCCTGGAGCCGGTTCATCCAGTAGGTGACGCACGGCGCGCCGGTCACGCGGCCGCCGGCGCCGATCAGGTTCCAGGAGGACCAGGCCCGGCGCCGGGCCGGCATCAGCGCGG
>CAZZZA010000118.1:0-9288 GCA_964658455.1 uncultured Lichenihabitans sp.
TTTTCCGCCATCGCCGCGGCGGCGCGGCGGCGCGAGGCGGGGACGCTGCCGCCGCTCGCCGCGCAGCCGCTCTATGTCGATGCCCCGGAAGCCCGGCTGCCGTCGGCGGCGGGACCGGCCGGCCGGTGATCGTCGGCGTCGCCGGCGCCGCCTGCCTGGCCCGCCTGCACGCGGCCTGTTTCGCCGCCGCCACCCCGCCGGTCGGTGCGTGCTGGGACGAGGCGGCGATGCGCGCGCTGCTGGCGATGCCCGGTTGTTTCGGCTGGGTCGCGAGCCTGGCCGGCGAACCGTGCGGGCTGGCGCTGGCCAGGGTCGCCGCCGACGAGGCCGAGCTGCTGACCATCGGCGTCTGTCCGCCGCTTCGTGGCGCCGGCCTCGGCGCCGCGATGCTGCGCGCGGTGGGCGAGGAGGCGGCGCGGCGCGGCGCGGCGCGGATGTTCCTCGAGGTCGCGGCGCACAACCAGCCGGCGGCGGCGCTGTATCGGGCGCTGGGCTTCGCCACCGTCGGCCGCCGTCGCCGCTACTATGCCGACGGCGCCGATGCGCTGGTGCTGGCGGCGCCGCTGCCGTTCGCCGGCCCGCCGCTCAGCGCCGGGTGATGTCCAGCACGGTCTCGCCGGCGGCATCGGTCGGCCCGGCTTCCACCAGATGCCCGAGCGCCGCAGCGCTGGCCGCGACGCTGCGCAGCGGTTCGGCGCCGCGCAGCCGCACCAGCAGGTGCGCGCCGGATGGCAGCCGGTCCAGCGCCAGCCTGGTCCTGACGAAGGTCATCGGGCAGGTCTCGCCGGTGATGTCGAGGGTGGCGGTCCGGTCTGGCGCGGTCATGGCGGTCCGTGTCGGGAGGGGTGGGAGGGTTGTAGACGACCCGCGCCGCGCTGTCAGATCGGCGCCGGGTGCGGCCGGGCGTGACATCGCCGCCACAGGGCCGGGGCACGGCATTGGACAATTCCTGCCCCGATCGGCTACGCCGCGTGGGATGGCCGCTGGTGGTGGAGCGATGGAATCGCGCATAGAGCGCCTGTGCATCGACCGCGGGCTGAAAATGACCGGTCAGCGGCGGGTGATCGCGCGTGTGTTGTCGGAGGCGGACGACCATCCGGATGTCGAGGAACTCTACCGCCGCGCCTCCCGGTTGGACGGCAAGATCTCGGTGGCGACGGTGTATCGAACCGTGCGGCTGCTCGAGGAGAAGGGCATCCTGGAGCGTCGCGATTTCGGCGGCGGGCGGGCCCGCTACGAGGCCACCGAGCACGGCCACCACTACCACCTGATCGATATCGACACCGGACGGGTGATCGAGTTCGAGGATGCGGAACATGTGCAGCTGATGCATCAGATCGCCCGGCGGCTGGGATTCGACCTGGTCTCGCATCGCATGGAACTGTTCGCGAGGCGGGCGCCGGAGCCGCAGCCCGATGCCGCCGCGCGCGGCGCCGCCGGCGAGACCGACATGGCAGGGGACAAGAGACTTTGACCATCGCCAAGCCGATCACGGCGCCGCTGATGCCGCCGCAGGAGCCGATGACCGGCTTCGGTGAACTCCGCGCCGGCACCCTCGGGGTCCGGATCGCCGTCACCGACGCCGAGCGCGACGCCGCCCAGGCGCTGCGCTACCGCATCTTCTACGAGGAGATGGGCGCCGAGCCGGACGCCACGGCGCGGGCGCTGAAGCGCGACATCGACCAGTTCGACGCGGTCGCCGATCACCTGCTGGTGATCGACCACGCGCTCGGCTCCGGGCCGAAGGCGATCATCGGCACCTACCGGATGGTGCAGAACGAGGCGGCGGCGCGGATCGGCCGCTTCTACAGCTCCGACGAGTACGACATCAGCACCATCACCGGGTTTCCCGGGCGGCTGCTCGAACTCGGCCGCTCCTGCATCGACCGCGCCTATCGCGGGCGGGCGGCGATGCAGCTGCTGTGGCGCGGCATCGCCGCCTACGTGTTCCTGCACCGCATCGACGTCATGTTCGGCTGCGCCAGCCTGCCCGGCACCGAGCCGGACAAGCTCGATGCCGAACTCACCTACCTGCACCACAACCACCTGGCGCCGCCGGCGCTGCGTCTGCGCGCGGTGGAGAGCCGCTACGTGATGATGGACCGCGTCGACCCGGCCAGCTTCGACCATCGCCGGGTGCAGCAGAACCTGCCGCCGCTGATCAAGGGCTATCTGCGCCTCGGCGGCTTCATCGGCGACGGCGCGGTGGTGGACCACCAGTTCAACACCACCGACGTCGCGGTAGTGGTCAAGACCGATCTCATCACCGACAAGTACTACCGGCACTACGAGAGACAGCTGCGCGAAGCGATCTACTGACGGGGCGCCGGTGATCCGCGCAGCGCGGCAGGTCCGGGCGGTCCTGTGCTCCGGCCTTGCCCAAGCCCTGCTGCTGGGCGTGCTGTCGGCGCTGGCGCTGCCGCCGGTGCATCTGGTGCCGGTGCTGCTGCTGACGGTCCCGGCGCTGCTGCGGCTGGTCGGCGCCGCCAAGGGGTGGCGGCGGGCGGCGGTGCTCGGCTTTAGCTACGGCATGGGCCTGCACACCGCCGGGCTGTACTGGATCACCGACGCCATCCTGGTGCGCGCCGCCGAATACTGGTGGGCGGTGCCGCTGGCCTCGCCGCTGACCGCGGTGCCGCTCTCGCTGCTGGTGGCGCTGGTCTGCGCGCTGTGCCGCCACGCCGCGCCGGGCTGGCGACGCGTGGCGCTGTTCGCCGCGCTGTGGACGCTGTCCGACCTGGTGCGGGAGTTCCTGTTCTCGGGCTTTCCCTGGAACCTGTGGGGCAGCGTCTGGGCGTTGCCGGGCGCGACAGGCACGGTGATGATGCAGCCCGCCGCCTGGGTCTCGGTGCATGGGCTGACGCTGGCGACGGTACTGCTGGCGGCGTGTCCGCTGCTCGGCGGCCGCGGCATGGCGGCCGGTCTGGCGCTGCTGCTGGTCTGGGTCTCGGCCGGGCTGGCGCGCCTGGAGACAGTGTCGCCGGCGGGGCCGCCGGGGCCGATCGCGGTGCTGGTGCAGGGCGACATCCCCGAGCAGGACAAGCAGGCCGGCAACCGCGCCCGCGCGATCTTCCGGACCTATCTCGGGCTGACCACGCGAGGGGTCGCCGAAGCCGCCCGGCTCAGGGCCACGGACCCCGGCCTCGGCGGCCCGGACCGGCCGATCCTGTTCGCCTGGCCGGAGAGCGCGTTCCCGGCGCTGCTCGAACAGGAGACCGAGGCGCGTCGGGTGATCATGCAGGCCGCCCCCGCCGCCGCCGCCGGCCTGATCGGCAGCGTGCGCTACGGCGACGACCAGCGGCCGCGCAACAGCCTGATCGCCGTGCTGCCGGACGGCGCGATCGGCCCGGAATACGACAAGGCGCATCTGGTGCCGTTCGGCGAGTACCAGCCGGCGCACCTGCCGGTGCAGATCGTGCCCGGCGGCGGCTTCGAGGCGGGCTCTGGGGTCCGCACCCTGCACCTGCCCGGCCAGGCGCCGATCGGGCCGCTGATCTGCTACGAGGTGATCTTTCCGGGCCGGGTGGTGCGCGAGAGCGACCGGCCGGCCTGGCTGCTCAATGTCACCAACGATGCCTGGTTCGGCGACTCGGCCGGTCCGCGCCAGCATCTGGCCAGCGCCAGGATGCGCGCGGTCGAGGAGGGGCTGCCGCTGGCCAGGGCCGCCAATACCGGGATCTCGGCGGTGTTCGACGGCAACGGCCGCGAGCTGGCGCGACTCGGCTGGGGTATCGCCGGCACCCTGGTGACGCCGATCCCGGCGCCGCTGCCGCCGACCCTGTTTGCACGGTTCGGCCTGGCTATCCCGCTGGGGTTGCTGGCGCTGACCGGCGCGGCGGGCCTGATCCGGCCCCGGCGGCGCATCTCAATTTCCTGAGGGTCGTGCCTAAAAAACGACATTATCACGCCTGGCCACGCGATATTTCGCTTGATTTGACATCTTCTGGTTGTATCTATAATCGGAACAACCAGTCAGTCGAACATGCGATGCGCAAACACAGCGAGGCCAAGCAACTGCCGGACACCGAACACGCCGCTTCGTTCCCAGGCCCGGCCGATCGCGCCGCCGGTCCCAGCCCGATCGACGTGCATGTCGGCGGCCGCATCCGGCTGCGCCGCACGCTGATGCAGATGTCGCAGGAGCGGCTGGGCGACGCGCTCGGCCTGACCTTCCAGCAGGTGCAGAAATACGAGCGCGGCGCCAACCGGGTCGGCGCCTCGCGCCTGTTCGACCTCTCGCGCGTGCTCGACGTCCCGGTGAGCTTCTTCTTCGACGACATGCCGCCGGCCTATGGCCAGGGCGGCGGCGCCCGCGTGGTGCCGATGCAGCCGGCCGGTTTCGCCGAGAACCAGGACGGGTTCGGGATGTCCGACGACCTGTTCAGCCGCAAGGAGACCGTCGAGCTGGTGCGCGCCTACTACCGCATCACCGACCAGCCGGTCCGCAAGCGCGTGCTCGACCTGATCAAGTCGATGGGCGCGGACTGAGCGCCGGGCGCCAGCCTACTCGCGCCTGAGCAGCGTATCGGTCACGAAGCTCGACAGCCGGCCGGCGACGAAATCGCGCTTCAGCGCCGCCTCGTCATATTCGTCGCGCACCCAGTCCAGGAAGCCGATCCGACCCTCCGCCTCGCTGCGGTAGCGCATGAAGAACGCATCCAGGATCCCGGTGCGCGAGCGCCTGAAATGGCCGAACCGCCAGGAGAGCTGGCGCAGCGCCTCGGTGGCGGTGCCGCCCTCGAACAGGATCACCAGCGCCGAAGCGAGCCCGGCGCGGTCGGCGCCGGACTTGCAGTGCATCAGGATCGGGAAGCTGAAGCCCTGATACAGGCCGGCGAAGCGCAGGATGCGGTCGCGATGCGGCGCGCCGCGGCTCTCGAACGCCATGTCGACATGCAAGAGGCCGCAGGCCGGTGCGGCGGCGCGGGAGAGCGCGTCGGAGCCGCAGGCGCGGTGGCCGCGCAGGTTGACCAGGGTGCGCAGGCCGAACCGGCGGGCGTGCCGGGCGAGATGGAACGGCGCCGGGTGGTTGGCGCGATACACCTTGCCCGGCACCACGACGGCGAGGTTGGTCCAGACCAGGCGGAAGATCGCATGGTCGACGAACAGGCTGTCGCGCCAGGCCGCCCGCCTGGCTCGCCGGTCGGCGAGGGGACGATCGAACATCGCTGCTTTGGGATGCGTGCCGGGGAGGACCGGCTCAGCCCTTCCGCGCCAGCTGCAGCTGCTTGATCTTGCCGATCGCCTCCGCCGGGTTGAGTCCCTTCGGACAGGCCTGGGTGCAGTTCATGATGGTGCGGCAGGCATAGAGCTTCAGCGGGTCTTCCAGCGCGTCGAGGCGTTCGCCGGTATGCTCGTCGCGGCTGTCGGCGATCCAGCGATAGGCCGCCAGCAAGGTGGCCGGGCCGAGATACTTGTCGCCGTTCCACCAGTAGCTCGGGCACGAGGTGGTGCAGCAGAAGCACAGGATGCACTCCCACATGCCGTCCAGCTCGGCGCGTTCCTCGCGGCTCTGCCGGCGCTCGGCATCTGGCGGCGGGTTGGTGTCGGCCTTCAGCCAGGGCTCGATCGAGCGCAGCTGCGCGTAGGCGCCGGTCAGGTCGGGCACCAGATCCTTGACCACCGGCATGTGCGGCAGCGGGTAGATGCTGACCGCCTTCTTCACCTCGGCGATCGGCTTCAGGCACGCCAGCGTGTTGGCGCCGTCGATGTTCATCGCGCAGCTGCCGCAGATGCCCTCGCGGCACGACCGCCGGAACGTCAGCGTGGTGTCAACCTCGTTCTTGATGTGGATCAGCGCGTCCAGCACCATCGGGCCGATCGCGTCGAGGTCGAGCTGGTAGGTATCGAGCACCGGGTTGGCGTCGTCGTCCGGGCTCCAGCGATAGACCTTGAAGTCCTTGACGTTCACCGCACCCGCGGGCGCCGCGAAGGTCCGGCCCTTGCCGACCTTGCTGTTCTTGGGGAGCGAGAACTCGACCATTTCAGAAGACCCTCTAGTAAACCCGCTTCTTCGGCGGGAACACCGACACGTCGTTGGTCAGGGTCTGCATCCGCACCGGGCGATAGCCGAGGCTGACCTGACCGTCATCGCCGAGATACGACACGGTGTGCTTCATCCATTCCTGATCGTCGCGATCCGGGAAATCGTCATGCGCCTGGGCGCCGCGGCTTTCCTTGCGCGCTTCGGCGCTGACCATGGTCACGGTGCCGTTGGCGATCAGGTTCTCGTATTCCAGCGCCTCCATCAGGTCGCTGTTCCAGATCAGCGTGCGGTCGGTGACCGACACGTCGCCGAGGCCCGACCACAGCCGGTCGATCTTGCGCACGCCCTCGGTCAGGCTGCTCGAACTGCGGAACACCGCCGCATGCGCCTGCATGGTGCGCTGCAGCTCCTCGCGCATGGTGGAGACCCGGGTCGATCCGTTGGCGTGCCGCATCCGGTCCAGCCGGTCGAGCGACGCCTCGCCGGCGCGGTCCGGCAGCGGCCGGATCGCCTCGCCCGGCTTCATCGTCTCGGCGGCGCGGTTGGCGGCGGCGCGGCCGAACACCACGAGGTCGAGCAGCGAGTTGGTGCCGAGCCGGTTGGCGCCATGCACCGACACGCAGGCGGCCTCGCCGACCGCCATCAGCCCAGGCACCACCGCATCCGGGTCGGACGGGGTCGGCCGCAGCACTTCGCCGTGATAGTTCGTGGGGATGCCGCCCATGTTGTAGTGCACGGTCGGCAGCACCGGCACCGGCTCCTTGGTGACGTCGATGCCGGCGAACACGCGCGCGGTCTCGGAGATGCCCGGCAGCCGCTCATGCAGCAGGTCGGCACCGATATGCTCCAGATGCATCATGATGTGGTCCTTGTTCGGACCACAGCCACGGCCTTCGTTGATCTCGATCGTCATTGAGCGCGACACCACGTCGCGCGACGCCAGGTCCTTGGCGGTCGGCGCGTAGCGCTCCATGAAGCGCTCGCCCTCGGAATTGGTCAGGTAGCCGCCCTCGCCGCGGCAGCCCTCGGTCAGCAGGCAGCCGGCCGGGAAGATGCCGGTCGGGTGGAACTGCACGAACTCCATGTCCTGGGTCGGGATGCCGGCCCGCATCGCCATGCCGCCGCCGTCGCCGGTGCAGGTATGCGCCGAGGTGCAGCTCATGTAGGCGCGCCCGTAGCCGCCGGTGGCCAGCACCACCTTGTTGGCGCGGAACCGGTGCATGGTGCCGTCTTCCAGGCACCAGGCCATCACCCCGCGGCAGGCGCCGTCCTCGTCCATGATCAGGTCGAGCGCGAAATACTCGACGAAGAACTCGGCGTTGTGCTTCAGGCTCTGCTGGTAGAGCGTGTGCAGGATCGCATGACCGGTGCGGTCGGCGGCGGCGCAGGCGCGCGGCACCGGCGCCTTGCCGTATTCCGACATGTGGCCGCCGAACGGCCGCTGGTAGATACGGCCATCCTCGGTGCGCGAGAACGGCACGCCGAAATGCTCGAGTTCCTGGATCGCCGGCACCGCCTCGCGGCACATATACTCGATCGCGTCCTGGTCGCCGAGCCAGTCCGATCCCTTCACAGTATCGTACATGTGCCAGCGCCAGTTATCCTCGGCCATGTTGCCGAGTGCCGCGCCGATGCCGCCCTGCGCGGCGACGGTGTGGCTGCGGGTCGGGAACACCTTGGTGATGCAGGCGGTCTTCAGCCCGGCCGCCACCATGCCCAGCGTCGCCCGCAGGCCCGAGCCGCCCGCGCCCACCACCACCACGTCGTAGGCGTGATCGATGATGGTGTAGGCGCCGGTGGAAGGCTGCGTGATCGCGTTCATGATGTCCCGCCTCTTGCTTTTCCGCCGGCGCCGCCGGTGTCAGACCGATTGTGTCCAGAACGCCATCTTGAGGATCGCCACGATCGCGAACAGCGCCAGCAGCAGTGCCGCGCCCTTGTTGACCAGCGTCGCCGCCAGATGCGCGCGCTTGTCGTGTACGTAATCGTCCAGGACCACCTGCAGGCCGAGCTGCATGTGCTGGAAGGTGAGGATCACCAGCGCCAGCAACAAGACCGTATTCAGCGGCCGGCCCGCCCAATGCACCATCGCGGGCTGCGACACGCCGAGCAGGCCCAGCACCGAGACCACGAACCACAGCGTCAGCGGGATCAGCGCGATCGCGGTGACGCGCTCCATCCACCAGTGCTCGACACCTGATTTCGCCGCCCCGAGCCCGCGCACCCGCCCGAGCTGCGAGCGCATCACCGCGACTTCCGGCTTGGCGGTCCGGGTGTTGAACGTGCTCATCGCGGCAGGCTCCCGGCGGCATTCGCCGCCAGCGCCGGCGCATGGCTCCACAGCAGCAGGCCGGCGCCGAACACCAGTGCGGTCAGCAGCAGGGTGACCACGACCGCGATCGGCCCGATCGCGTTGAACGAGGCCTTCGCGAACCCGTAGCCGGCATCCCAGGCAAGATGCCGCAGGCCGGCGACGAAATGATAGACCAGCGCCAGGGTCCAGCCGAACATCACCAGCAGGCCCAGCGGGCTGCCGACCCAGCCCTGCACGGTCGCGAACGCCGCCGGCCCGGTCGCCGCGGCGACGAGCCACCAGACCAGCAGCAGCGTGCCGAGCGAGGCGGCCACGCCGGCGATCCGGTTGGCGATGGAGAGGAACATCGATAGCTGGAATCGATAGACCTGGAGGTGCGGCGACATCGGGCGACGCACGAGCGTGCCGTCGGTGCGTTGCGCCACGAACAGCGCGTCACGGACATCCTTCATGGGAGCGACGGTGACTTCCTTGGATGGCGGCGACGGAACATCCACGCCCTCGGCGTCAAGCTCCTACGCTGGCCTGACTGGACGGTCAACGCGATGACTGTGCAGTGCACCATTTTCAGGATCGGTGCGGATCGTCCCCGTCCGTGGCGAGCGCGAACAGGGCGCTGCCGGCGTCGTGCCGCACCCGGCCCTCGGCGCAGGCCTGCAGCAGCCAGGCCTCGGTCTGCGCCCGGGTCAGACCCAGCGCGTCGGCGATCCGCGTCGTCCCAAGCGGCCCGTGCGATAGCAGCGACCCGATCCTGCGCGCGAACAGCGCGTAGAAGGTCGCCTCCTGGGCGACCCCCGGTTCGCGCTCGGGTTCGCGGTGCCGGGCCGGCGGTCGCTCGCCGGCGCCGGTCGCGACCAGGCGGAGGTGCGGGGCGCGGGCCGGCGCGGCGCCGGAGCCGGGATCGAACGCGGCCTGGCGCTCGGCGAACCCGGGCGGCGGCGCCAGCAGCACCGGGCCCGGCATCGCCGCCGGCGGCCCGGACGGCGCT
>CAZZZA010000119.1:0-2068 GCA_964658455.1 uncultured Lichenihabitans sp.
ACGCCGCCGAACGGCAGGTGCTCTTGCTGGCTGAGCACGGTCTCGGCCAGGATCGTGCCGTCGGCCGCCATGACGGCGCACGCGGTCTCGTCGCACGAGGATTCGATGGCCAGTACCGCACCGCCGTTCCAGCCATCCCGGTTCATCCGTTCGGGTTCCCCATCTTTCCAACCTGCGGTGCCGGTAATAGGACAGAGTGATGTCTGACGCCCAGCCCGACCTGACCGCGCCCGCCGGGGCCTCCATCGGAGCGAAAGCGAGGCCGCCGCTGGCCATCCCGTCCGCGGCGCTGCAACGCGCCGCCGAGGCGGCAGCCGCCAGGCTGCGCGAACGGGTTCCCACCCACCGGCGCAAGCTGCCGCTCCGGGTCGGCACGCGCTGCTCGCCGCTGGCGCTGGTGCAGACCAGGGCGTTCCTGACCATGCTGACCCGCTTCTGTCCGCTGCTGCGCGACATGGGCGCGTTCCAGGAGCACCAGATCAACACCACCGGCGACATCGTGCAGCACCGGCTGCTGTCGGAGATCGGCGGCAAGGGACTGTTCGCCAAGGAGATCCACGAGGCGCTGCTGGACGGACGGATCGATTTCGCCGTGCACAGCCTGAAGGATCTGGAAACCAGCCTTCCCGACGGGCTGGTGCTGGCCTGCACCCTCAAGCGCGAGGATGCGCGCGACGTGCTGATCCTGGGCCCCGATCTGACGCCCGACGATCCGTCCGATCCCTACACCGCGCTGCCGGCCGGCGCGCTGATCGGCACCTCGTCGGTGCGACGCCAGGCGCAACTGCTGCACGCGCGGCCGGACCTGCGCACGACGATGATCCGCGGCAACGTGCAGACCAGGCTCGACAAGCTGTCGCAGCGTCTGTGCGACGCCAGCCTGCTGGCCTATGCCGGGCTCAAGCGCCTGGGCATGGCGGACCGCGCCGACCTGATCCTGGAGCCCGAGGTGATGGTGCCGTCGGCCGGCCAGGGGATCGTCGGCGTCACGGTGCGCGAGAGCGACGTGGAGCTACGCGAACTGCTGTTCGCGATCGAGGATTACGAGGCGCGCGCGGTATCAACCGCCGAGCGCGGGCTGCTGGCCGAGCTGGACGGCTCGTGCCGCACCCCGATCGGCGGCTTCGCGCGCCTGATCCCGATCGTCGCCGGCGGCGCGCCGCAGCTGCAGCTGACCGGGCTGGTGGCGCGGGAGGACGGGTCGTTCCTGCTCAAGCGCGCGATCTCCGGCGCGCCGGCCGATGCGGAGCGTCTCGGCCGCGAACTCGGCGCCTCGCTGCGTACCGACAGCCCGTCCAACCTGTTCGCGTGAGGTGAGGCGGATCGTCCTCGTCACCCGGCCGCAGCCGGGGCTGACGGAGACGATGCGGGCGGTGGCGGCGCGCGGCTTCGTGCCGCTGGCGTCGCCGCTGCTGACGGTGCGGCCGCTGGCACCGGCGATCCCCCGGCTGGTGCAGGCGGTGCTGCTCACCAGCGGCCAGGCGGCCGACCGGCTGGGCGTGCTCGCCCCCTGGCTGCACGCGGTCCCGGTGCTGGCGGTCGGCGACGCCACCGCCCGACGGGCGCGGGCGGCCGGCTTCGCCAGCGTCAGCAGCGCCGACGGCGATGCCGCGCTGCTGGCGGCGCTGGCCTCTGCAAGGCTGGCGACCGATGCCGGCCCGCTGCTGCTGGGCTGCGGCGATCGGCAGGCGCTGGCGCTGGCGGCGTCGCTGCGGCAGGCGGGCTTCAGGGTGCTGCGGCGCTGCGTCTATCGCGCGTCGCCGGTGCGCCGGCTCGATCCCGCGGTCCTGGCGGCGCTGCGCTCGGACCAGGTCGCGGCGATGCTGTTCTTCTCCGGCGCCACCGCGGCCGGTTTCGTGCGCCTCGCGCCGCGCGACCCGGCGCTGGCCGCGATCCGGGCGCTGGCGATCAGCCCCGCCGTGGCGGGGAAGCTCGCCGCCCTGTCCTGGAAGAGTGTCGAGGCCGCCCGCCGGCCGACCGAGGCCGGCCTGCTGGACCTGCTGGGCAGCCCGCCGGGCTGAAGCCTACTCAGGCGTTGCCGGCCGGCGCGCCGATGCCGGCGCCGGCA
>CAZZZA010000119.1:2078-9212 GCA_964658455.1 uncultured Lichenihabitans sp.
GGGTTGGCCTGGGCGCGCTTGGCCTGCCACAGCGCCACGAAATCGATCGGCTGCAGCACCACCGGCGGGAAGCCGCCATCGCGGGTGACCTCGCTGACGATGTTGCGCGCATACGGGAAGATCAGCCGCGGCACCTCGACCAGCAGCAGCGGCTCGAACATCGCCTCCGGCGCGTCGCCCAGCGTCACCACGGCGGCATAGGACAGTTCGACCACGAACACCGCGCGGCCGCTGCTGGCGATCGCGGCGCTGCCGGCCGATCCCGCCGGCTCGGTGGCGTCGGCCTTCACCGTCAGCACCACCTCGAACACGTTCTGCTCCTGCTGCAGCCGGTTCGCCTGGACGTCGATATTGACAGAGATCTGCGGGTTGGCGCGCAGGGTTGCAAAGATCTCGGCGCCGGACGGCACCTCGAAGGAGAGATCCTTGGTGTATTGCAGGTTCATCGTCAGCGGCAGCGCCGGCGGACCCGAGACCTGGGGCGCGGACTGATCCGGCGGGGTCGGCGGAATGGTGTCGGACATGGAAGCTGTCTCCTGGTTCGGATCCCGGCGCCGGCTACCACGAAGGGCCGCCACGCGCCAGGACGGGCGGGGTCGGGAGCGGCGCGGCTAGTGCCGCCAGACGATCGGGCCGGGCGGCCGGTTCGACGGATCGTGGGTGATGGCCACGCCGTTCTCGAGGCTCTGTCCGGTCAGCGACAGCAGGAAGCCCCAGTGCGAGACCAGCAGGGTGGTGCTCTGGCGCGGACAGGCTGCCATCAGCGCGCGGAACGATTCCGCCCGGGCGATGGTGCGGTCCTCGGATTCCGCGCTCGGCCTGCCGTCCTGGTCCCGGGCCCCGTCATGCCACCACACATCGTCGAGGCCGGAGAAATCGAGCCCCGGCCAGTCGCGGCGCAGGCTGGCGGGCGGCGAGCCGATATCGCAGCTGAAGGCGAAGCGCTCACGGGCCAGCGGCACGATCTCCGGCACCAGCCCCAGCCGGGCCGCGATCGGCGCCGCGGTCTCCAGGGTGCGCCGATAGGGGCTCACCAGCAGACGCTCGATCGGGGCGGCGCCTGGCGCGCACAACAGGTCCGCCGCCCGGCGCGCCTGGGCCTGGCCCTCCTCGGTCAGCGGCGGGTCGACGATCCCGGGATCACGGCGGGTGCGCGTGAAGTGCAGGTTGAACACGCTCTGGCAGTGCCGCAACACGATCATCGTGTTCCGGGATAGACCCGCGCCGATCGGCGGGCAACCAAAGCTTGTTGCGCGGTGCAGCGCGGGGCGGTGCGATTGTCTCCGCGACGCGCCGCCCTTATCTGTGGTGCCGCGCACATCCAGACAGGAACGAGACCACCCGATGCAAAATCTAGCCGGCAACGTTCCGGTCGATCTCATCCTGCTGGGTCTGGTGGCGGCGTTCCTGGTGCTGAGGCTCAGGAGCATCCTGGGCAAGCGCACCGGTCTGGAGCGTCCGACCACGCCGCCGCCGGCCGGATTGCGGCCGATCGGGCCGATCGTCGAGGCGCGCGCCGAACCGACGCCGCCGGCCACCGAGCGCCGCCTGCCCGATCCGACCAGCGCCGCCGGGATCACGCTGGGGCGTATGCGCGAGCGCGAGCGCGGCTTCGATCCGCTGGCGTTCCTGTCGGAGGCGGAGACGCTGTTCCGCCGCATCGTGCAGGCGTTCGCGGAGGGCGACCGCAGCGTGCTCAAGGCGAGCCTGACCGCCGATGCCTATGCCGCGTTCGAGCAGGCGATCGCCGCGCGCGAGGCCGCCGGCGAGACCCAGCGTTCGGAGATCAAGGCGATCACCCAGACCCAGATCACCGATGCCAGCCTGATCGAGGAGAACGCGGTGTGGCGCGCGTCGCTCGATGTGCGGTTCGTCTCCGACCAGGTGAGCGTGCTGATGGGACGCGACGGGCTGCCGGTCAGCGGCGCCGACGCGGTCACCGAACTGGCCGATATCTGGACCTTCGAGCGCTGGCTCGGCGGCCCGAGGCAGGAGCCCGGCGCCGCCCCCTGGCGCCTGGCGGTGGCCCGCAGCGCTTGAGGCCGGCCATCGGGCTGCGGCGGGCGGCGGCCTGGCTGCTGGCGCTCGCCATCACCGGCTGCGCCGAGACGCCGTCCGGCCCGCCGGCGCTGACCCTGACCAGGGTCGCCTACACCGACATTCCAGGCTGGCAGAGCGATACGTTGCCCGACATGCTGGGGCCGCTGCTGTCGGAATGCACCCGACTCGGACGCCTGCCGGCCGATACCAGGCTCGGCGGCGCCGGCGCGGCGCAGGCGCAGGGCGGCATGGCCGGCCAGTATCGCGGCGCCTGCCAGGCGGCGGCGGCGATCGCGAAGCCGGATGCGGCGGCGCTGCGCAGCTACCTGCAGACCTGGTTCCTGCCCTATGCGGTCGCCGATCGCGGCGCCCCGGAGGTGCGGTTCACCGGCTATTTCGAGCCGGAAATCCCCGGCTCGCTGTCGCCCGGTCCCGGCTACACGGTGCCGGTCTATGGCCGTCCCCCGGAACTGGTGACGGTGCCGGCCGCGCAGCCGGGGGCGCCGCCGGTGACCGGGCAGGCCAGCGGCGGCCGCGTGGTGCCGTACCTGACCCGGGCGCAGATCGACCGCGGCGCGCTGGCGCGGCGCAATCTCGAGGTGCTCTGGCTGCGCAGCCCGATCGACCTGTTCTTCCTGCAGGTGCAGGGCTCCGGACGGGTGCGGCTGCCGAGCGGGCAGATCGTCCGGCTGGGCTATGCCGGCCGCAACGGCCAGCCCTACGTGCCGCTGGGGCGGGTGCTGATCGAGCAGCACCAGCTGAGCCCCGACCAGGTGAGCATGCAGTCGATCCGCGCCTGGCTGGAGGCGCATCCCGACCAGCTGCAGGCGACGCTGGAGCGCAACCCGAACTACGTGTTCTTCCGCCCGCTCGACGACGTGGCGCCGAACCAGGGACCGCCGGGCGCGCTCGGCGCGCCGCTGACGCCGATGCGCTCGGCGGCGATCGATCGGGCGTTCCTGCCGCTCGGCGCGCCGCTGTTCGTCTCGACCACGCTGCCGGACGGACAGCCGTTCGAACGGCTGGTGCTGGCGCAGGATATCGGCACCGACATCACCGGTCCGACACGCGCCGATCTGTTCATCGGCTGGGGCGATCAGGCCGGCCGGATCGCCGGCGCCCTGCACCAGACCGGCCGGCTGGTGGTGCTGCTGCCGAGACAACCGGCGACGCGCTGACGCGGGTGCCGGGCCGGGATTTTGCAACCTGGCGAGGCTAGTCGGACCGGCGCTGTCCTGGCGATACTCCCGGGATGACGCCCCTGGACTCCCTATCCGCCGATTCGACGATGCACGGTCCAGCGCAGCCATCGATCCGCGAGGCGCCGGAGCCGGTGCCGCGGCGTCAGGCGGTGGGGCGGCATCTGCTCTATCACGGCGACTGCGTCCAGGTGCTGGACCGGCTGCCGCCGGCCTCGACGGACGTGGTGGTGACGTCGCCGCCCTACAATATCGGGCTGGCCTACCGCACCTACGGCGACCGGCGCGCCGAGGAGGATTATCTGCACTGGATGACGACCGTCGCCACCGCGATCCGCCGGGTGATGCGGCCGGATGCGTCGTTCTTCCTCAACATCACCGGCTCCAGCGCCATGCCCTGGCTGCCGTTCGAGCTGATCGTCCGGCTGCGGAGCCTGTTCAGGCTGCAGAACCACATCACCTGGGTGAAGTCGATCTCGATCGGCGACGACACGCTGGGCCATTTCAAGCCGATCAACAGCGCCCGCTTCCTGCACCGCAACCACGAACACATCTTCCACCTGACCCAGGACGGGGCGGTGCCGCTGAAACGGCTGGCGGTGGGGGTGCCGTTCAAGGACAAGTCCAACATCGCCAGGCGCGGCCATGCCCAGGATCTGCGCTGCCGCGGCGACAGCTGGTTCATCCCCTACGAGACGGTCCGCAACCGGTCGCAGAAGTTCGACCATCCCGGCACCTTCCCGGTGATGCTGCCGCGCATGTGCATGCGCCTGCACGGCAAGGCGCATCCGGTGGTGCTGGATCCGTTCATGGGCAGCGGCACCACGCTGCTGGCCGCCGCGGAGGAAGGTGGCCGCGGCATCGGCATCGATCTGGATGCAAGCTACGTCCAGGTCGCCAGGGAGCGCCTGCTGGCGGCGTTGCGGCGCGGCAAGACCAGCTGAGCCCGGCCAAGAGGTGATGGATCGCGCCACGAAATGGCGCCTTTCGCATCGGGGTGTTTTCCGGCCCGCATGCCCCCTGCCAAAAATCTCATAATCCCAATGGGTTGTTGTTGCGATCCTGATATATCGTGCTGGCACGCAAGCTGCTCTACAGCGGGAGATGCTTGATGCCTGGCAACGAGGACCGATGCGCACGACCAGAAGACCCGGTCCCGGACGCCGAGACTGCCTGATCGCCGTGCTGGCGGCCGCCCTGGGCGGCTGCACGGTCGGCCCGGACTATCGCCGCCCGGCGGTCGATGCGCCGGGGCGCTATAACGAGGCCGCGCCGGCCGGCAGGACCGTCGCCGCCGCGGTCGGCGGGGGCGACGCGCAGCAGCTGGCGGTGGGCGGCGACCTGCCGGGCCAGTGGTGGACGCTGTTCCGTTCGCCGGAACTGACCGGGCTGGTGCAGACCGCCCTGCGCGACAGCCCGAGCATTGCATCGGCCGAGGCGGCGCTGCGCGAGGCGCAGGAACGGACCCTGCAGCAGCAAGGCACGCTGTTTCCATCGGTGTCCGGCCAGGTCGGCCGCACCCGCGGCGAGTTCCCGCAGGCCTATCTCGGCCTGCCCGGGCCGGCGCCGCTCTACAGCGCCTACAACGCCCAGCTCAACCTCGCCTACACGCTCGATGTCTGGGGCGGGCTGCGCCGCGCGATCGAGCAGCAGGCGGCCGCGTCGGACTATCAGCGTTTCGAGCTGGAGCAGGCCTACCTGCAGCTCAGCGCCGGCGTCGCCACGAGCGTGGTGCAGGCGGCCTCGCTGGCCGGGCAGATCGCGGCGCAGCGGCAGCTGATCGGGTTCGAGCAGAAACAGCTCGAGACGGTGCGGCAGCAGTTCGAGCTCGGCGGCGCCACCGGAACCGATCTGGCCACGCAGCAGGCGCAGGTGGCGCAGGCGCAGACCACCCTGCAGCCGCTGCTGACGCAGCTCGAGCAGACTCGCGACCAGATCGCCGCCTATCTCGGCCGCGCGCCGTCGCAGGTGGCGATCCCGGCGCTCGATCTCGACCGGCTGACGCTGCCGGAGACGCTGCCGGTCAGCCTGCCGTCGGCGCTGCTGGCGCAACGGCCGGACATCCGCGCCGCAGAGGCGCTGCTGCACCAGCAGACGGCAGCACTCGGGGTGGCGATCGCCGCCAGGCTGCCCAACGTCACGCTGAGCGCCACCGTCGGCACCCAGGCCGCCGACGTGCACCAGATGTTCAGCCCGACCAACGGGCTGTGGTCGATCGTCAACCAGGCGGTGCAGCCGATCTTCGATGCCGGGCAGCTGCTGCACGCGCAACGGGCCCAGCGCGCCGCGGTCGACCAGGCGGCGGCGGTCTGGCGCCAGACCGTGGTGGCGGCGTTCCAGAACGTGGCCGACGTGCTGGCGGCGCTGCAGAACGACGCGGCGAATCTGCGCTACGCGCTCGATGCGCAGACCGCGGCAGCGCGGGGGCTCTCGCTCGCCAGCCTGCAGTTCAAGCTGGGCGGCGTCAGCTATCTCAGCGTGCTGAGCGCGCAGCAGACCTACCAGAACACGGTGATCACGCTGGTCCGCGCCAGGGCGGCGCGCTACGCCGACAGCGTCTCGCTTTTCCAGGCGCTTGGCGGCGGCTGGTGGAACCGGCACGACCTGCCGCCACCGCCGCCCGGCCTGCTGCGTTCGCCGCTGCCATGACGATCCCCGATCTCCGACCGGAGCCAAGAGCATGACCCGGATCCGTGCGCTGATGCTGCTGTTGCTGGCGCTGGCGGCGCTGGCCGCCTATCCGGCCTGGCGCGGGCTGCATCCCGCCGCGGCGTCGGCCCCGGCGTCATCGTCGGAACCGGCGCAGACCGTCGCCGACTTCGTGGTGACGCCGGTGCGCTGGCAGGCGATGCTCAAGGCGTTCGGCCAGGTGCGCGCGGTGCAGGGCGCCGACCTGTCGTCGCAGGTGGCCGGGATCGTCGACGAGATCGATTTCCAGTCCGGCCAGGAGGTCAAGGCCGGCACGGTGCTGCTGCGGCTGCGGCTGTACGACGATACCGCGAAGCTGGCGCAGCTGAACGCCGAGGTCGCGCTGTGGACCGCGAACATGGCGCGCGACCAGAAGCAGTTCGACGTCCAGGCGATCAGCCGCGCCACCCTGGATCTGGACCTGGCCAACCTGCGGAACTTCCAGGCCCAGGCACAGGCGCAGGCGCAGGCGATGGACGAGAAGATCATCCGCGCCCCGTTCGCGGGCAGGCTCGGCATCAGGCAGGTCGATCTCGGCCAGTACCTTTCGCCCGGGACCGCCGTGACCTCGCTGCAGGCGCTCGATCCGATCTACGTGGATTTCTCGGTGCCGCAGCAGCAGATCGGCGAGATCGTGCCGGGACACGGCGTGCGGGTCGGCGTCGATACCTGGCCCGGCCGTGTGTTCGAAGCCACCGTGCAGGCCTTCGACAGCCGGATCGATCCGCAGAGCCGGATGGTCACGGTGCGGGCCGCCCTGGCCAACGCCGACCATGCGCTGCTGCCCGGCATGTTCGCGATCGTGCATCTCGATCTCGGGCCACCGAAGACGGTGCTGGCGATTCCGCAAGCGGTGGTCAGCTTCAATCCCTACGGCAACTTCGTCTATGTGCTGACGCCGCGCCCCGGCGCCGAGGGCGGCTTCATCGCCCACTCGCGCGTGGTGGTGACCGGGGAGGCCAGGGACGACCGGGTCGTGGTGACGAGCGGCCTGAAGGCGGGCGAGCGCGTGGTCGGCGCCGGGCAGCTCAAGCTCAGGAACGGCTCGGAGGTGGTGGTGGACAACACCGTCAAGCCCGATGCGCCGGCCTCCGCCGATCTCGCCAACGAGTGAGGAGCGACGCGTCATGCGCCTGACCGATCTGTTCATCCACAGGATCGTCCTGTCCTGCGTGGTCTCGATCCTGGTGCTGGTGTTCGGCCTGCG
>CAZZZA010000120.1:0-9201 GCA_964658455.1 uncultured Lichenihabitans sp.
GACCGCGCCCTGCCACGGCATACCGCCGGCGCCAGGCCGGCGGCGCAGAGCGGATGCTTGAGCAGCGCCAGCAGGCTGACCGGCGACAGCCCGTCGGCGACGGTGGCGGCGATCAGGCGCAGCAGCAGCGCCGGCGGCGTGCCGGCCAGCGGCTCGCCGGCGCTGTCATCGACCGCCACCCCCCAGCGCGACAGCTCGACCGCGACCCGGCGGGCGAGCGTGCGGTCCGGCGTGACCAGGGCGGCGCGCCGGCCCGGGGTCTCGATCGCCGCCCGCAGCACCAGCGCGATCGACGCCGCCTCCTCCTGGGTATCGGCGCTGACCAGCCGGGTGATGCCGGCGATCTCCGCCGGCCCGGACCGGTCGAGCCAGTCGCCGAGCGCCCGCTCCGGCAGCAGCGCGCGCGACAGGGTGCGCACGCGGCCGGGCGGCACCGCCGGGCCTGGTGCCGGCGCCTGCTCCCAGGGAACGACGTCGCCGCGACGGGCATCGAGCGCGGCCAGCAGCCGCGCCAGGCCGGCCTGCGGGTGGCTGTCCGCCAGGCCGCTCCAGCTCGCCTCGTCGAGGCCGGTATCGAGGCCGGCAAGCACCAGCGCGCCGCGATCGAGCCCGGCGATCGCCGCCAGCAGGCCGGCCGCCGCGGGCGAGGCGGCGGTGAAGCCCGCCGCCCAGACCGGGTAGGCCGGTGCTTGCGCGCGCCACGCCTGCGCCTGGGTGGCGAGCAGCGCCATCTGCCGCGCCACCGGGTTGGTCTGCCCGGTCTCGGCGAGCAGCGCCGGCCAGGCCTCGGTGACGATGGCGAGGAAGGCCAGCGTCAGCTGCCAGTGCTCGGCCTGCTCGTCGGCGGCCTCCGGCAGCCGGGCGGCGAGGTTGCACCCGGCGCGTTCCGCCTCGTCCATCAGCTCGGCCAGCGCCCTGGCCAGCGGCCAGGCCTGGTCGAGCGTCGGCGCGGTGCCGAACCGCTCGCCGGCCTGCAACACCAGCAGGCTGAGCAGCGACAGCCGGTGCAGCGGCGCGATCGCCGGCGGCAGGTCGAGCCAGCCGCCCAGCGCCAGCGGCGCCTCGTCGAGCGCGCCCAGCGCGGCGATCCTGGGCTGCAGCATCGCCGCGCCGTCCGAGGCGCGCAGGAACGCCTCCGACAGCGCCCGCGCGGCGCGGCGGGTCGGCAGCAGGATCAGGCCCCGCGCCGCCGCCAGCGGATCCGCCGGATCAGCATGGGCGGCCAGCCAGCGCGCCGCCAGCACGTCGAGGAACGGCAGATGCGGCGGGATGGTGACCAGGGTCATGGGCTGGTCATGTGCTGGAGGGGCCGAACAGCGGGTCGCGCAGGGCGCGCTCGGTGTTGCCGATATCGACCGGCCGCGACAAATGGAACCAGGGCCCGTCATGCACCACGGCGGCGATGCGGCCATCGGCCAGGGCGCGGTCCCAGATCAGGTTCATGCAGAACGGCGCCGCCGGCGCGTGCGCGAACGGACGCGGCGAGAGCATCTGCACCCCGGCATAGACATAGGGCACGATCTCGTTCTCGCGCCGCCGCCGCAGCCTCCCTGCCTCGTCGATCGCGAAATCGCCGGCGCCGACCGGGCCGATCACCGTCGCGGTGCGCGCGACCAGCAGCAGCGCGTCGTGGCGGTCGCGATCGAAGCCGCGTCGCAGCCGCTCGATCGCCGGCACCGGACCGTCGAGCCACAGGCTGTCGCCATTGACGACCAGGAACGGCTCCCCGGTGCCGAGCGCGCCGGTCGTGAGCGCCTCGCGGACCGCGCCGCCGGTGCCCAGCAGCACCGGCTCGCTCTGCAGCAGCATCTCGACGCCGCCCCACGCGTGGCCTTGCGCGCCACCCGGCTCGCCATGCTCGCGCGCCGCCCGGGCGCGCAGGCGGGCGGCGATCTGCTCGGCGTGCCAGTGCGCATTGACCACCAGCCGGGTGACGCCGGCCTCGCACAGACGGTCCAGCGCGTAATCCAGCAGGGTGCGGCCGGCGACGCGCAGCAGCGCCTTCGGGGTGTCGGCGGTGAGCGGCTGCATGCGGGTGCCGAGCCCGGCCGCCAGCACCATCGCGGTGCGCGGCACCGGCGGCGTCGCGGGCGGCCTCATCGGCCCGCCAGCATCGGTGCGAGCCGATCCGGCCAGCCGGATAGCACGGCGCGACGCGGATGCTCGGCGTCCGGGTCCTGGCCGCCGGCCGGCAGCAGCGACAGCGCGACGCGCAGCGCGCCCGCCGGCGTCAGCGCGCCGAGCCGGTCCGGCCATTCCACCAGCACCACGCCGTCCAGCGCCTCGTCCCAGCCCAGTTCGTGCAGCCCGTCGGGTCCGTCCAGCCGCCACAGGTCGAAATGGCTGATCGGCGGCCCGGCCGCCGCCTGGTAGCCCTGGACCAGCGTGTAGCTGGGGCTGGGCACCTCCAGGTCGGGCCTGCCGGTGGCCTCGCGCAGCAGCGCGCGGGCGAGCGCGGTCTTGCCGGCGCCGAGCGGGCCGTCGAGCAGCAGGCAATCGCCGGCGCGCAGCATGCGGGCCAGCGAGCGGCCCAGCGATTCGGTCGCCGCCAGATCGGGCAGGTCGCGGGTCCAGGATGGAATCATCGGCCTACCTTGCCGTAGCGGGACCATGCTTCACAATGCGGCGCGAAGCGGAGAGGGCAGTGATGGACGGCACGGCAGCGGCGCCGGAATTCGACGTGGCGATCATCGGCGCCGGTCCGGTCGGGCTGTTCGCCGCGTTCCAGTGCAGGATGCTGCGGCTGCGCTGCGTGCTGATCGACGCGCTGGCCGAGATCGGGGGGCAGTGCGTGGCGCTGTATCCGGAGAAGCCGATCTACGACATCCCGGCGCATCCGGCGATCGAGGCCGGCGCGCTGATCGCGGCGCTGGAGGCGCAGCTGGCGCCGTTCGACGTCCCGCGTCTGCTGGGCCGGCGCGTCACCGGGCTCGCCGGCGCCGCTGGCGGCTTCGCGCTGCGCACCGATCGCGGCGAAAAGGTCGCCGCGCGCACGGTGCTGATCGCGGCCGGGGCCGGGGCGTTCGGGCCGAACCGGCCGCCGCTGCAGGGGATCGAGCAGTTCGAGGCCAGCGGCGCGGTGCAGTATTTCGTGCGCTCGCGCGAGTCGCTGCGCGGCTGCCGGGTGGCGATCGCCGGCGGCGGCGACAGCGCGGTGGACTGGGCGCTGTCGCTGGCGGACGTCGCCGAGCGGATCTGGCTGATCCACCGGCGCGACCGTTTCCGGGCGGCGCCGGAGAGCATCGCCAGGCTCGGGCAGGCGGTCGCGGCCGGGCGGGTCGAGATCGTGGTGCCGTATCAGCTGCAGGCGCTCGAGGGCGAGGCGGGCCAGCTCGGCGGGGTGAGCGTGGCGACGCTCGACGGCGCGCACCGCACGCTGCCGGCGGACCGGCTGCTGGCGTTCTTCGGGCTGTCCACCGATCTCGGGCCGATCGCCAGCTGGGGGATCGAGACCGGCCTGCACGGCGTGATCCCGGTGACCGCGGCGACGCTGCAGACCAGCCTGCCCGGGGTGTTCGCGATCGGCGACGTGGCCACCTATCCGGGCAAGCTCAAGCTGATCCTGCAGGGGTTCAGCGAGGCGGCGATGGCGGCGCACGCGATCCATCGGGTCGCCAGGCCGGACACGGTGCTCAGGTTCGAACATTCGACGACGCACGGCCTGCCGGTATCGTGAGGCGGTCCGCCCCCGACAGCGTGGCGGAGGTGGGGCTGGACCCGGACTGGGCCGGCGGCTGGCTGTCGATCGACCTGGCGGCGATCGCGGCGAATTTCCGCCTGCTGGGGGCGCTGGCGCCGGGCGCGGAATGCGCGGCGGTGGTCAAGGCCGATGCGTACGGGCTGGGCGCGGCACGGGTGGCGCCGGCGCTGGCCGCTGCCGGGTGCCGCAGCTTCTTCGTGGCGCATCTGGGCGAGGCGGTCGCGTTGCGCGCGCTGCTGGGGGCGGCGCCGCGCATCCATGTCCTGAACGGCATCCCGCCCGGCACCGCGCCGGTGTTCAGGGCGCACGGGCTGCTGCCGGTGCTGAACGGGCTTAGCCAGATCGCGGAATGGCGGGCGCTGGCGGCGGGCTGCGGGACGCGGCTGGCGGCGACGCTGCAGCTCGATACCGGGATGGCGCGGTTCGGCCTGCCGCCGGAGGACGCCGAACGTCTGGCGCGCACGCCCGGTCTGCTCGACGGCATCGCGATCGGGCTGGTGATGAGCCATCTCGGTTGCGCCGACCGGCCGGACGACCCGCGCAATGCCGCGCAGCTGGCGATTTTCGAGCGGTTGCGGGCGCTGCTGCCGTGCGCGCCGGCCAGCCTGGCGGCCTCGTCCGGGATCTTCCTGGGCGCCGCCTATCACGGCGACATGGTGCGGCCGGGTGCGGCGCTCTACGGCGTGCCGCCGGATGCGATGCGGCCGAACCCGATGCGGCCGGTGGTCAGGCTGCAGGCGCGGATCGTGCAGACCAGGACCATCGAAGCCGGGGCGTGGGTCGGCTACGGGGCCCGGTTCGTGGCGGCGCGTCGGAGCCGGATCGCAACCCTGGCGGTCGGCTATGCCGACGGCTTCCTGCGCGCCGGCGGCGACGGCAACGGCGCCTGCGCGCTGCCCGGACACCCGGAACTGCTGCCGATCGTCGGGCGCATCTCGATGGATTGCCTGGCGGTGGACGTGACCGGCGTGGCGCCCGGGCTGGTGGCCGACGGCACGGCGCTGGACCTGATCGGGCCGGGGCGCCCGATCGAGGACGCCGCCGCCGCCGCCGGCACGATCGGCTACGAGATGCTGACCGGCCTCGGCCGGCGCTACGCCCGGATCTATGTCTGAGCCAACGCGAGGAATCGACGAATGAAAGTGGCTGTGCTGGGCGGCGGCGTGATCGGGGTGAGTTCGGCTTGGTATCTGGCCCGGCTCGGCCATGAGGTGACGCTGATCGAGCGCCAGCCAGGGGTGGCGCTGGAGACCAGCTTCGCCAATGCCGGCCAGGTCTCGCCCGGCTATTCGACCCCCTGGGCGGCGCCGGGGTTGCCGCGCAAGGCGATCGGCTGGCTGCTGCGCAAGCACAGCCCGCTGCAGATCCGGGCCAGGTTCGACATCGCGATGCTGCGCTGGACCGCGGCGCTGCTGGCGAACTGCACCGAGGCGGCCTACGACCGCAACAAGAGCCGGATGCTGCGGCTGGCCGAATACAGCCGCGACTGCCTGGACGATCTGCGCCACGAGACCGGCCTGCGCTACGACGACGGACAGAAGGGGCTGATCCAGCTGTTCCGCACCCAGGGCCAGCTCGATCATGCCGCCGAGGACATGCGCATCCTGGCGCAAGGCGGGGTGGCGCACGAGCTGCTCGATCGCGACGGGGTGGTGCGCTACGAGCCGGGGCTGGCGCATGCCGCGCACCGGCTGCAGGGCGGGCTGCGCCTGCCCGGCGACCAGTCCGGCGACGCGCACCTGTTCACCCGCCGGCTGGCGGAGAAGGCGCGCGAGGCCGGGGTGGTGTTCCGGCTCGGCGTCGCCATCGAGCGGCTGGCGCACGGGCCGGACCGGATCGAGGGCGTCGTCACCAGCGCGGGCACCATCACCGCCGACGCCTATCTGGCGGCGACCGGGGTGCATACCGCGCGGCTGCTGCGTCAGCTGGGGCTGCGCCTGCCGGTCTATCCGGTGAAGGGCTATTCGCTGACCATCCCGCTCACCGATGCCGCGCGGGCGCCGACCTCGACCGTGAACGACGAGACCTACAAGGTGGCGATGACCCGGCTCGGCGACCGGATCAGGGTCGGCGGCACCGCGGAGCTGGCCGGCTACGACCTGACGCTGCGGCCGGCGCGGCGCGAGACGCTGGAACTGTCGTTCGGGCAGCTCTACGGCGGCGGCGACCTGTCCCGCGCCACCTACTGGACCGGGCTGCGGCCGAACACGCCGGACGGCACGCCGATCGTCGGCGCCGCCGGCCGGTATCGCAACCTCTGGATCAATACCGGCCACGGCACGCTGGGCTGGACCATGGCCTGCGGCTCGGGCCGGCTGATCGCCGACCTGATCTCGGATAGGCGCCCCAACATCGACCACGCGGATCTGGCGCTGTCGCGCTACGCCGAGGCCTGAGCGCCGCCGGCGGCGGCGGCGCTTGCCCCGCCAGGACATATCCGTTATTCTGGATACATGGATAACGAGACCGCGATCGCGGCGCTGGCCGCCCTCGCCCAGGGCACGCGCCTGGATGGTTTCCGCCTGCTGGTGCAGCACGCGCCGGACGGGCTGGCGGCGGGCGCGGTGGCGCGCCGGCTCGGCGTGCCGCAGAACACCATGTCGGCGCATCTGGCCAGCCTGGCGCGGGCCGGGCTGGTGCGGACCCTGCGACGGAGCCGCTCGATCGTCTATCGCGCCGACCTGGATCGGCTGCGCGAGCTGATGCTGTTCCTGGTCCGGGATTGCTGCGGCGGCCGCGCCGAACTCTGCGCGCCGCTGATCACCGCGCTGACGCCCTGCTGTGCCGCCGAGGCCCAGGGCTCGGCGCAGACGGGGCTTCGCGTCTAATGACCATCACCATCTACCACAACCCGGAGTGCGGCACCTCGCGCAACACCCTGGCGCTGATCCGCGACAGCGGCGCGGAGCCGGTGGTGATCGACTACCGCCTGAACCCGCCCGGCCGCGAGACGCTGCTGGCGCTGATGCGACAAGCCGGGCTGACGCCGCGCACCCTGCTGCGCGAGAAGGGCACGCCCTATGCCGCGCTCGGGCTCGGCGACCCGACGCTGAGCGACGAGGCGCTGGTGGACGCGATGCTGGCGCATCCGATCCTGATCAACCGCCCCCTGGTGGTGACGCCGCTCGGGGTGCGGCTCTGCCGGCCCTCGCAGCTCGTGCTCGAGATCCTGCCGACCCGGGAGCGCGCGCCCTGATCGCGCTGCTGATCTTCCTCGCCACACTGGTGCTGGTGGTCTGGCAGCCGCGCGGCCTCGGGATCGGCTGGAGCGCCATGGGCGGCGCGGTGCTGGCCCTGGCGACCGGGGTGATCGGCTGGGGCGACGTGCCGGTGGTCTGGCATATCGTCTGGGACGCGACCTTCACCTTCGTGGCGCTGATCGTGATCTCGCTGCTGCTCGACGAGGCCGGGTTCTTCGCGTGGGCAGCACTGCACGTCGCGCGCTGGGGCGGCGGCAGCGGGAGGCGGCTGCTGCCGCTGATCGTGGGGCTCGGCGCCGTCATCGCCGCCTTCTTCGCCAATGACGGCGCGGCGCTGCTGCTGACGCCGATCGTGGTGGCGATCCTGGCGCGGCTCGACGTCCCGCCGGCGGCGACGCTGGCGTTCGTGGTCGCGACCGGCTTCGTGGCCGACACCACCAGCCTGCCGCTGATCATCTCCAATCTGGTGAACATCGTCTCGGCGAACTTCTTCGCCATCGGCTTCGACCGCTACGCGGCGGTGATGGTGCCGGTGGACCTGGTCTCGCTCGCCGCCACGCTCGGGGTGCTGTGGTTCGCCTACCGGCGCGTGGTGCCGGCGCGCTATCCGGTAGCGCGGCTCGAGGCCCCGGCGCAAGCGATCCGCGACCGGCTGCTGTGTGCGGCCGCGTTCCCGCTGCTCGCCGTGCTGCTGCTCGCCTATGTCGTGCTGGCGCCGCTCGGCGTGCCGGTCTCGGCGGTGACCGGCGCCGCCGCCCTGGTGCTGCTCGGGCTGGCGCTGCGCGGCCGGGTGGTACCGGTCGGCAGGGTGCTGCGCGGTGCGCCGTGGCAGATCGTGGTGTTCAGCGTCGGCATGTATCTGGTGGTCTATGGCCTGCGCAACGCCGGCCTGACCGACCGCCTCTCGGGCGCGCTGGTCTGGCTGGCCGGGCAGGGTCCGTGGGCCGCGACCATCGGCACCGGCTTCGGCGCCGCGCTGCTGTCCTCGGTGATGAACAACATGCCGGGCGTGCTGGTGGGCGCGCTGTCGATCGCATCGGCGCACGGCATCCCGGCGGCGACGCGCGAGCTGATGGTCTATGCCGACATCATCGGCTGCGATCTCGGCCCGAAATTCACCCCGATCGGCAGCCTGGCGACACTGCTGTGGCTGCATGTGCTGGACACCAAGGGCATCCGCATCGGCTGGGGCCAATACATGCGCGTCGGGCTCGCCATCACCCCGCCGGTGCTGCTGGCGGCGCTGACCGCCCTGGCGCTCTGGCTGCCGGTGCTGGGGCCGGGCTGAGCCGGCCGGCGCTACGACGCGCCGGGCGAAGATTGCACGCGCCCCCGGTCCGCGTGGCGCGCGATCAGGCCGCGCACCTGGGCGAACACCGCCGGCTCGTCCAGCGTGTAGTCGGCGCGGTCCGGCGGCTGTCCCGGCAGGTCGGTGGTGCCTTCCGGGGCGTTGAACAGCAGCGGCGTCGGCTGCTCCATCGCGCCCGGGTGATGGTAGATCGACAGGTCGTGGCGCTGCTCCAGGTTCCAGCGCCCGGCCAGCGCCAGGCCGGGGCGGTTGCAGACCCAGCGATACTTGGCCAGCGCCGCGCCCCAGGGGGCGACGAAGAAATCCGCCTCGGCGCACCACAGCACGCTCTCCGGCACCGGGCGGCCGATCAGGTCGACCACGGTGACCCCGGCGTCGCGCGCGGCCAGGCTGGCGCGCAGCGCGGCGGCGATCCCTCGTTCCTCGGCCATGAAGCTGGAGCCGCCGCTCAGCGTGTCGCCGAAGCTGGCATAGGTGCCGTTGGCGACGCCGGAGCCGTTATGGCCGTCGATGACGATCGTCACCCGGCCGAGCGCCTCGGCCAGCATCGCGGCGAGCCGGATCGCGAAGCCCTGCATGTCGGCCAGGGTGCGGTTGCCGACCCGCAGCCCGATCAGCACCACCGGCCCGGCCTGCCGCGCGGCGCGGGCGGCGGCGGCGGTCGCCTCCCAGCAGGCGGCACGGCGCAGCGCCGCCACGATGCGGGTGCCGACCGCTGCCGGCACCGTCAGGCTCGTCACCTTCACCACCGTCCGCCGCGCCCGATACAGCGCGCCGACATGCGCGCCGAACCCGTGCGGATACCGCTCCACCCGGCCGTCCAGTTCCGAAAAGATCGCGTCCAGCGGGCCGTAGATCTCCGGCTGGTGCGGGGTGTCGAACACCAGGCAGCGCGGCGGCGGCGCCGCCGGCGCCAGCGCCCGCACCCCGTCCAGCAGGATCGCCACGCCGCTCAGATCCTGCCAGACGAAATGGCCGAGATGGATCGCCGG
>CAZZZA010000121.1:0-6747 GCA_964658455.1 uncultured Lichenihabitans sp.
GAGAAGGCGATCGCCACGTCGCGCTCGTCGAGCAGCGAGGCCGACATCAGCATCATGTGGCTGTCGTCGTGGATCGCGCTGCGCAGGCCGATGCGCAGGAACTTGTGCGCCACGTCGCGGGCGATCTGCGCCGAGCCGCCGATCCCATATAGGTCGCGGTTGCGCGCGCGATGGATCGCATCGACCACGGCCTCGAAGGTCTTGACGTCGACGATCGCCAGCGTCTCCTGCAGCGCCTGCACCGCGGTGTTGAACACCTTGGACAGGATCACCGCGGCGCTGTCGTCGGGCGAGATCTCCTGGTGCAGCGCCGCACTTGGCAGCGCGTGATAGACGCTGAGCCGGGCCCGGCAGTCGCGGAAACCGCTGAAGCCGAGCTTCTTGGCGGTCTTGACGATCATCGCCTCGGACACGTCGGCGGCGTCGGCGACATCGCGCAGCGAGGTCAGTTCGGAGAAGCCGCTCTGCATCATGAAGCCGACGATCCGGCGTTCCAGCTCGGTCATCGTCGGCAGCAGCATTCTGATATGCGCGCCGACCGCATAGGCGTCGCGGGCCGCCATGGTCAGCCGGCGCCGCGCGTGAAGCGATCGACCAGCATGGCGACGATGATGATGATGCCGGTGGCCAGCAGCTGGTAGAACGCCTGCACGTTGAGCAGCGTCAGCCCGTTGCGCATCTCGCCCAGCACCACCGCGCCGAGCAGGGTGCCGACCACGCTGCCCTTGCCGCCCATCAGCGACGCGCCGCCGATCGCCGCGGCCGCAATCGCGTCCAGCTCCCACAGATTGCCCAGCACCGGTTCCGCCGCCCCCAGGCGCCCGATCAGGATCATCGCGGCGAGGAAGGCCAGCGCGCCGGAGATCATGTAGGTGGCGATCTTGGTGCGGGCGATCGGCACGCCGGCGATCCGCGACGCCTCCTCGTTGCCGCCGACCGCCAGGATGTATTCGCCGAGCGGCGTCTTGCGCAGCACGAACCAGGCTAGCAGGCTGACCACCGCCACGATCACCACCGGGATCGGCAGCGGCCCGATGGTGCCGTTGAACAGCGCCCGGAATCCGTGCGGCAGCCCCAGCACCGGCGTGCCGTTGGTGAAGATCAGCGCCAGCGCGCGATACAGGCTCAGCGTGCCGAGCGTGACGATGAAGGGCTGCAGCCCGGCGAGCGAGATCAGCGCGCCGTTCACGAAGCCGCAGCCCAGGCCGACCAGCAGGCCGCCTGCGAACGCCAGCGGCATCGGTATTCCGGACACGATCATGGTCGCGGTCAGCACCGCCGACAACGCCGCGGTCGGCCCGACCGACAGGTCGATGCCGCCGGAGATGATGACCAGCGTCATGCCGAGCGCCACGCAGGCATTGATGCTCGATTGCTGCAGGATGTTGATCAGATTGTGCTGGGTGAGGAAGTTCGGCGTCGCCAGGCTGAACACCACGGCGATCGCCAGCAGGCCGAACAGCGTCCCGGCGTCGCGGAGGTTGAAACGCAGCGGCGCGCGGCGCTGCACGGGTCCGGCGACGGCCATGGTGGGTTCCATCAAAGTGCCTCGAGCTTGGCCGGAGCGCTGGCCCGCGCGGCATGTTGCATGATGATCTCTTCGCTGAGTTCGTGGCGGTCGAGCTGTGCCGCGATGCCGCCGCCACGCATGACCAGGACCCGGTCGCTGACGGTCATGATCTCGAGCAGCTCCGAGGAGACCACGATCACGGAACGGCCGGACGCGGCCAGGTCGCTGATGACGCGGTAGATCTCCTGCTTGGCGCCGACATCGACGCCGCGCGTCGGCTCGTCCAGCAGCAGGATCTGCGCGTCCGCCAGCAGCCAGCGCGCCAGGATCGCCTTCTGCTGGTTGCCGCCGCTGAACAGCCGGATCGGCTTGGCCGGGTCCATCGGCCGCAGTTGCAGACCCTTGAACAACGCGACGATGCGCGCCCGCATCGCGCCGCCGGCGATCCAGCCGAACCGGCTGAAGCGCGGCAGCGAGGTCAGCGCGGTGTTGGCGGCGATCGAGCGCAGCGGCACGATCCCCTCGCGCTTGCGCTCCTCCGGCACCAGCCCGATGCCGTGGCCGATCGCGTGGCGAACCGAGCGGAAGCTGACCGGCTTGCCGTTGACGGCGATGCTGCCGCCGGTCGGCTTCTGCAGCCCGGCCAGCAGGTGCATCAGTTCGGTGCGGCCGGCGCCGACCAGCCCGGCGACGCCGAGCACCTCGCCGCGCCGCAGCGCGAACGAGACGTCGGCGACCTTGCCCTTCCACGAGAGATGCTCCGCCGACAGCACCACCGCGTCGCCTGCGCTCGAGCGGTGCGCCTGCATCACCAGGTCGCGGCCCACCATCATCGAGACCAGCTGCTGCTCGGTCTTCTGCCTGACATCGATGGTGGCGATGAACTTGCCGTCGCGCAGCACCGTGCCGAGGCTGCAGACCCGGCGGACCTCGTCGAGCTTGTGCGAGACGTAGATGATCGACACGCCGCGTTGCTGCAGGCCCGCGATCACCTCGGCCAGCCGCTCGAACTCGGAGGGCATCAGGCTGGAGGTCGGCTCGTCCATGGCGATGATCCTCGCCTCGAACAGCAACGCCCGCGCGATCTCGACCAGTTGCCGCGCCGCGACCCGATAGTTCCTGATCGGTTGCGACACGTCGATGGTCGGATCGAGCACCGACAGCACCGCCGCCGCCTCCCGTTCCATTGCCGCCCGGTCGAGGACGATGCCGGCCCTGGTGCGCGGGTGGCCCAGGAACATGTTCTGCGCCACCGTGAGTTCCGGCACCTGCTGCAGTTCCTGGTGGATCATCGCGATCCCGGCGGCGCGCGCGCTCGCCATGCCGTGACGCGGCACCGCCACGCCGTCGACCCTGATCGATCCCGCGGTCGGCCTGACCACGCCCGACAGGATCTTGAGCAGGGTGGATTTGCCGGCGCCGTTCTCGCCGATCAGCGCATGCACCTCGCCGGGCTGGACCGACAGGCTGACCTGGTCCAGCACCACGTTGGCGGCGTAGCGCATGGTCAGCCCGGAGAGTTCGAGCCGGGCCGGCGGTGCGATCATCGTCGGGGGCTCGCCGCTGCCGCTCAATGCGCCGCGGCGGCGTCCTCGATCAGCGCCTTGCGCTGCGCCTCCGGGGACGCCTTGTAGCGCGCCAGATTGTCCTGCGTGACCAGCGCCTGCGGCGTAGCGATGACGCGCGGCATGGTCTGGCCGGCGACCAGGCGCTCGGCGACCTCGAGCGCGATCTCGCCGGTCAGCACCGGGAAGCTGTCCACCGTGCCGGCAAGGTCGCCGGCCTTGATCGACACGTAGGCGTCGTTGGTGCCGTCGGTGCCGAACACCTTCACCTTGTCCTGCATCTTCGCCGCCTTGACCGCCTCGACGACGCCGAGCGCCATGGTGTCGTTGTTGCAGTAGAAGCCGATCAGTTTCGGGTTCTGCTGCAGGATATTGGTGGCGACGTCGTAGGATTGCTGGCGGTCCCAGTTGCCGGGAACGCTGGCGACGACCTTGAACTTGCCGGACTGGGTGATGGTCTCGCGGAAGCCGGCGGTGCGCTGGATCGCCGCGAACACGCCGGCCTGGCCCTCGACGATCGCCACCTCGCCGCCATCGGGATCGTGCTGGATGAACCATTGCGCGACACGGGCGCCGTTCTCGCGCTGCACGTTGCCGACGAAATGCGCGATGTTGCTCACCAGCGCGTCATCGACATTGACCACCGGGATCTTCGCCTGCAGCGCGGAGTCGATCGCCGGCTGCAGGTTGGCGTCGGTCTGCGGCGAGATCAGCAGCGCCTTGTATTGCGGCCCGACCATGTTCTCCATCATCGAGAGCTGGCCCATCTGGTCGCTCTCGCCCTGGGCGGCCTGGATGTCCACCACCACCCCGTCGGCGGCGGCTCCGGCACGGTAGCCGTCGGCGAGCAGGCGCCAGTATTCGTTGGTCAGGGTCTTCAGCACCACGCCATAGTGCTGGCCCTTTGCATCGGGGCGGGCGCCGAACTTGGCGGTCAGGTCCGACCAGTTCACCCGGCTGGTTTCGGTATCGGGGTTGAGCGGCGCGAGATCGGCCGCGCGGCACATTGCGGGCAGCAGAACGGCGAGGGCGGCGCCGGCAAGCAGGCTTTTGCGAATCATGGTGTTCCTCCATCAGGCAGCATCTATGCGCTGTCCTGTAATGAGACGGTTTGGGTTAAGATTCCGACTACGCGCCGAGCATGATCGACTGCACGATCCGCTGCGACGCCACCGCGTCCTGCTGCGCGATCGCCTCGTTGAGCCCGTTATGGCTGTCCAGGCGATCGACCACCGCGATCATCCTGCGCACGGTATCGATGTTGGCCTCGCACTCCTTGACCGGATCCAGCCCGGTCAGGTCGGGAAAGGTATCGAAATAGAGCGCGCCGTCATAGCCGTCGCGCTTGATCTGGCGCAGCAGCTCGATGGTCTGCACGCTGTGCACGGCGCCGACCATCAGCCCGTCGTCGCGCTTGGCGTAGCCGTCATTGAGATGGATGCCGAGCAGCTTGCTATGCTTGGCGACCATCGCCGCGGCGAAGGCCGGCTGCTCGTCGGCATACAGCACATGCGCCATGTCCAGCGTCACGCCGATATTCTCCACGCCCACCTGGCCGACCGCGAGCAGCGTGGTCGCGGCGTCGGGCATCAGGCTGTAGGCGCGCGGCTCGTTGGGCTTGTATTCGATGCTGATCATGACATCGGGGTTGTGCAGCGCGACCTCGCGTATGCCCTCGATCTCCATGTCCCAGGCGCGGGCGTAGTCGATCTGGAACGCGTAGTCGAAACCGTCCTGCCCCAGCCACAGCGTCATCATCGGCGCGCCGCAGGCGCTGGCGGCGTCGATGCCGCGCTTGGTCAGGTCGATCGCCTGCCGGCGCACCGCCGAATCGGGATTGGTGAACGCGCCGAGCCGCATCGCCGGGATGCTGTAGTAGCGCATCGCCAGGCCGCTGATCTCGAGCCCGCGATCACGGATGCGCTTGGCCAGCTCGGCCGGATCGCCGCCGCCCAGATGATCGGGATAGTTCAGGTCGAGCACCGTGAGCCCGTCCACGGTCGCCGCCCGATCGACCATCTGCAGCACGCTCGGTTTACTGGACAGGTCTTTCCAGAAAACCTCCGGCTTCGACGCGAACGAGTTGAGCCTGGTCGCGAACGGCAGCGATTGTAGAGAAGTCGTCACGCCAGCATCCCCGCGCTATCTGACTTCACTCATACGCGACAATCCGTAAAGCGGCAACCGAAAACTCACGCCTGCGCGAGCGGAACCGGCTTGCGTTTCGCCTCGTCGGCGGCGCGCCACAGATACCAGGCGGCGAACGAGCGGTATGGCCGCCAGTGCCGGGTCGCCTCGGCCAGCGCGCGCGGCCTCGGCGCGGCGTCGAGGCCCTTGATGCGGCGGTACCCCTCGCGCACCCCGTAATCGTCGACCGGCATGATGTCGGGCCGGCCGAGGCTGAAGATCAGCAGCATCTCCACGGTCCAGACGCCGATGCCGCGCAGCGGCACCAGCCGCGCCACCAGTTCGGCGTCGGCGAGGCGGCTCGCCTGCCGCCGCGTCGGCACGATGCCGTCGAGCCGCGCCTGGCTCACCGCCCGCATCGCCGCGGTCTTGCCGCCGGAAAAGCCGCATGCCCGATAGCTTGCATCGTCCAGCGCCAGCAGCGCGTCCGGCCCCGGAAACACCCCGCCGGCTAGGGCGACCAGCCGGCCCAGCATCGCCTCGGCGGCGCGCGCATGCAGCTGCTGGTGCGCGATGGCGCGGATCAGGCTCTCGTACGGCTCGCGCGCCGTCTCCATCCTGAGGCCGCAGCGTCCGACCCTGGCGATCAGCGCCGCCAGCTCGTGGTCCACCGCGATCAGATGCAGCCGTGCCGCCCGCGCGCCTGGAACCGGCCGGTCGCTCGGCTGCACTGACGACTTGTCCATGGCGCGGTCCCGGGCGTGGAAAGGCCCGCCACCATGGACTCCGCCGTCCGGTTCGGCCAGATACCAGCGCACCATAACGGCGCACCTTGGCCATCGCGGGACGAGGCCGCGGGCGATCAGGCGGAGAGACCCGACCAGCGCATGGCCGACCGAGCCGTCCACGACCAGCCCCCGCGCGACTCGCTCGCCAGACGGACCGGCACCGGCCCCCTGCCCGTCGTCGCCCGTCCCGCCGGCCGCGCCGGCGAGACCAGCGCACGGACCGGCCCGGTCCGCCTGCCGGTCGAGCGCCCGGCGCAACCGGTGCTGGCGCCCGCCAGCCAGCCGCTGCTGCGCCGGACCCGGATCGGCCGCACCCGGCTGGAGCGGCTGCTGGGCGGCTCTGCGGTCGGCCACGCCCTGCTGCTGGCCGGGCTCGCGCTGCTGTTCGCCCGGCAGGCCAGGCTGCAGGCGCCGCAGGAGCCGCCGGCGATCGAGATGGTCTATGGCCGGAGCGGTTTGATCGGCCAGCCGGTATCGCCGGACCAGGCCGGCGGCGGGCAGCCCGCGCAGCCGGTGGCGCCGCCCGCGCCGCAGCAGCAGCCGACCGTCAATACCGAGCTGCCGCCGGTGCCGCCGCCGCTGCAGATCCCGGACCTGTCGCCGGAACCGACCCCGCCGCCACCGCCGCCCCAGCCCACGCAGAACCAGGCAAGGAGCCAGCCGACCAGGATCCCGCTGCGCATGGCGCCGTCGCGTCGCGCCAGCAATCCGTTCGCGCACCCGATGGACCTGTCGTTCGCCGAGCCGGGACCGCCCA
>CAZZZA010000121.1:6757-9079 GCA_964658455.1 uncultured Lichenihabitans sp.
GGGCGCGGACCGGCAAGGCCGGCGGGTCCGGCTCGTCGATCGACCTGTCGATCGGGCCGCTGGTCAAGAACGGCCATCTGGCGACGCCGTTCGCCACCGTCGGCGTGAAGGGCGTCAGCGACGATTACGGCGCCGAGATCGACAGCTGGATCAAGCGTCACCTGTACTACCCGCCGGAGGCCGCTGCGCGCGGCGAGGACGGGCCGTCGCACGTGCATGTGACGATCGACCGCAGCGGACACGTCAAGAGCGTGCGTCTGGTGGATTCCTCCGGCTCGGCGACGCTCGACGATTCGACCGAGGGCATGTTCCGCGGCCGCACCCTGCCGCCGGTGCCGCCCGACATGGTGGGCGACCATTTCGATATCGACCTGACGGTGAACTACGTGCTCGAACGCCGCTAGAGCCTGCCGCCGCGCCCGGGCAGGTATCGCAGCAGCCTGCCGTCGATCACCGCCAGCCCCAGCCCGATCAGCAGGATCGCCGGCGCGTCGCGCGCCGCCACCGGCTCGCCCAGGAACAGCCGCCCCAGCAGCAGCGCGCTGACCGGCACCAGGAACGTCACCAGCCCGGCCCTGGTGGCGCCGGAACTGGCCAGCAGCCGGAAGAACAGCAGATAGGCCAGCGAGGTGCTGACGACGGCGATGCCGAGCAGCGCGGCCCAGCCGGCGGCATCCAGCGGCGGCAGGCGCCAGAACCGGTCGCCGAACACCGCCAGCGGCAGCATCAGCACCGCGGCACCGCTCACCTGGCCGGTCGCCAGCTGCAGCGGCGTCACCCCGCGCAGACGCCGCGCGGCGATGGTGCCGATCGCATAGCTCAGGGTGGCCAGCAGACAGGCGAGTTCGGCCGGCAGATCGCCCGACACCAGGCCGCGGCCGAGGCCCAGCGCCGGCCCCATCAGCACCGCGACGCCGGCGAACCCGAACAGCGCGCCGATCAGGGTGCGCCGGTTCAGGCGCTCGTCACGGCTGAAATGCGCCAGCACCGCGGTGACGATCGGGGTCGGCGCGTTCAGCAGCGCCGCCATCCCGCTGGTCAGATGCCGCTCGCTCCAGGCGAACAGGCTGAACGGCAGCGCGCAGTTGAGCAGCCCGAGCGCCAGGAACCACAGCATCAGCCGCGGCGTCAGGCGCAGCCCCTGGCCGAGCAGCAGCACCGGCCACAAGGTCAGCGCCGAGATCAGCACCCGCCCGGTCACCAGCGTGAAGGGCGGCAGCACCGGCGCCAGCACCTTGTAGAAGAAGAACGATCCGCCCCAGAGCAGCGACAACGCGCCAAGGATCGCCCAATCCCGGGCCGGTAGCGGCCGGTCGTGCGCTTCCGTCATGCGGCAGGGTCTCCTGGAACCGCGCCAGGGTGTCAAACCGATCGGGGAATGGCAAACTGCGCGCCTGATTGGAGCAAGGCCGATGACCCAGGCGCCGACCGATCGCCAGACCCTGGTCCGGGACCGCGCCGGGCGCGATTTCCGCGCCTTCGACGATGCGCGCGAGGCGGTGGCGCGCATCATCGAACTCTATCTCGAGAGCGTGGCGCTGCTGCGCGACACCTTCGCAGCGCAAGGCGCGATCGCCGCCTCGGAGGCGGTCTATCCCTATCTGGCGATCGAGATCGACAGCGCGCCCTCGCTGCTCGACGACAGGTTTCCCTACGGGGTGCTGCTGGAGCCCGGCTTCTACGGCACCACCCTGACCCGTCCGGCCCTGTTCGAGGGCTACCTGGTCGAACAGATCGAGCTGCTGCTGCGGCACTATCGCCGCCCGGTGCTGGTCGGCCGCTCGCACCGGCCGATCCCGCTGCCCTACGTGGTCGAGGATGCGGTCATCGACGGCAGCGACGAGGACATGCGCCGGCTGGGCGCGCGTTTCGCGCTGCCCGATCTCGCCGCGACCGACGACCTGATCGCCAACTGCCAGCTCATTCCAGATCCGGACCAGCCGCGGCCGTTGTCGCTGTTCACCGCCGAGCGCACCGACTACGCGCTGGCCCGGCTGCACCATTACACCGGAACCGCGCCTGCGCATTTCCAGCGTTTCGTGCTGCTGACCAACTACCAGCGCTATGTCGACGAGTTTCGCGACTACGGCCTGGCGCGGCTCAGGGACGGCGACGAATACCGGCATTTCGTCGAACCCGGCGACATCATCCATCGCGGCGACGGCGAGGGCGCCGGCGGTGTCGCGACCCGGCCCGGGTCGCTGCCGCAGATGCCGGCCTACCACCTGGTGCGTCCGGACGGCGACGGCATCACCCTGATCAATATTGGCGTCGGCCCGTCCAACGCCAAGACCATCACCGACCATGTCGCGGTGCTGCGGC
>CAZZZA010000122.1:0-9052 GCA_964658455.1 uncultured Lichenihabitans sp.
GGCGCCGGTCGCCAGCACCGGCGGCGTGACCATCCTGCCGAACGAGCCGCTGCGGACCATCGCCTCGCGGGCGATCGGCCATGCGCCGGTGATCAATACCCGTCCGGGCTCGAGCCCGGCCGCCGCGGCCCCGGCCGAGACGCTGCGCCTGCGTCCGGCCAAGCCGGAGGATGACGACCGTCGCGGCCCGGCTCGCCGTCCTGGCGCCGCCCTGCCGCCGCGCAAGACCCCGGCGGTGGCGCCGCGCAAGGTCGGCGATCGCCGCATGACCGGCCGCGTCGATGTCCAGGCGGCGATCGAGGGCGACGACGACAAGACCCGTTCACTGGCCTCGGTGCGCCGTCAGCGCGACCGCGAGCGCCGGCAGGCCGAGCTCGAGCGCCTGCGCTCCGACCAGGTGCGGGTGGTGCGCGACGTCGTGCTGCCGGAGACCATCAGCGTCGCCGAACTCGCCAACCGCATGGCGACGCGGGTGCCGGACGTCATCAAGTCGCTGATGAAGATGGGGGTGATGGCCAACGTCACCCAGATCCTCGACGCCGACACCGCCGAGCTGGTGATCCAGGAATTCGGCCACCGGGTGCGCCGTGTCGCCGAGAGCGACGTCGAGATCGGCATCGAGGGCACCACCGACGAGGATCTCGACCTGCAGCCGCGCGCGCCGGTGGTCACGATCATGGGCCATGTCGATCACGGCAAGACGTCGCTGCTCGATGCGATGCGCGCCACCGACGTGGCGGGCGGCGAGGCGGGCGGCATCACCCAGCATATCGGCGCCTATCAGGTCGAGACCGCCGCCGGTTCGCACATCACCTTCATCGACACGCCGGGCCACGAGGCCTTCACCGCGATGCGCTCGCGCGGTGCGTCGGTGACCGACGTGGTGATCCTGGTGGTGGCCGCCGATGACGGCGTGATGCCGCAGACCATCGAGGCGATCCGCCACGCCAAGGCGGCGAACGCGCCGATCATCGTCGCCATCAACAAGTGCGACAAGCCGGGCGCCAACCCGAACCGGGTCCGCCAGGAGTTGCTGCAGCACGACATCGTCGTCGAGGAATTGGGCGGCGAGACCCAGGATGTCGAAGTCTCGGCGCTCAAGCGCACCGGCCTCGACAAGCTGGAGGAGGCGATCATGCTGCAGGCCGAGATCCTCGACCTGCGCGCCAATCCCGACCGCGCGGCCGAAGGCACCGTGGTGGAGAGCCGGCTCGATCGCGGCCGTGGCCCGGTGGCGACGGTGCTGGTGCAGAAGGGCACGCTGAACCAGGGCGACATCGTCGTCGCCGGCGCCGAATGGGGCCGGGTGCGGGCGATGCTCGACGACAAGGGCAAGCAGATCAAGTCCGGCGGCCCCTCCGCCCCGGTCGAAGTGCTGGGCCTGTCCTCGGTGCCGGGCGCCGGCGAGCCGTTCGTGGTGGTGGAGAACGAGAACCGCGCCCGCGAGATCTCCGAGTTCCGCCAGCGCAAGATCAAGGAGAAGCAGGCCGCCGGCATCACCGCCGCCCGTGGCACGCTCGACCAGATGCTGGCGCGGATCCAGGCCGGCGCGCAGAAGGAAGTGGCGCTGGTCATCAAGGCCGACGTGCAGGGCTCGTCCGAGGCGATCCAGGCCACCGTGCTCAAGCTCGAGCACGAGGAGGTCAAGGTCCGGGTGCTGATCTCCGGGGTCGGGCAGATCACCGAGAGCGACATCCAGCTCGCCAGGGCGTCGGACGCGATCATCGTCGCCTTCAACGTGCGCGCCACCAGCCAGGCGCGCGAGATGGCGCAGCGCGACGGGGTCGAGATCCGCTACTACTCGATCATCTACCAGGTCGCCGACGACGTGGAGCAGCTGGTCAAGGGCAAGATCGCGCCCAAGCATCGCGAGAAGTTCCTGGGCTACGCCGAGATCCGCAAGGTGTTCAACATCACCAAGACCGGCATGGTGGCGGGCTGCTACATCACCGAGGGCGTGGTCAAGCGCGGCTGCGGCGTGCGCCTGCTGCGCGACAACGTCGTCATCCACCAGGGCGAACTCAGCCAGCTCAAGCGCTTCAAGGACGATGTCCGGGAAGTGGCCCGCGGCTACGAGTGCGGCCTGTCGTTCGCCGGCTACAACGACCTCAAGGAAGGCGACGTGGTCGAGTGCTACGAGATGGAGCTGGTGCCGGCGTGAGCCGGAACCCGGTCCGGGGCCGCACCGAGCTGAAAGGGCCGGCAGGGCGACCTGCCGGCGCCACCGAGCCGACCGGACGGTCCAAGGGCAAGTCGAAGAGCCCCGCCGCCCCGTCGCAGCGCCAGCTGCGGGTCGCCGAGGAGGTGCGCCACGTGCTGGCCGACCTGTTCACCCGGGTCGAGTTCCGCGATCCGGAGCTGGCCGGGGTGCATGTGACCGTGACCGAGGTGCGGATCAGCCCGGACCTGAAGCACGCCACCGCTTTCGTCGCCCGTCTCGGGCGCACCGATATCGACGCGATCCTGCCCGCTTTGCGCCGCGCTGCGCCGTTCCTGCGCAGCGAACTGAGCCGCGCCGTGCGGCTGCGCGGCGTCCCGGAGATCCATTTCCAGCCCGACACAGCGCTCGACTACGCGATGGAGATCGACGCCCTGCTGCGCTCGCCGGCGGTTGCCAAGGACCTCGCCTGACGGGCGGCATCCCGGCGCACCGGAACGTGATCGGGCGCTCCGGTTCGGCCGCCCCATGTCCATGATGCCCTATCACGGGCATGGATCACCCTTCATGGCCATCGTGCTTGCCGAAGTCGGCGTCTTGTCGAGCCTCGTCTACCTGTTCTGGGCGCTGACCTTCTACAGCCGCCGGCATCTCGCCGGCCGCACCCTGTCGCCGGTGGCGCAGCCGGTGCGGGTCGGTCTGCATCGCTGCCTGCGGGCGGTGCCGCCCTCGCTGCGCTGAGCGGCCCGGGCCGGGCTCAGCCCCAGGCCCGGTTTAGGCGGGGTTTGCCAGGTGGTGCGCGCGGTCGAGCCGGCGCAGCACCGGCAGCAGCACCAGCACCACCGCGGTGACGCCGAGCCCGCCCAGCACCAGGTTGCCGAACAGGTCGTGGTAGAGCGGCAGGCTCTGCGCCGGCGGCACGGTGGCCAGTCCCGGTGGCAGCGCCGCCAGATTGGCGACCATGCTGCCGGTATAGAGGGCGACGCCGACCGCGACATAGAACGCCCCCATCATGAAGGCGCTGACCCGGACCGGGGTGTAGCGGGCCAGCATCGCCAGCCCCAGCGCGCTGATCAGCAGCTCGCCGAACGAGATCAGCCCGTAGCCGGCGACCATGACCCAGGGCGATACCAGCGGCGGCGCCCCCGGCCCGGTCGCCAGCCACCAGACCACGAAGCCGGCGGTGACCAGGCCGAACCCGATCAGGAACTTGACCGACACCTGCAGGTCCCGCCCGGACCGGCCGAGCGCGCCGTAGATCCAGGCCAGCAGCGGGCTGAGCAGCATGATCGAGATCGGGTTCAGTGCCTGGAACTGGCCGGCCGACATCGAGAACAGGGTGACGCCGCCGAGCCGGAAATCCGGGGCGACGTTGCGGAGCGCGAACAGGGTCAGCGAGGTCGGCTGCTGCTGGTAGAAGACGAAATACAGCATCACTTCCAGGGTCAGCAGGTAGGCGGTCAGCAGGCCGGGACGCTCGCGCGGCGCCGCCGCGGCGTAGAGCCATGCCCAGATTGTCAGGATCGCCAGCCCCGCCAGCCACACCACCGCGCGCGCCAGCAGCGGGTGCTGCAGCACCAGCGCCACCGCCAGGATCGCGAGCAGGACCGCGCCCAGGATGCTCCAGCCGGTCCGCGCCGGCAGGCCGACCGCGTCCGGCGCCGAGCCGGTGCCGGCCAGCCGTGCCCGCAGCAGCCCGTAGCCGGCGAGCCCGAGCCCCAGCCCGACCGCGCTGGCGGCGAACCCGGCATGCCAGCCGTACTGGTCCTTCAGCCAGGGCGAGAGCAGCAGCGACACCGTGGAGCCGACATTGACCGCCATGTAGTAGAGGGTGAAGGCGGCATCGAGCCGGCTGTCGTCGCCCTCGTAGATGCGGCGCACCATGTTGGCGGCGTTCGGCTTGAACAGGCCGTTGCCGATCACGATCGTGCCCATGCCGAGCCCGAGCACCGCCCTGGCCTCCGACGGCAGCGCCAGCAGCGCGTAGCCCACGAACAGGCAGGCCGCCCCGGACAGCATCGCGCGACGCGAGCCCAGCACCTTGTCGCCGAGCCAGCCGCCGATCGCCGGCGCCGCATAGGTGAGCGCCCCGAACGCGCCCCAGAGCAGGTTGGCCTGCGTATCGGCGAAGCCCAGCCGCTGCACCAGGAACAGCACCAGCAGCGCCTGCATGCCGTAATAGCCGAACCGCTCCCACAGCTCGATCATGAGCACGACGGAGAAACGCTGGGTGCGGGTCGGGCCCGGAACGGTGATCATTGCCATGGCAACCGGGTCTAGCCGCCGGTGCGCCCGGCGTCGATGGGCACGGTTTGCCCCGTGCCGCCACCTCGTCTAAAGCCTCGCCTCCTTGATTCTGGCGGGACCGAACGACGATGCGACGCAAGCGTGGACGCGCCCTGGACGGGTGGCTGGTCGTCGACAAGCCGGCCGGCATGACCTCAACCGACGTGGTCAACAAGGTCCGCCGCGGCTTCGACGCCCAGAAGGCCGGTCACGGCGGCACGCTCGACCCGCTCGCCACCGGCCTGCTGCCGGTCGCGTTCGGCGCCGCCACCAAGACCGTTCCCTACATCATGGACGGCACCAAGCTCTACCGGTTCACGCTGCGGATCGGCGAGGCGCGCGATACCGACGACGCCGACGGCCAGGTGGTGGCCAGCTCCGAGGTGCGGCCGACCGACGCGCAGTTCCGCGCCGCGCTGGCGGCGTTCCAGGGCGACATCATGCAGGTGCCGCCGGTGTTCTCGGCGATCAAGGTCGCCGGCGAGCGCGCCTACGACATGGCCCGCGAGGGCCGCGCCCCGGTGCTGGAGCCGCGCCCGGCGCGGATCGACCGGTTCGAGCTGGTCGAGCGCATCGACGCCGAGACCGCGGTGTTCGAGGTGCAGTCCGGCAAGGGCGTCTACATGCGCTCGCTGGCCCGCGACCTGTCGCTCGCCTGTGGTACGGTCGGCCACGTGGCGGCGCTGCGCCGGCTGCGGGTCGGGCCGTTCCTGGAGGCGCACGCGATTTCCCTGGACAAAATCCTGACCGTGGAGGACAACGCGCCCGCCTCACCGGAGCTGCTGCTGCCGGTCGCGACCGCGCTGGCCGACATCCCGGCGCTGGCCTTGACCAGCAGTGAAGCGGCAGGCCTCAGCCAAGGCCAGGCGATCAGCCTGGTCGAGCTGATCGGCCGGATTCCCGAATCCGCCAACCCCGCAGGCGGGGTTGCCCGGGCCATGGACGGTGGGCGCGTGATCGGGCTCTGCCGACTCGAGGAAGGGTGGCTGCGTCCGGAGCGCCTTCTGTAACCTTCCGTTCCCGGAGAACCACGATGTCGATCACTGCAGAGCGCCGCACCGCGCTCATCGGCGACTACAAGACCAACGAGACCGATACCGGCTCGCCCGAAGTCCAGGTGGCGCTGCTCACCGAGCGCATCACCAACCTGACCGAGCATCTCAAGACCCATGCGAAGGATTTCCATTCGCGCCGCGGTCTGCTGATGCTGGTCGGCCGCCGTCGCCGCCTGCTGGACTACGTCAAGCGCAAGGAACAGGGCCGCTACGAGGCGCTGATCGCGCGCCTGGGCCTGCGTCGCTAGGGGCGTCACCCCACACGTATCCCGCCGGAGGGCGGTCGCCCTCCGCAACACCCGAGACGGGTTCCAGGAAGGGCGGCCGCCCTTTCGCGGGTTCATCAAAGGGCGGATCCGCCCGGCGTTTCAGGCCACATGGGGGATGCCTCCATGCCGTCCGAAACGTCGCCATCCGCCCTCCAACCAAGGAGAAGGCAATGTTCGATTTCTATCGCAAGGAACTGGAGTGGGGCGGCCGCACGCTCGTGCTCGAGACCGGCAAGATCGCCCGCCAGGCCGATGGCGCGGTGATGGTGCATTACGGCGACACCATCGTGCTGTGCACGGCGGTCGGCGCAAAGTCGGTCAAGCCGGGGCAGGATTTCTTCCCGCTGACCGTGAACTACCAGGAAAAGGCGTTCGCCGCCGGCAAGATCCCGGGCGGCTTCTTCAAGCGCGAGGGCCGTCCCTCGGAGGCCGAGGTGCTGAACTCGCGCCTGATCGACCGGCCGCTGCGCCCGCTGTTCCCGGAGGGGTTCCGCAACGAGGTCCAGGTGGTGGCCACCGTGCTGAGCCATGACCTGGAGAACGACCCGGCGCTGGTGGCGATGATCGGCTGCTCGGCGGCGCTGACCCTGTCCGGCATCCCGTTCTTCGGCCCGATCGCCGGCTGCCGGGTCGGCTATGTCGATGGCGACTACGTGCTGAACCCGACCCTGGCCGAGGTGAAGGACAGCCAGCTCGACCTGGTGCTGGCCGGCACCGCCGAGGGCGTGCTGATGGTCGAGTCCGAGGCGTCGGAGCTGTCGGAAGAGGTGATGCTGGGCGCGGTCTCGTTCGGCCACGCCGCCTGCCAGCCGGTGATCGAGGCGATCATCGCGCTCGCCGAGCATGCCGCCCGCCAGCCCTGGACGCTCGCCGAGCCCTCGGCGGAGGAGGCCGCGCTGCGGGCCCGCGTCGACGCGCTGGGCCGCGAGAGCGTCGCCGCCGCCTATCAGGAGCGGGTCAAGCAGGCGCGCTACGAGAAGGTCGGCGCCGCCAAGAAGGCGATCGGCGAGAAGCTGAAGGAAGAGGGGCTCGATGCCGACAAGGCCAAGGGTTTCCTGAAGGATCTCGAGGCCGACGTGGTGCGCGGCGCCATCCTCGATACCGGCGTCCGCATCGACGGCCGCGACACCCGCACCGTGCGTCCGATCGTCAGCGAGGTCGGCATCCTGCCGCGCGCGCACGGCTCGGCGCTGTTCACCCGCGGCGAGACCCAGGCGCTGGTCGTCACCACGCTCGGCACCGGCCAGGACGAGCAGGTGATCGACGCGCTGGAAGGCGAATACCGCTCCAACTTCATGCTGCACTACAACTTCCCGCCGTACTCGGTCGGCGAGGCTGGCCGCATGGGCTCGCCGGGCCGTCGCGAGATCGGCCACGGCAAGCTGGCCTGGCGCGCGGTGCGGCCGCTGCTGCCCGGCAAGGAGGCGTTCCCCTACACGCTGCGGGTGGTCTCCGAGATCACCGAGAGCAACGGCTCCTCCTCGATGGCCACCGTCTGCGGCACCAGCCTGGCGCTGATGGATGCGGGCGTGCCGCTGAAGCGCCCGGTGGCCGGCATCGCCATGGGCCTGATCAAGGAGGATCGCGGCTTCGCGGTGCTGTCCGACATCCTGGGCGACGAGGACCATCTCGGCGACATGGATTTCAAGGTCGCCGGCACCGAGAGCGGCATCACCGCGCTGCAGATGGACATCAAGATCACCTCCATCACGCCGGAGATCATGAAGATCGCGCTCGACCAGGCGCGTGACGGCCGGCTGCACATCCTGGGCGAGATGGCCAAGGCGCTGACCGAGAATCGCGGCGGCGTCGCGGCGAACGCGCCGAAGATCACCGTGATCACGGTGCCCAAGGATAAGATCCGCGACGTGATCGGCACCGGCGGCAAGGTGATCCGCGAGATCGTCGAGTTCTCCGGCGCCAAGATCGATATCGGCGATGACGGCACCATCAAGATCGCCGCCACTTCCGAGGAGCAGGCCAACAAGGCGATCGCCCGCATCCGCGGCATCGTCGCCGAGCCGGAGCTGGGCGCGATCTATGACGGCAAGGTGGTCAAGACCGCCGATTTCGGCGCGTTCGTGAACTTCCTCGGCGCCCGCGACGGTCTGGTGCACATCTCCGAACTGACCCAAGGGCGGGTCAACAAGACCACCGACGTCGTCAATAATGGCGATTCGGTGAAGGTGAAGGTGCTGGGCTTCGACGATCGCGGCAAGGTCAAGCTGTCGATGCGCGTGGTCGACCAGGCCACCGGCGCCGACATCAGCGACCAGGTCGGCGCCAAGTCGGGCGGCGGCGACCGCGAGGGACGCGAGGGCGGCGGCGAGCGCCGTGACCGCGGCCCGCGCCGCGAGCGCACCGACGCCGCCGACTGATCGCACGGCCGCAAACCGGCGGCCCGGACCTGCACGTTTTGCGCTTGCAGTTTCGGGCCGCGATCGCGATTTGCCACATGAAGGCGTCTCACTTTAGAGGACGCCGGCAGGAACGGGCGGAACGCAGGCAATGCCTGCCTCATCATCGAAGGCGGCGACGGCGGTAATGAAGACGATCAACGCGATCCGTATGGGTGGGATGGACGTCCTGCCCCTGGTCGAGGGCGGCAAGGGCGTGTCGGTATCGACCGGCGCCTGCTCCGGCCATTGGGCCGCCGCCGGGGGTGCCGGCACCATCAGCGTCGTCAATGCCGACAGCTACGATGACGAGGGCAGGGTAATCCCGCAGCTCTATCACGGCCGCACCCGGCGCGACCGCCACGAGGAGATGGTCGAGTTCGCCATCGCCGGCGGCATCGCCCAGGCCCGGCAGGCGCACGAGCTGGCCGGCGGCAGGGGCCGGCTGCACGCCAACATCCTGTGGGAGATGGGCGCCGCCGAGCGCGTCATCACCGGCGTGCTCGAGGGCGCCAAGGGGCTGATCCAGGGCCTGACCTGCGGCGCCGGCATGCCGTACCGGCTGTCCGACATCGCCGCCCGGTTCGGCGTGCACTACTACCCGATCGTCTCCTCGGCGCGCGCCTTCAGCGCGCTGTGGAAGCGCGCCTACTCCAAGACCGCCGACCTGCTCGGTGGCGTGGTCTACGAGGATCCCTGGCTGGCCGGCGGCCATAACGGCCTGTCCAACAGCGAGAGCCCGGACCGTCCGGAGCCGCCGCTGCCACGGGTGCTCGAACTGCGCCGCACCATGCGCCTGTTCGGCCTCGGCGAAACCCCGATCATCATGGCCGGCGGCGTCTGGTGGCTCGAGGAGTGGGAGGACTGGATCGACAACCCCGATCTCGG
>CAZZZA010000123.1:0-8792 GCA_964658455.1 uncultured Lichenihabitans sp.
GCATCCGCGGCCTGCAATACACCCAGTTCAGCGTGCTGTTCGACGGCGTGCAGGTGCCAGGCTCGCCCGGCAACCTGTCGCCGCAGCCGGCGGCCTATTTCGTCGCCAAGGATCTCGGCGCCATCACCGTCAACCGCGGTCCCGGCCCGGCCTCCACGGTGGGCTCGGCGACGTTCGGCGGCGACGTCGAGATCCGCTCGCGCGACCCGTCCGCCACCGCGCAGGTCAACCCCTACGCCAGCTTCGGCTCGTTCGGCACCAGGCTGTTCGGCATCGAGGCCGATACCGGCCGCTTCGGCGGCCTGCTCGCCGGCGGCCGGCTGTCGCTGGATATCCAGCGCGACGAGAGCCGCGGCGCGCTGACCGGCACCTCGGACGAGCGTCGCAACCTGTTCGCCAAATACATCCAGCCGCTCGGCGCCCGCACCACGCTGACCGCCGCGGTCAATCTCGACAATGCCGTCACCGACACACCCTACGGCACGCCGCTGGCGCTGATCGATGCGTACGGGCGCAACTTCTCCCTGAACGACGATCCGCGCTCGCAGGCCTACGGGCCGTACAACCGCGACGCCTACACCACCGATTTCGAGTACCTGAAGCTGGAGCACGATTTCGGCGGCGGGCTCGTGGTCTCCGACCAGCCCTACACCACCGCCTTCTACCATCGCGGCGTGCAGGGCAGCGACACCTCGCTCAGCACCCCGAACCTGACCACCACCGCGCGCACGAACTACTATCTCGACGGCGCCAGGACGGTGCTGAACAACGACGTGCCGGGCGCGGCCTACAAGAACGACTATCGCGCCTGGGGCAACATCCTGCGCCTGGCCCAGGACACGCCCTGGGGACAGGGCCGCGCCGGCTTCTGGTTCGAGAGCGAGGACAATTCGCTTTACAAGACCAACGTGGTGCTGACCCGCGACCAGCTGCAATACACCACGTCGCCCACCGGCTCGGCGTTCCAGTACCTGTATTTCGACCGGCTCACCACGGCGCAGCCCTATGTCGAGTTCGCCTGGCATCCGCTGCCGCGCCTGACCATCACCGCTGGCGTCAAATACAGCTCGGTGACGCGCTATCTCGACGGGCCGATCGTGCGCACCGTCAAGGGCCCGGCCACCGACCACGCCACCTACAACAAGCCGCTGCCGTCGCTCGACGTGAACTACCGGATCGGCACCGGCTGGTCGGTCTACGCCCAGGCCGCCAAGGGCTTCCTGACCCCGCCGCTGAACGTGTTCTACGCCAGGATCGTCAACAGCGTGCAGCCCTCGACCACCGAGAACACCCAGATCGGCACCGTCTACCAGCGCGGATGGCTGAGCGCGGATGCCGACCTGTACGACATCCAGTACCTGAACTACATTGCCTCTTCGGTCATCGGCACCAACACGCTCTACACCAACCAGGGCGGCGCGACCTTCAAGGGGGTGGAGCTGGAGGCGACCGCGCAGGTCGGGCTCGGCTTCGCGCTCTATGCCAACGGCTCGCTGAACGACGCCCGCTACCACCAGGGCGCGCAGATCGCGCAGGCGCCACGACGCACCGCCACCGCCGGCGTGCTGTTCGACCGCAAGGGCGCGTTCCTGGCCACCGACCGGGTCGATGCCTCGTTCCTGATCAAGGATGTCGGCCCGCAATGGGGCACCGATACCGGCTTCGTGAACCGGTTCCCGATCAAGTCGTACGATACCGCCGACCTGGCGCTGCACTACCTGCTGCCGGTGAGGGCCGGGCGCCATCTCGACCTCGGCGTGCAGGTCAGCAACCTGTTCAACAACACCAGCCTGATCGGCTATGCCGGCGCCGCCGCCGGCAACGGCGCCGCGCTGTACTGGGTCAATGCCGGACGCGGCGTGTTCTTCAGCGTCGCCTCGACGCTCTAGCGGCCCGCTCGCCGGTCAGCCGGACGGTTCAGAACGGAATCTCGTCGTCCAGGTCGCCGCCGGACGGCTCCCAGCCGCCGGAACCGCCGCCCTGGTTGCCCTGGTTGCCGCCGCCGCCAGGCGCCCTGCCGGCCGGGCGCGCCGGGCTGGTGGAACGGGTGGATCCGCCGCCACCACTGTAGCCGCCGCCGCCATAGCCGCCCTCGCCACCGCCCTCGTCACCGCCGCGGTTGGAGTCGATCAGCGTCAGTTCGCCACGGAAGCGGTCGATCACCACCTCGGTGGTGTATTTCTCCTGGCCGGACTGGTCGGTCCATTTGCGGGTCTGCAGCGAGCCCTCGATATAGACCTTGCGGCCCTTCTTCAGGAACCGCTCCGCCACGTCGCCCAGGCGCTCGTTGAACACCACCACCCGGTGCCACTCGGTCTTTTCCTTGCGCTCGCCCGACGCCTTGTCGTTCCAGCTCTCGCTGGTGGCGAGGCTGAAGCTGACGATCTTGCTGCCGTTCTGGGCGTTGCGGACCTCCGGGTCCTTGCCCAGGTTTCCGACCAGGATCACCTTGTTGACGCTGCCGGCCATCGCAATTTCCCGTCTTCATCAACCGGTCCGCCATCGGCGCACCGGATTTCACCGCAATAGAGCGTGCCCTTACCTACGCGTCACGCTATACGCGCGGAACGTGAACAGACAATGAACTGGAACCTCGCTTGACGCAGACCACCCGGAAAGCCGGCGCCGCCGGCGGCAAGCGCCCGTCGCCGCCCGTCGCCAACAATGCCATCCGGGTGCGGGGCGCGCGCGAACACAACCTCAAGAACATCGACGTCGACATCCCGCGCGACCAGCTGACCGTGGTGACCGGCCTGTCCGGGTCCGGCAAGTCGTCGCTGGCGTTCGACACCATCTATGCCGAGGGCCAGCGCCGCTACGTCGAGAGCCTGTCGGCCTATGCGCGCCAGTTCCTGGAGCTGATGGGCAAGCCGGACGTCGATTCGATCGAGGGGCTGTCGCCGGCGATCTCGATCGAGCAGAAGACCACCAGCCGCAACCCGCGCTCCACCGTCGGCACCATCACCGAGGTGCACGACTACATGCGCCTGCTCTGGGCCCGCGCCGGGGTGCCGTACTCGCCGGCCACCGGGCTGCCGATCGAGGCGCAGACCATCAGCCAGATGGTCGACCGGGTGCTGGCGATGCCGGAAGGCACCCGGCTGATGCTGCTGGCGCCGGTGATCAAGGACCGCAAGGGCGAGTATCGCCGCGAGCTGGCGGAGCTGGCGCGCAAGGGCTTCACCCGCGCCAAGGTGGACGGCACGCTGTACGAGATCGCCGACGTGCCGAACCTGAACCGCAAGCTGAAACACACCGTCGAGGCGGTGGTGGACCGGGTGGTGGTCAAGCCGGGAATCGAGAGCCGGCTCGCCGACAGTTTCGAGCAGGCGCTCGGCCTCTCCGACGGCATCGTCTATGCCGAGGAGGTGATCCGGGACCAGGCGGACCCGAAACGCACGGTATTCTCCTCCAAGTTCGCCTGCCCGGTCAGCGGCTTCACGCTGGAGGAGATCGAGCCGCGCCTGTTCAGCTTCAACGCGCCGCAGGGCGCCTGCCCGGTCTGCGACGGCATCGGCGTCGAGAGCTTCTTCGACCCGCATCTGGTGGTGCCCGACGAGACGCTGACGCTGGCCGCCGGCGCGGTGGCGCCCTGGAACGGCAGCCAGAGCCCGTACTACATCCAGACCCTGCAGAGCCTTGTGCGCCATTTCCGCAGCAGCATGACCGTCGCCTGGGACGGGCTGCCGCAGCCGGTGCGCGACGCGATCCTGCACGGCACCGAGGAGACGGTCGTCTTCACCTACAAGGACGACAAGCGCGCCTACGAGGTGAAGAAGCCGTTCGAGGGGGTGCTGCACAACCTGCAGCGGCGCTACGCCGAGACCGACAGCGCCTGGATTCGCGAGGAGATGTCGCGCTACCAGTCGGAGAAGCCGTGCCACGTCTGCAACGGTGCCCGGCTGCGTCCGGAGGCGCTCTCGGTCCGGATCGCCGAGAACACCATCGCCGACGTGTCCGAACTGCCGATCCGGCGCGCGCTGGAATGGTTCTCCACCGTCGAGGCCACCCTGACCCCGCAGCGCGCCGAGATCGCGCGCCGCATCCTGCGCGAGATCCTGGACCGGCTGCGCTTCCTCGATGATGTCGGGCTCGATTACCTGACCCTGTCGCGCGGCTCGGCCACCCTGTCCGGCGGCGAGAGCCAGCGCATCCGGCTCGCCAGCCAGATCGGCTCCGGGCTGACCGGGGTGCTCTACGTGCTGGACGAGCCCTCGATCGGCCTGCACCAGCGCGACAACGAGCGGCTGCTGGGCACGCTGGAGCGGCTCAAGCGGCTGGGCAACACGCTGCTGGTGGTCGAGCACGACGAGGAGGCGATCCGCGCCGCCGACTATTTGATCGACATGGGCCCGGCGGCCGGGGTGCATGGCGGCAACGTCATCGCCCACGGCACCCCGGACGAGGTGGCGGCGCACCCGGACAGCCTGACCGGCGCCTACCTGTCCGGCCGGCGCAGCATCCCGGTGCCGACCGAGCGGCGCGCGGTGGACAGGAAGCGCCAGGTCCGGGTGGTGAATGCCACCGGCAACAACCTGAAGGGGGTCAGCGCGTCTTTCCCGCTCGGCACCTTCACCTGCATCACCGGCGTCTCCGGCGGCGGCAAATCCACCCTGGTGATCGACACGCTCTACAAGGCGCTGTCGCGTCGGCTGATGGGCTCCGGCCAGGTGCCGGCGCCGCACGAGCGCATCGACGGCATGGAGCATCTCGACAAGATCATCGACATCGACCAGTCGCCGATCGGCCGCACCCCGCGATCCAACCCGGCCACCTACACCGACCTGTTCGCGCCGATCCGCGACTGGTTCGCCGAACTGCCGGAGAGCAAGGCGCGCGGCTACAAGTCCGGCCGCTTCAGCTTCAACGTCAAGGGCGGCCGCTGCGAGGCCTGCCAGGGCGACGGCGTGCTCAAGATCGAGATGCATTTCCTGCCCGACGTCTACGTCACCTGCGACGCCTGCAAGGGCGCCCGCTACAACCGCGAGACGCTGGAGATCAAATTCCGCGGCCAGTCGATCGCCGACGTGCTGAACATGACGGTCGACGAGGCGGTGCCGTACTTCTCCGCCGCCAACCGGATCCGCGACCGGCTGACCATCCTGCGCCAGGTCGGTCTCGGCTATGTGAAGCTGGGCCAGCAGGCCACCACCCTGTCCGGCGGCGAGGCGCAGCGGGTCAAGCTGAGCAAGGAACTGGCCCGCCGCGCAACCGGCCGCACCCTCTACATCCTCGACGAGCCCACCACCGGGCTGCACACCGAGGATGTCCGCAAGCTTTTGGAGGTGCTGCATACGCTGGTCGACCAGGGCAACACGGTGCTGGTGATCGAGCATAATCTCGAGGTCATCAAGACCGCGGACTGGGTGCTCGATCTCGGCCCGGAAGGCGGCGATGGCGGCGGCCGGGTGGTCGCCGAGGGCACGCCCGAGACCATCGCCGCCAGCAAGGCCAGCCATACCGGGCGGTTCCTGGCGCCGCTGCTGCGGGCAACCGCGCCGGCGCCCAGGCGTAAGCGGGCCTGATTTCCAGGTTCGAGAGACAGAGATGAGCGACACGACCAAGACCGTCGGCTTCGTCGGCTACGGGGCGATGGCCCGGCTGATGGCGCAGAACATCCGCGCCGCCGGCTATGCGACGCTGGCCTACACGCCGTCGGCGACGCACGACCAGGCCGCCGACGGCACCAGGATGCTGCGCTCGGCAAGGGCCCTGGCGCAGGCGAGCGACATCGTCCTGGTCTCGGTGCCCAACGATTCGGCGCTGCAGGCCTCGGCCTATGGCGAGGACGGCTTCCTTGCCGGCCTGGCAGAGGGCGGGCTGGTGATCAACACCAGCTCGGTGTCGCCGGACGCGTCGCGCCGCCTGGCGCAGGCCGGCGACGCGCACAAGCTCGCGGTGCTGGACGCGCCGGTGTCCGGCAGCACCCCGGAGGCGGAAAAGGGCGCGCTGGTGGTGCTGGTCGGCGGGTCGGAGGCCGATCTGGCACGGGCGCGGCCGATCCTGGACGCGATCGGCCAGCGGACCATCCATGTCGGGCCGGCCGGGCACGGCTCGACCATCAAGCTGGTGGTCAACGGCATCATGGTCTCGACCATGGCGGCGATCGCGGAGGGGATCGGCTACGGCGTCGCCGCCGGGCTCGATCGCGACACGCTGCTCACCACCCTGTCCGGCCTCGCCGTCGTGTCGCCGCACCATCAGGGCAAGATCAGGAGCGCCGGCGGCGGCGACCTCGAGCCCAGGTTCCCGACCGCGCTCGCGCACAAGGATCTGGGGCTGCTGCTGGCCGACGCCGCCGCGCACCGCGTGCCGGTGCCGACCGTCGCCGCCGCCACCCAGCTGCTGTCGCTGACCATGCAGCGCCACGCGAAGGCGGATTATTCCGCGGTGCTGCCGACCGTGGAGACCCTGGCCGGCGCCTGAGCCGTCTCGATCCCGGCGGCGCGCATCGCCGGCAGCGCGGCGCGGCTGACCGGGACCACCAGGCTGTTCTCCAGCACCAGCTGCCAGCCCTGCCCGCGCCGCTCGGCGCGGGCGCGGCATCCCCTGGCCACCCAGAACGACCGGTGCGGCTGCCAGCCGCTGGACGCGCCCAGCATCTCGGTGGCGTCGCGCAGCCGGAGCAGCACCAGGCTGCTGGCGCCGACGGTGTGGATGCGCAGGTAGTGGTCCTCCGCCTCCAGCGCCAGCAGGCGGCGTCCGGCGAGGTCCGGCGCATGGCGGGCCAGGAACGCCGCGCCCTCCTGCCGGGGAACGCCGGCCGTCGCCGCTTCGACCGCCGTCGGGGACGGCGCCGCCGCGACCGGCGCGGCGGCCTGGAACAGCCCGCGATAGGCGAAGGCGATCACCAGCCCCAGCGCCAGCGATTCGCCGTAGAGCGGCAGCAGACCGGCGGTGTGCCCGGTCACGATCCAGAGCGACAGTTCGGTGCCGGCGGCGGCCGGGATCGAGCCGGCGACGACCATCAGCACCACCGACCGGGGTCCGGCGAGCGACGGCGTCAGGGCGGCGACCAGCCGGCGACCGGCCGCCAGACCGAGTTTCCAGAACAGCGCGCAGGCCAGGAAATAGCCGAACCGGACCGGCAGGCCGAGCCGCCAGGTGCCCCAGGGCGCCATCAGGCTGAGCAGCATCGCCACCAGCAGCGCGGTCGCCCAGCCGGCGGCGATCTGCCCGCCTCGGCGCCGCGTCCCGCCGCCAGCCGCCCCGGCCGCCTCGGTCATCGATGTCCCTTCGCGCTTCGTGAAACGACGCTAGCAGCGATTGACGAAGATCGGGCAGCTTTTGGCGCAACCATGGTTGCCGCGCGCCGAAGCGGTCCGGCATGCAGGCGCCATCCCGTCCAGGAGCGCCGTGCCATGAATTTCGCCAAGCAGCTTCTCCTCCACACCCCGGTCTGGGTCTATCTGCTGCTCGCCTATCTGGCCTATCAGGGCGTCCGCGCCCTGGGTCCGCAGACGCTGACGGTCCGGCGCATGCTGGCCGTGCCGGTGCTGTTCGTACTGATCGGCCTCGCCAACCTGCTGGCCGTGCGGGCCGGGCCGTCGGCGCTGCTGGTCTGGCTCGCCGCACTGCTGCTGGCGACGCCGCTCGGCATGCTGACCAGCCCGCGACTGCTCGCGGTCGACGCCGAGGCCGGGCTGGTGCGACGCACCGGCAGCGTGGCACCGCTGGTGCGCAATGTCGGCGTGTTCCTCGTGCAGTACGTTGTCGCGGTCGCGGCGGCGCTGCATCCGGTCGGGCAGCAGCACGCGCTGCTGCTGATGCTCGGCCGAGCGGTCTCCGGCGCCACCGCCGGCTATTTCATCGGCTGGGTGCTGGCGTTCCGCGGCCAGTATCGCACCGCGCCGCGTCTCGCGCTCAAGGCGGCCTGAGATGGCCCGGCCCGTGCCGATCCGCCTGCTGCTGGCCGGCCTGGCCCTCGCCCTGGCCGCCGGCGCGTCGCCGGTGCGCAGCGCCCAGGCCTCCCCGGTGGGCTTCACCGAAATCGCGGTGCCGCAGCCGGGCGCCGCGCCGCTCGAGGCCGGCATCTGGTATCCGACCGAGGCCGCCGCGAGCATGCAGGCGCTCGGCCTCCTTGAGCAGCGTGTGGCCAGGGACGCGCCGGTGCAGGCCGGCCGCCACCCGCTGGTGGTGATGTCGCATGGCAATGGCGGCTGGTTCGGCGGCCATCTCGATACCGCGCTGGTGCTCGCCGCCGCCGGGTTCGTGGTCGCGGCGCCGACCCATGCCGGCGACAACTATCGCGACCAGAGCCGCGCCACCGACCTGCCGGCGCGTCCGCGACAGCTCGACGACACCATCGACGCGGTGCTGCGCCGCTGGTCCGGCCGCGGCGCGGTCGATCCGGACGCGATCGGGCTGTTCGGCTTCTCGTCCGGCGGGCTGACGGTGCTGGTGGTCGCCGGCGGCGTGCCGGACCTGACGCGGGTCGCGCCGTTCTGCGCCGGCCACCCGGCAAACTATGCCTGCACGCTGCTGCGCGCGCATCCGGCACCGCTGCCGGTTGCCGCGAGCTGGCGCCACGATCCGCGCATCCGCGCCGTGGTGGCGGCGGCGCCGGCGCTGGGCTTCAGCTTCGGCGCCGACGGGCTCGCCGGGGTGCGGGTGCCGGTGCAGCTCTGGCAGGCGGAGCAGGACCGAGTCGAGCCGGCGCCGGACTTCGTCGAACCGGTGCTGGCCGGGCTGCGGCGGGCCGGCGCGCCGGTCGAGTATCACGCCGTGCCAGGCGCCGACCACTGGGATTTCCTGGCCCCGTGCAGCGCCGCGCTGGCGAAGGCGGCGCCGCA
>CAZZZA010000124.1:0-8788 GCA_964658455.1 uncultured Lichenihabitans sp.
AGCAGGCCAACCCGGATCTGCAGCGGTTCCCGGCCAGCCTGACCAAGCTGATGACGCTGTATCTGACCTTCGACGCGCTGCGTCAGAACCATATCTCGCTGGACCAGGCAGTGCCGGTTTCGCAGCACGCCGCGTCGATGGAGCCGTCCAAGCTCGACCTGGCGCCCGGCAGCTACCTCACCGTCGAACAGGCGGTGCTGGGCCTCGTCACCAAATCCGCTAACGACGCCGCCTGCGCGCTGGGCGAGATGCTGGCCCAGGGCGACGAGCAGCAGTTCGCGCAGATGATGACGCAGAAGGCGCGTTCGCTCGGCATGCGCAGCACCACCTTCCGCAACGCCTCCGGCCTGCCGGATGCCGAGCAGGTCTCGACCGCCAGGGATTTCGCGCTGCTGGCGCGCCACCTGATCCAGGACTTCCCCGAGCAGTATCATTACTTCGCTGTGCCGGCCTTCATGTTCCATGGTCGCGAAGTCCCCAACCATGACCCGATGCTGCGCTTCTATCCCGGCGCCGACGGGCTCAAGACCGGCTACACCGTCGATGCCGGCCTCAACCTCGTGACCTCGGCGGTGCGCGGCAACGTGCGCCTGATCGGCGTGGTGCTCGGCGCCAGGACCAGCGCGCAGCGCAGCGGGGTGATGGCCGGGCTGCTCGACCAGGCCTTCCTGCAGGAAGGTGTGCCGCTGATGCCGCACACGCTCGGCCGCATGCGCCGCGCGCCGCTGCTGCTCGCCTCCGATACCGTGGCCGAGGAGGCCGCCCCCGCCGCGGCGCCGGTGCTGCGCCGGGTGCGCCGCGTCCATGGCCGGCTGGTGATGCGGCTGGTGGCGGCGCAAGGCCCGGTGGTCGCCGCGCATGGCCGCCTGCGTGCGCCGCGCAACGGCCTGACCGGAGCACGGGTCCATCTCGCCGCCGCCTCGGTGGCGGTGCCGCGTGCGCATGCGCACGCCAGGGCGCACGGGCGCGGCCGCCTGAAAGGCTGACCGCCCGGGCGTAGACGCCGGTCCGGCGCCGCCTCTCGTCTTGCACCGTGGCCTGTGTCCGCCCATCCTTGACCAGAAGGCCGTGCAAGCCTGCCCGGACGCCAGCATGACCGGCCGCCGCCCAGGCGTCGCCGGCGATGGGTCTTCCCGGACAGGCTGGCCCGGCCGACAGCCTGTGCGAGAGGGCCGGACCGGCGGCGACGCCTTCTCTGGACGGGCTCTCGAAACAAGCGCCAGGGACAGGCGCCGGAACAGGCGCTGGGACAGGCTGCGGGGGAAAGACGGCACGATGGATGGCGAGGCGAAGAAGCAGTCAGGCAGCGATGGCGGCGGCGAGCCGGCCAGCCACCGGATCGTCATCCATCCGGAGGCGGATTTCGTCGGCATGCGCGCGGCCGGGCGGCTGGCGGCGGAGACGCTCGACATGGTCGCGCCGCATGTCCGTGCCGGCGTCACCACTGGCGAGATCGACCGGCTGATCCACGACTACACCCTTTCGCGCGGCGCGATCCCGGCGACGCTGAATTATCGCGGCTACCCGAAATCCTGCTGCATCTCGATCAACCATGTCGTCTGCCACGGCATCCCCGGCGAGCGCCGGCTCCAGGATGGCGACGTGCTGAACATCGACGTGACCTCGATCCTCGATGGCTGGTACGGCGACACCAGCCGGATGTTCACGGTCGGGCCGGTCTCGCGCAAGGCGGCGATGCTGATCGACGTGACCTACGAGGCGCTGATGCGCGGCCTGGCGGCGATCCGCCCCGGCAACACGCTGGGCGATGTCGGCCATGCGATCCAGAGCTATGTCGAGCCGCAGCGCTTCTCCGTGGTGCGCGATTTCTGCGGCCACGGCATCGGCCGTCATTTCCACGAGTCGCCGAACGTCCTGCATTACGGGCGGCGCGGCGAGGGCACCGTGCTGCGCGCCGGCATGTTCTTCACCGTCGAGCCGATGGTCAATGTCGGCCGGCCGGACGTGAAGATCCTCGACGATGGCTGGACCGCGGTCACCCGCGACCGCAGCCTCTCGGCGCAGTTCGAGCACATGGTCGGCGTCACCAGGGACGGGTGCGAAATCTTCACCCGCTCTCCCGCCGGGCTGGACAAGCCACCCTACGCTCCCGCAGCCTGACCGCATGACCAGAACCCGTCTGCTGCCGGGCGCCGCCCTTTCCGCCCTGCTCGCCGCCGTGCCGGCTTACGCCCAGGCCAACGCCCAGACCCCGCCCGCCGCTCCTGCCGCGACGCCGGGCGCCCGACCGGGCGGCTGGGAGGGGGCCGCCCCCGACCCGCTGGCGTTCGGCCCCGCCGGGCAGGCGGTGCGCGCCGCGACGCCGGTGCAGGGACGGCACGGCATGGTGGTGACCGCGCACCGCCTGGCCTCCGAGGTCGGCGCCAGGATCCTGGCCCAGGGCGGCAACGCCGTCGATGCGGCGGTCGCGGTGGCCTACGCGCTGGCGGTGGTCTATCCGGCCGCCGGCAATATCGGCGGCGGCGGCTTCATGACGCTGCAGCAGCCGGACGGCAAGGCGCTGTTCCTCGATTTCCGCGAGCATGCGCCGCTCGCCGCCACCAAAACCATGTTCCAGGACGCGCAGGGCAACGTGGTGCCGGGCCTGTCCGAGACCGGCTGGAAGGCCGCCGCGATCCCCGGCACCGTCGCCGGCATGGACGAGGCGCTGCGGCGCTGGGGCCATCTGCCGCGCGCCACGGTGATGGCGCCGGCGATCGCGCTGGCCCGCGACGGCTATGTGCTCGGCCCCGGCGACGTGATGCTGCTGCACACCGCGACCGACGGCTTCGCCCGCGACCCGGACGCGCGCCGCATCTTCCTGCACCAGGATGGCAGCCCGTATCAGGTCGGCGAGCGGCTGATCCAGGCCGATCTGGCCCGCTCGCTGTCGCTGATCGCCGCCAACGGCGCCGACGCCTTCTACCGGGGTCCGATCGCCGCCGGCATCGTCGCCGCCAGCCGCAAGGGCGGCGGCCTGTTCACCCAGGCCGATTTCGACCGCTACCACACCCGGCTGCTGCCGCCGGTGACCTGCCATTATCACGGCTTCACCGTCGAGACCGCCCCGCCGCCCAGCGGCGGCGGCATCGCGCTGTGCGAGATCCTCGACATCCTCGATGGCGACGACCTGAAGCGGCTGGGATTGCGGAGCGCCGAGGGCGTGCAGCGTCAGGTCGAGGCGATGCGTCGCGCCTATGCCGACCGGCAGAATCTCGGCGACCCGGCCTTCGTGCAGAACCCGGTGGCGACCCTGACCAGCCCGTCCTACGCCGCGATCGTCCGGGCCCATACGCCCTCCGACCGGGCGCTGGCCTCCGCCGAACTGACCCCGCTGGACCCGATCCCGCACGAGAAGGCCGAGACCACGCATTTCTCGATCGTCGACCGGCAGGGCCGCGCGGTGTCGATGACCTACACGCTGAACGGCTGGTTCGGCGCCAAGGTGGTGGCCGGCGACACCGGCATCGTCATGAACGACGAGATGGACGATTTCGCCACCAAGCCGGGGGCGGCGAACATGTACGGCATCGTCGGCTCCGACGCCAACGCGGTGGCGCCCGGCAAGACCCCGCTCTCGTCGATGTCGCCGACCATCCTGTCGAAGGACGGCAAGGTGGTGATGGCGATCGGCAGCCCCGGCGGTTCGCGCATCCCGACCATCACCCTGGAGGCGATCCTGGCCGTGGTCGATGGCGGCATGGACATCGCCCAGGCCGTCAACATGCCGCGGATCCACGAGCAATGGATGCCAGCCGGGGTGCAGGCCGAGGCCGGCGCGCTATCCCCGGACGTGGTCTCGAAGCTGACCGCGATGGGCTACAAGATCGAGCCGCACGAGAACTGGGGCGCGGCCGAGGGGGTGCTGGTCGGCGGCCCGTCGCTCACCAGGCACGCGCCGGGCGACTGGGGCGGCGTCGATCTGCGCCATCCCGGCGGGGCGGCGATCGGCGACTGACGCCGCCGGTAAGGCCAGGGGCCGGCTCAAGCGGGGGCGGCCGCGCCGTGGTGCGCGGTGTTGTAGAACCAGACCTGGCGCCCGCCTTTGACGATCAGCTCCCCGGCGACGACCGTGACCACCAGCAGGCCGGCCCAGGCGATCCAGCGGTAGCGCTGCAGCAGCCGCGCCACCACGCTCGCCGCCGCCCCCATCAGCACCACCGACACCGCGAGCCCGGTGATCAGCACCCACAGATGCTGTCCGGCGGCGCCTGCCACCGCCAGCACGTTGTCCAGGCTCATCGAAAGGTCGGCCAGCACGATGCGCAGGATCGCGCGTCGCAGCATGTGCCGGCCGCCCTGGTCCGGCGCCAGCGCCGGGTCGGCGGCGACGCGCGCGCGATGGCGCAGCTCGCGATACATGCGCCAGCATACCCACAGCAGCAGCAGGCCGCCGGCGAGCATCAGGCCGATGATCTCCAGCAGCTGCAGCGCCACGGTGGCCAGCCCGATCCGGATCAGCGTCGCGGCGATCACGCCGAACAGGATCGCCAGCCGCCGCTCTCGGGCGGGCAGCCCGATCACCGCGAGCCCGACCACCACCGCATTGTCGCCGGCGAGGGTCAGGTCGATCAGCAGCACCTGCAACAGGTCCAGCAGTTGGGGCAGCAGGTGATGCAGGCTCGGCATGGACGCTCCGTGTGATCATACCCTGCGCGAACGCCGGGACCGTGCTTAAACCCGCCTGGCGCACGCCGACGGGTGCCGGGGCAGGGAGGGATTTCGGATGGTTCCACGTTACACAAGGCCGGCGATGGAGGCGATCTGGTCGCCCGCCAACCGCTACCGGATCTGGTTCGAGATCGAGGCGCTGGCGGTCGAGGCCATGGCCCGCTACGGCGACGTGCCGGCCGAGTCGGCGGCCACCATACGCAGCCGCGGCGATGCGGCGATGGCCGCGTTCTCGGATGCCGACCTGGCCAAGATCGACGCCATCGAGGCCGTCACCCGCCACGACGTGATCGCGTTCCTGACCTGGCTCGCCGGGCAGGTCGGCCCGGACAGCCGCTTCGTGCATCTCGGGATGACCTCGTCCGACGTGCTCGATACCTGCCTCGCGGTCCAGCTCACCCAGGCCGCCGACCTGCTGCTCGCCGATCTCGACGCGGTGCTGGCGGCGCTGAAGCGCCGGGCGCTGGAGCATAAATTCACCCTGACGATCGGCCGCAGCCACGCGATCCATGCCGAGCCGACCAGCTTCGGGCTCAAGCTCGCCGGGCATTATGCCGAGTTCGACCGCAACCGCGCGCGCCTGCGCCAGGCCCGCGCCGAGATCGCCACCTGCGCGATCTCCGGCGCGGTCGGCACCTTCGCCCATGTCGATCCGCGGGTGGAGGAGTTCGTCGCCGAGCGGCTGGGCCTGACGCCGGAGCCGGTCTCGACCCAGGTGATCCCGCGCGACCGCCATGCGGCGTTCTTCTGCACCCTGGCGGTGATCGCGTCCGGCATCGAGCGGCTGGCCACAGAGGTGCGCCACCTGCAGCGCTCCGAGGTGCGCGAGGCGGAGGAGTTCTTCCATCCCGGCCAGAAGGGCAGCTCGGCGATGCCGCACAAGCGCAACCCGGTGCTGTCGGAGAACCTGACCGGGCTGGCGCGGCTGGTGCGCTCGCACGCGGTCCCGGCGCTGGAGAACGTGGCGCTGTGGCACGAGCGCGACATCAGCCACTCCTCGGTGGAGCGCAATATCGGCCCCGACGCCACCATCGGCCTGGATTTCGCCCTGTCCCGGCTGGCCGGCATGATCGAGACGCTGATCGTCTATCCGGAGCAGATGCTGGCCAACCTGGAGAGCCTGGGCGGGGTGGTGCATTCCGGCGAGGTGCTGCTCGAACTGGCCCGCGCCGGCATCTCGCGCGAGGACGCGTACCAGATCGTGCAGCGCAACGCGATGGCGACCTGGACCCGGCTCGGCACGCCGGACGGCAGGAGCTTCCGCGCCAATCTCGAGGCCGATCCCGAGGTCGCCGGCCGGGTCTCCGCCGCCGCGCTGGAGCAGGCGATGGACGCGAACCGGCATCTGGCGGCACTCGATGTCAGCTTCCGGCGCGTGTTCGGCGAGCCGGGGCCGGCGCGGCCCGGCTGACCGGCTCCGGCGACGCCTGTCGCCATTGACACCCAATCGCCATCATGTCGCATTGCGGCATTGTCATCACCGACCCGTTCCGGGTTGACGGAAATCGGATTCCGCTGATCGTGTGCACCGTCATCGTCTCCATCAGCCCGGGAGAGGCCTGGCCGCTCCTGGTGGCAGCCAATCGGGACGAACGTCTCGATCGGCCCTGGGAGCCGCCCGGCCGCCACTGGCCGGACCGGCCGCATGCTGTCGGCCCGCGCGACGTCCCTGGCGGCGGCACCTGGCTGGCGGTCAGCGACCAGGGCGTGGTCGCGGCGGTGCTGAACCGGGTCGGCAGCCTGGGCCCGGCGCCGGGCAAGCTGTCGCGCGGGGTGCTGCCGTTCATCGCCACCGACGGCGGCAGCGCCGAGGCCGGCGCGCGCGCGATCGCCGAGACCGATGCCGGGCAGTATCGCTCCTACAACATGATCATCGGCGATCGCGAGCAGGCCTTCTTCCTGTGCGGCCTCGGCTACGGCCATGCCGAGATCATCGCGCTCGAACCGGGCCTGCACATGATCGCCACCGGCGCCCCGGACGACATGACGATCCCGCGCATCGCGCGGCACCTGCCGCGGTTCCAGGCCGCCGCGACTCCGGTGCCGCCGGACTGGAACGCCTGGAGCGTGCTGTTGTCGGACCGGTCGCTGCCGGGCAGCGAACTCAACATCCCGCCGCGCTCGGGTTTCGGCACCACCAACGCCTCGCTGGTCGGCCTGCCCGCCAGCCGCGAGGCGCCGGCGAACTGGATGTTCGCGCCCGGCCCGCCGGACCGCACCGCGTTCGAGGCGGTCTCGTTCGCCCCGGCCCCACCGTGCGCGGCCGGGCGCGCAGGTATCTAACCGCCACCACGGCTGCTATACCGCGCCCCGCGCCACGATGTCGGCGTCTTCAGCGCAAAGAAGGACCGCCATGGCCCGTCGTCGCCAGCTCTACGAAGGCAAAGCCAAGATCCTGTTCGAGGGGCCGGAGCCCGGCACGCTCGTGCAGTATTTCAAGGACGACGCCACCGCCGGCAACGGCGCCAAGAAGGGCATCATCACCGGCAAGGGGGTGCTGAACAACCGGATCAGCGAGCACCTGATGCTGCGGCTGCACGATATCGGCGTGCCCACCCATTTCGTGCGCCGCCTCAACATGCGCGAGCAGCTGATCCGCGAGGTCGAGATCATCCCGCTGGAGGTGGTGGTGCGCAACGTCGCCGCCGGCTCGCTCAGCAAGCGGCTCGGCATTCCCGAGGGCACCCGGCTGCCGCGCTCGATCCTCGAATACTACTACAAGAACGACAGCCTGAACGACCCGATGGTGGCCGAGGAGCACATCACCGCGTTCGGCTGGGCGTCCACCGCGGACATGGACGACATCGTCGCCCTGGCGCTCAGGATCAACGATTTCCTGACCGGGCTGTTCCTGGGAGTCGGCATCACCCTGGTCGACTTCAAGCTGGAGTTCGGCCGGCTGTGGGAGAACGAGGACATGCGTCTGGTGCTGGCCGACGAGATCAGCCCGGATAATTGCCGGCTCTGGGACGCCAAGACGTCGGAAAAGATGGACAAGGACCGGTTTCGCCGCGACATGGGCCGGGTGGAGGAAGCCTACCAGGAGGTCGCGCGCCGCCTGGGTATCCTGCCCGAAGCCGGCAACAGCGACATGAAAGGCCCGGAGGTCATGCAGTGATGAAGGTCCGGGTCTCGGTCATGCTAAAGGACGGCGTGCTCGATCCGCCGGGCAAGGCGATCGGCCACGCGCTGCACACGCTGGGCTTCGGCAATGTCGGCGCGGTCCGCGCCGGCAGGGTGATCGAACTCGAACTCGACGAGACCGACCCCGCCAGGGCCCGCGCGCAGGCGGACGAGATGGGCCGCCGGCTGCTGGCCAATCTGGTGATCGAGAGCTTCACAACCGAGGTGCTGCCATGAAGACCAAGCTGCTTATCGCCTGCGCGTTGACCCTGGCGACACCGGCGCTGGCGCAGGACCATCCTGGCGGACGCCTGTCGCACCTGTCGGCACAGGCGTTGCAGCGCCTGTGCCAGTCGCCGCAGACCGCCAAGCTCTGCGACGCCTATGTGAGCGGCATGAGCGACGGTATCACCCTGGTGGAGACCGCGGCCGGCCCGAGCGTCGCCCGCGAGGTGTGCATCCCCGCCCCGACCACGGCGCAGCAGATGCGCGGCGTGGTGCTGGGCTGGCTGTCCAAGCATCCGGACCGGCTCTCCGGCGATGTCGGCCCGGCGACCTACGACGCGTTCAAGGCGGCGTTCCCGTGCGGGGCCGCCAAGCCGTGAAGGCCGGAATCGTCGTCTTCCCGGGCACCAACCGGGAGCGCGACATGGCGATCGCGCTGCAGGGCGCGTCCGGGCAGGCGCCGGTCATGCTCTGGCACCGCCAGACCGAACTGCCCGACCTGGATCTGGTGGTGCTGCCGGGCGGCTTCAGCCATGGCGACTATCTGCGCTCCGGCGCGATGGCCGCGCACGCGCCGATCATGGCGGCTGTCCGCGCCTTCGCCGCCAGGGGCGGCTACGTGCTGGGCGTCTGCAACGGCTTCCAGATCCTGACCGAGGCGCAGATGCTGCCGGGCGCGCTGCTGCGCAACGCCGGCATGCGGTTCCTGTCGCGTGACTGCCGGCTGCGGGTCGAGCGCGCCGACACCGCCTTCACCCGCGGCTGGCGC
>CAZZZA010000125.1:0-8783 GCA_964658455.1 uncultured Lichenihabitans sp.
AGCCGGGCGGCGCATAGACCGGGCGCACCCGGTTCGCCGGCACCTGGTACCACGGCCCGCGATAGTTCTGGTCGAGCTGCCCGGCATTGAGCGAGTCGATCGCGACATTGCCGGTGCCGTCGGCATAGGAGGAGGTCGGCGGCGGCTGCTGCGCCAGCGCCACGCTGAACGCGCCGCTTCCGGCCAATAGCATCAGGCCGGCAACGCCGCCTGCGACGATCGATCGCATGAGTGTCTCCCTGAGTTCGATCCGTCCTTCCACACAAGTTTTGTGGCGTTTTGTGGGCCGTCATGGTGACGGCGCGAAGCCGTGATCGCGGCTGAACGGATCGCGGCCGCTCCCGTTGAGACCGCGACCGGAGAAAGCCCCATGATCATCGACGACGCCGACATGCACGTCTACGAACCCGCCCACGGCCACGGCCTTGGACACGACCCGTTCAACGCCATCGTCGGCCCGCGCCCGATCGGCTGGATCGCCAGCCGCAGCCGGACCGGCACGCTCAACCTCGCCCCCTACAGCTTCTTCAACGCCTTCAACTACCAGCCGCCGATCATCGGCTTCGCCTCCACCGGCTGGAAGGACAGCGTCGCCAACATCGCCGAGACCGGCAGCTTCGTCTGGAACCTGGCCACCCGCGCCCTGGCCGAACCGATGAATGCGAGTGCCGCCACCGTCGGCCCGGAGGTGGACGAGTTCGCGCTGGCCGGCCTCACGCCGGTCGCCAGCCGCCTCGTCGACGTGCCGCGTGTCGGCGAGAGCCCGGTCGCGTTCGAATGCCGGATGCTGCAGCAGATCCGCCTGCATACGCTGGAGGGCAAGCCGGTCGACACCTGGCTCACCCTCGGACAGGTGGTCGCGGTGCATATCGATCGCCGGCTGCTGCGAGACGGGGTCTACGACACCGCCGCCGCGGTGCCGATCCTGCGCGCCGGCGGGCCCGCCGCCTATGTCGAGGTCAGGGCCGATGCGTTCTTCGAGATGCACCGGCCGGATCCGGGCTCGCTGCCGCCACGCTGAGGCGGCGGGGCGCCCGCCTACCGCTCCACCAGGATCTTACGGTCGATCTCGGTGCAGTCGCGCAGGCCGAGATAGGCCATATCGCGATCGAACTCGGTGCGGATCAGCGAGAGCGCCTCGCCGAGGCCGGCCTCGCCGCCCAGGATGGCGGAGAAGAAGAACGGCCGGCCGATCAGCACCGCGTCGGCGCCGAGCGCGATCGCCTTGAAGACGTCGCCGGACCGCCGAACACCGCTGTCGAGCAGCAGCATCATGTCCGGACAGGCCGCCCGGATCGCCGCGATCGCCTCGATCGGCGCGATCACCGAATCGATCATCCTGGCGCCATGGTTGGACACCACCAGCCCGTCCACGCCGCACCCGCGCGCCAGCACCGCGTCGTCGGGCGAGAGCACCCCCTTGAGGACCAGGCGGCCGGGCCAGGCGCTGCGGATCGCGCGCAGCGTGTCCCAGTCGAACGCTTCCGCGCCGCCGACGGTGCCGTGGGTGCGCGAGAAGATGGTCGGACCCGGCGTGGCGGTGATGTTGCTGATCCGCGGCAGGCCGCGTTTGGCGATGGTGCGCGCGAACCGCCCGAGCAGCCAGCGCGGGTGGATCGCCATGTCGAACGCCAGGCGCGGCGTGACCCGGATCGGCATGGTGTAGTGCGCGCGGCGCTCGCCCTCGCGCGGGTTGGCCACCGGCACGTCGACGGTGATCACCAGCACCTTGAAGCCGGCACGGCCGATCCTGGCCAGCATGGCGTCGATCACCGACCGGTCGCTCGGGAAATAGGCGGCGAACCAGGCCTCCGGGTTCTCGGCGATCACCTCCTCCATCGGGGTGATGGAGTTGGCGCTCAGCAGATACGGCACGTTGGCGCGCCGGGCCGCCCTGGCCATGGCGCGGTCGGCATCGAAGCCGATCACCGCCGCGGCGCCGAACGGCGCGATACCGATCGGCGCCGCGTAGCGATGGCCGAACAGGGTGACGCCGGTATCGCGGCCGGCGACGCCGCGCAGCACCCTGGGCATCAGGCTCCAGCGCCGGAACGCGGCCATGTTGTGATCCAGGCTGACGCCACCGCCGGCCGAGCTGCTGATATAGCCATAGAGCGCGTTCGGCAGCAGCCGGCGTGCCGCCGGGGCGTAGTCGGCGAGCGACAGGAACGCCCGCGCCCCCACCGGGCCACGGGCCGTGACCTTCGCCGATCGTCTCTTGGCCGTGCGCAGAATTCTCATCGTGCTTCACCGTCCCTGTCGAAGATTGGCGCAAGCCACAACCATCGACCGACCCCTGCGGTTCCGGCGGCGGCCAATGCTGCTAGCCTCGGCGTCCCGCCGGCGAGCACCGACCTGCCGCCGTGCCTGGACAGGACCGAGGACCACGCCATGACCGACCAGCCAGCGCCGCCGATCGCCAGACGCGAGGAGACGCGCATCGAACAGCACGGCCAGGTGCGGATCGATCCCTATGCGTGGATGAAGGACGACAACTGGCAGACGGTGCTGCGCGACCCGTCGGCGCTGCGCGGCGACATCGCGACGCATCTGCGTGCCGAGAATCTCTATGCCGAGGCGCTGCTGGCGCCGACCAGGGCGCTGCAGGAGACGATCCTGGCGGAGATGAAGGCGCGGCTGAAGCAGGACGAGATGTCGGCGCCGGTGCCCGATGGCGCGTTCGAGTACTATTCCCGCTACGAACCCGGCGCGCAGCATCCGGTGCATGCCAGGCGGCCGCGCGGCGGCGGCTACGAGCAGGTGCTGCTGGACGTGCAGGCCCTCTCCGAAGGCAAGGACTATTACGTGGTCTCGGCCGCCCGCCATGCGCCGGACCATGCGCTCTACGCCTATGCCGAGGACGGCCAGGGCTCGGAGGTCTATCGCATCCAGGTCAAGGACCTGGCCACCGGCGAGACCCTGCCCGGCCCGGTCGAGAATTCTACCGGCGATTTCGCCTTCTCGCCGCATGGCGACTGGCTGTTCTGGACCTGGCGAGACGCGCACGGCCGGCCGACCAGGATCTACCGGCGCCCCGCGCGCGGCGGCACAGACACGCTGGTCCACGAGGAGCGCGACCCGGGCTTCTTCATCGGCGTGTCGCTGAGCGCGTCGCGCGACTGGATCATGATCACCGCCGGCGACCAGGAAACCAGCGAGACGCTGCTGATCCCGGGCGGCGACCCGACCGCGGCGCCGCGGGTCGCGGCACCCCGCCTGAAAGGCGAGCGCTACGAGCTGATCCCCTGGCGCGACCGGTTCGTGATCCATACCAATGCCGGCGGCGCGGTGGATTTCGCGCTGATGCAGGCGCCGCTGGACCAGCCCGACCGCGCCGGCTGGCGGCCGCTCCTCCCGCATCGTCCCGGGCATTTCATCCTCGGCGCCACCGTGTTCGCCGACTACCTGGTCTGGATCGAGCGCCGGGACGTCAACAACCGCATCCTGGTGGTGCCGTTCGCCGACCTCGACCGGGCCGACCTGCGCGACGGCGCCACCGAGATCGCGGTTCCGGAACCGGCCTACCTGCTCTCGCTCGACGGTTCCTACGAATACCGGACCAGCACGCTGCGCTACGGCTACCAGTCCCCCACCACGCCGCGCCACTGGTATGATTTCGACATGGCGACCGGGGAGACGAGCCTGCGCAAGACGCAGCAGATCCCGTCCGGGCACGATCCGGCGCAGTACGTGACCGAGCGGCTGCAGGCAGAGGCCCCGGACGGGGCGATGGTGCCGATCACGCTGCTCCGCCGACGCGACACGCCGGTCGATGGCAGCGCGCCGCTGCTGCTCTACGGTTACGGCTCATACGGCCATGCCATCGAGGCCGGCTTCTCGACCCGCACCCTGAGCCTGGTCGATCGCGGCTGGATCCATGCCGTGGCGCATGTGCGCGGCGGCTCGGAGAAGGGCTGGGGCTGGTTCCTGGACGGGCGCGGCCCAGCCAAGCCGAACAGCTTCAGCGACTTCGTCGCCTGCGCGCGGCAGCTGATCGCCACCGGGCACACGGCGGCCGGACGCATCGTCGCGCACGGCGCCTCGGCCGGCGGACTGCTGATGGGCGGGGTGGCCAACCTGGCGCCGGAACTGTTCGCCGGCATCGTCGCCCAGGTGCCGTTCGTGGACATGCTCAACACCATGTCCGACACCTCGCTGCCGCTGACGCCGCCGGAATGGCCGGAATGGGGCAACCCGATCGAGGATCCGGCGGCCTACCGCCTGATCGCCAGCTACTCGCCCTACGACAACCTGGCGCCGCGCCCCTACCCGGCGATCCTGGCGATGGGCGGATTGTCCGATCCGCGCGTGACCTACTGGGAGCCGGCGAAATGGGCGGCGCGCCTGCGCGACGTGACCACCAGCGCCCGGCCGGTCCTTTGCCGGATCAACATGGAAGCCGGTCATGGCGGCGCATCCGGCCGGTTCGACAGTCTGAAGGAGGCGGCGCTGGTGCAGGCCTTCGCGATCTGGTGCCTAGAGACCGCCGGCTGATCACAGCGGCCGAGGTCAGCCGGCCTTGCGGGCTTCGAGTTCGCAGGCGAGCAGGAATTCCAGCGCCTCGAGATGCGCGATCGCCTGCTCGGCGTCGCGGCCCCACGCATAGACGCCGTGGCCGCGCAGGATGTAGCCCGGCGTCGGCTGCGGCAGCGTCGGTTCGATCAGCCCGGCCAGCCGGTCCATATCCTGGTCGTTGTCGAACAGCGGCACCGCCAGGCTCGTCTCGTGCGTCGTCTGCCCCTCGAAGGCCTTGAGCATCTCGTAGCCGCTCAACACGATCGACGGCTCGGCCACCAGCCGCGACAGCACCGTCGCCGGCACCGAGTGGCCGTGCAGCACCGCGTTGGCCCAAGGGATACGGCGATAGATCTGGCAATGCAGCCCGGTCTCGGCGCTGGGACGGTCGCCCTCCACCAGCGGCCGGCCCTGCAGATCGACCCGGATCACCGAGTCCACGTTCAGGAAACCCTTGCGTCCGCCGCTGCGGGTGATCGCGACGCTGTGCGGATCGAGCCTTACGCTGATGTTGCCGCCGAGCGAAGGCACCCAGCCGAGACGGTCCATGCGCCGGCCAAGTGCCATGATCTGCTCGGCGGCGAGCGCGAACGGCGTGTCGCTGACGGGTGCGTCCATGGCGGGTTCCTGTGCGGGCGAAGGATGGCGGCGGGACGTGACAGGAACCGCCGCCCCGCACAAACATTTTTCTCGCAACCTTGCCATTCCAGCCCGCCCGGCGGCCGCGATCGGGCTCAGGGATCGAGCGACCTGCGCATCCGCCGGTGCGGCAGGGTGACGTCGATATAGGTCGGCCCCTCCGCCCGGTAGCCGAGCTTTTGGTAGAAACCGATCGCGGTCCGGCGCGCCGACAGCGTGGCGATGCGCGCGCCCAGCGCCTCCCTGGCGACGGTCTCGCCGTGCCGCACCAGCTGCCGCCCCAGCCCGCGCGCCGCGAAGGCCGGCGCGATCGCCATCTGCCGGAGCACCACCGCCGCCGGCGCGTCCGGGAGCAGCAGCAGCGTGCCGGCCAGGTTCCCGCCGAGCCGCAGGGCCAGATGGATCTGGTCGCATTCCCCGGCCAGCTGGCCGTCGCTGTAGGCCAGACCGAGCGGCGCGCGCAGCACCTGGGTGCGCAGCGCGATCATCTCGCGCCACCCCGCCCCGCCGAACCGCTCCTGCACGATCACCGGCTGCATGCTCAGCGCCCCGTCGCCCGGCCGGGCGTCGCGCGGCGTAGATCGAGATCCTGCACGTCGAAACTCATGTCCGAGCCCACCAGCCGCATCGACGCCGCCACGATCCGCCCTGCGGGGTCGCGCGTGAAGCGCAGGTAGGAATCGTCGTTGCCGTTGAACAGCCGGTCGTCCCAGTGCACGACGAACAGGTCCGGCTCCAGCGCCGCGAGCGTGCCGGCCAGATCGACCGAGCGGGAGACCGACAGACGCAGGTGATCGCCCTGGCGTGTGACAAGGAAGCGGCCCCGCCAGCGATCGCGATAGACGCCGGTATAGATGTCGAGGCTGGCCGGCGCCGGGTGCAGGAACGGCCGCGCGGCGGAGCCGGGCAGCGTCGCCGCCTCCTGGTCGCGGCGGGCGCCGGCCGCATCCTGCCGCGCCTTGTAGGCCTCCAGCCACGCCACCGGCGCCAGGCCGGGCGCTGCGATCAGCGCCTGGCTCAGCGCCGCGACCAGTCCGTTGACGGCGTTGGCGTTCTCCTGGTTGGTCAGCACCACGATCGCCGCATCCTGGTCCGGCAGCAGCGAGAGCTGCCCGACCATTCCGGCCACGGTGCCGCTGTGCCAGACGCGCCGCGCGCCGTCGAAATCCTCCAGGAACCAGCCCAGCCCGTAGGCGCGGAAATGCTGATGGCTGAGGGCGGCGGTGGCGGCGATCGGCATGGTGGTCTGCGGCGTCCAGAGCAGGTCGCGCTGCGCCGGATCCAGGACATGCACCCCGTCGAGGGTGCCACCGGCGAGCAGCATCGCCGCCCAGCGCGCCAGGTCGCGGGCGCTGCACAGCATCCCGCCCGCCGGCGCCGCGGCGACAAGAGGATCGGGCGGCAGCGCGAACAGCGTGCTGCCGATCTCCGTGTAGCCGACCGCGACATCGCCGGGCGGCGGCACCGCGCCCAAGAACGCCACCGGATCGGCCTTGCAGGATCGGAGCCCGAGCGGGTCGAGCAGCCGGGTCTGCACGAAGCGTTCCCAGCTCTGCCCGGACACGGCCTCGATCAGCTGGCCGGCGACCACGAACATCAGGTTGTTGTAGGCAAATGCCGAGCGCGGGCTGGTGCGCAGCGCCAGGAACCGCGCCCCGCGCACCGCCGCGTCGCGGGTGAAGCGGCTGCGCGAGAACAGCATCAGATCGCCGGCGCCGGCGCCCAGCCCGCTGCGATGCGTCACCAGGTCGCGCACCGTGAGCTGCCGGGTCGCCACCGGATCGGCCAGGCGGAAGCCCCTGAGATGGGCGGTCACCCGGTCGCCCCAGCCGAGCCGGCCCTGCTGGACCAGCAGCGCCAGGGCGGCGGTGGTGAAGTTCTTGCTGATCGAGCCGATGCCGAACACGGTGTCGGGATCGACGGGGCGCGACGCCGACCGGTCGCGCAGCCCGTAGCCCTTGGCGAACACCGTCTCGCCATGCTCGACGATCGCCAGCGACAGCCCCGGCACGTCAAACAGGGCTCGGGCGCGTTCCGCCAGCGCGTCGATCGCATCCGCCGGCGGCAGCGTCGCGGCGCATGCCGGCGCGGTAACTAGGACCGCGCAGGCCGCGATCAGCAGCCGCCAGCCCATCGCGCCGGTGCCGTGTCGGGCGCGACGGTGCGGCGGATCAGACCTTCACGGTGGAGGCGTGGTAGATCTCGTCGATGACCCTGGCGAGGCTGGTATTGAATTCCTCGTCGCTCATGGACTGGCGGGCCTCGTCGATCAGCGCGCGCGAGAAGCTCGCGATCATGCCGTGGTTGTGCGACAGCCGGCGGCAGGCCTCGGCGCGGGGATAGCCGCCGGACAGGGCCACCACGCGGGCGACGCGCGGGTGCATCACCAGCGGCTGGTAGAGGTCTGATATCTCCGGGATCGTCACCTTGAGCATCACCTGGCGGTCGTCCGGGAGCGCCTCGAGGTTCTTGGTCAGTTCGGACAGCAGGATCGCTTCCGCCGACGCCTTGTCCGGGCTCTTGATCAGCACTTCCGGCTCGATGATCGGCATCAGCCCGTGGCGGGCGATCTGCTCGGCGACCTCGAACTGCTGCCCGACGATCGAAGCGATGCCGTCCTTGGACGGCAGGTTGATGACCGAGCGCATCTTGGTGCCGAACACGCCGAGCCCGACCGCACGCTCGAGCAGCGGGTCCAGCCCGGGGATCGGCTTCATCAGGCTGACGCCGTCCGCCTCGGGTTGCAGGCCCTTGTCCACCTTGAGGAACGGCACCACGCCGCGATCGTGCCAGAGATAGGCGGGCACCGGCTTGCCGTGGATCTCGCCGTCCATCGTCGCCTCGAACAGGATGGCACCGATCACTTTATCGCCAGTGAAGGCGGGGGCGGACATGATGCGCACCCGCATCTGGTGCACCAGCGCGAACATCTCCGCCTCGCTGCCGTAGGCGGTCTCCGGGATGCCGTACTGGCGCAGCGCCCCCGGGGTCGATCCGCCGCTCTGGTCGAGCGCGGCGATGAACCCGTCCCCGCTGGTGGCCCGCGCCCTCATGGTTTCATTCGACAAAGACCGTCTCCTTCATGCAACCCGCCGCCAGGCTCGAGCAGTATCGCTTGCCGCGAGTTTGACACTGGACCGCATTGCCGCCGCAAGTGCCGACGAGGCGTCAGACCGGCACCACCAGGGACAACAGCAGGGTGAAACCCAGTCCCAGGACCGCGATCAGGGTCTCGAGTACGGACCAGCTCTTGATCGTCTGCGGCACGCTGAGACCCAGATACTCCTTAATCTGCCAGAACCCGGCATCGTTCAGCGGCCCGAACGCCACCGAGCCGGCGCCGGTTGCCAGCACCAGCAGTTCCTGCGACGCGCCATGACCGTGCAGCAGGATCGGGCCCGCGATCCCCGACGCGGTGCTCATCGCCACCGTTGCTGAGCCGGCGGCGAGACGGATGACGGCGGCCAGCAGCCAGGCGAGCACGATCAGCGGCACGTGCCCGCCGACCGCGAGATCGGTGATCGCCTTCGACACCCCGCTATCGACCAGCACCCGGCCGAAGCCGCCGCCGGCCCCGATCAGCACCAGGATCACCGCGGTCGGGCCGAGGCACTCGTTGGTGAAGCGCA
>CAZZZA010000126.1:0-8534 GCA_964658455.1 uncultured Lichenihabitans sp.
TCCGACACGCCGATCACCAGCAGCACCGTCACCACCACCGAGGCGAACGCGCCCACCAGGTTCATGCCGTGGCCGATATCGAGCAGGTTGGTGCCGTTCGGCCCCGGCAGCGTCTGGATGAACGACACACAGGCCCAGTTCGGCACCGTGACCCCGAAATCGTGCAGCAGGCTGGTGGCGTAGCCGGAGAAACCGGCCGCCACGCCGGCGCAGGAGATCCCGTATTCCAGCAGCAGCAGCCAGCCGACGATCCAGGCCGCCAGCTCGCCCATCGACGCATAGGCATAGGTATAGGCCGAGCCGCTGACCGGCATGGTCGACGCCAGCTCGCCGTAGGAGAGCGCGGTGAACAGGCAGGCGAGGCCGGCCACCAGGAACGACAGCAGGATCGCCGGCCCGGCATAGTTCGCCGCCGCGGTCCCGGTCATCACGTAGATGCCGGCGCCGATCGTCGAGCCGATCCCCAGCATGGTCAGGTTGAGCGCCCCCAGGGTCCGCTTCAGCCCGTGCGCGTCGCTTTCCGCCTCGATCTGCGCCAGCGACTTGCGGAGCCCGAGCCTGCCAGGCTCCCGCGCCGCGCGCGCGACCCCGGTCAGCTCGTTCACGCCACGTCTCCGGAGGGTTCTTCAGGAAGCCGCATGGTTGCCATGCGTTCATCGTATGGAGGACGAAACGCGGCTGTTCAAGCGCGGCCGGGTCCGGCCGGCCGCACCCGGCATTATGCGCCGGGCGGATTGGCGGTAGCATCGCCGGCATGAAGGCACCGCTCGCGATCGTCACCATGGTCTACAACGAGGCGGTGTTCCTGCCGGTCTGGCTGCGCCATTACGGCGCACAGGTCGGCGCCGGGCATTGCTACGTGGTCGATCACGGCAGCACCGACCGCAGCACCGCCGGGGCGGTGACCGGCAGCGCCAGCGTGCTGCGCCTGCCGCGCTCGCCGCAGGACGACAGCGTGCGGAACGGCTTCATCGCCGATTTCTGCGCCAGCCTGCTCTGCTGGTACGATTCGGTGATCTACACCGACGTCGACGAGCTGCTGGTGGCCGATCCGGAACGGGCGCCGTCGCTGCCCGCCTTTGCCGCCAGCCTGGCGCCCGACGCGGTGGTCACGGCGATCGGCCTCGACGTGATCCACGATCCGGACGAGGAGCCTGCGATCGACTGGCGACAGCCGGTCGGACCGCAACGGCGCTGGCTGCGCTTCAGCAGCGCCATGTGCAAGCCGGTGCTGATCCGCCGCCGTGTCGCCTGGGCGCCGGGCTTCCACTGCATCGACGATGTCCCGCGCCTCGACCGGCTGTTCCTGTTCCACCTGCGCTACGCCGATCTGCCTTCCGGGCTGGAGCGGCTGCAGCGCACCCGCGTGCAGGCCTGGATCTCGCCGCAGGCCGGCTCGCACCAGCGCATGCCCGACCGGGACTGGGAGGGCATGCTACGCGGCATGGCCGGGCTGCCGCATGACGAGCAGCGCAGCCTGACGCCGTCGGATCCGGAATTGCGGCGCTGGCTCGATCGCCTGATGGACAGCACGCAGTCGCGCACCCATGACCAGTATAGGATCGATCTGCATCTGAGCGGCGACCGGCTATGGCGCCTGCCGGAACGGTTCCGCGATACGTTCTGAGCGCCGCCGCCTCGGTTGCGAATGGCGACCGGTTGCTCAGTCCGCCTTCTTCTTCTTGGCCTTTGCCGGTGCGGCCTTGGTGCCGGTCGCACCCGCCGCCGGGCTGGTGTCGGGCTGACGGGCCGGGTTGCGCTTGCGCGGCGTCGGCAGCACCTCGCCCTGGTCAGACAACCGGTCCGGGAATTCGCCGAGATTCTCCTGGATCGAGGCTTCCTCGACCGGCGTGACGCGGCTCGGATCGGCGCCGGGCTGCGTGGCCGGGTTCGGCAACTGGCCCGCGCCGGCGCTGCTCTCCATGCCGACCAGTTCGCTGGCGCGTTCCCAATATTCGTCGTGCCGGCCGTGCGGTTTGCCATCCGCTTCCCACAGGTGATAGGCGCGCTCCTTGATGCGCTTCTCGCGTGCCGGATCGGCTTCGAGCGGGTTGTCAGCCATGTCGTTTCTCCCTCGGATCATGTCGCCCCGGACTCATGCTGGCTCAAGCGCTCGAGCCGCGCAGCGGTTCCGGACCGTCGGGATGGGCGACGATCCGGGTTTGCGATTCGCCCGGGGAGCGCCCATCTGCACGCGATGGACGAGAAAGGAAATACGATGTCCGAACAGGCAACCACCCAGGGCCGGAACGCGACCGCCATTCTCGGCGGTGGCTGCTTCTGGTGCCTCGAGGCGGTGTTCAAGGATCTGAACGGCGTGTACAAGGTGCAGTCCGGCTATGCCGGCGGCACCACCGACCGTCCGACCTACCGCGACGTGTGCAGCGGCCGCACCGGACACGCCGAGGTGGTGAAGGTCGATTACGACCCGGATATCCTGTCCTATGACGATCTGCTGCGGGTGTTCTTCACCATCCATGATCCGACCACGCTCGATCGACAGGGCGCCGATGTCGGCAGCCAGTATCGCTCGGTGATCTTCACCGGCTCGCCGGCCGAGCAGCAGGCCGCCGAGCGTATCGCCAGGGAGATCGAGGCGGCGGGGATCTGGGACGGGAAGATCGTCACCCAGATCCTGCCGGCGCCGGATTTCCACGATGCCGAGCCGGAGCACGACGATTATTTCGCGCTCAATCCCGGTGCCGGCTACTGCCGGGTGGTGATCGCGCCCAAGGTGGCGAAATTCCGCAAGCAGTTCGCCGATCGCCTGCGCAAACCGGCGGCCTGAGCCGGCCAGGCGGCGGCGGCCAGCAGCGCCGCCAGCGCCAGCACCCCGGCGCCGAACGCCACCGCGATCGAGGTGGCGTCCACCGGTAGGTAGCGCCACTCCACCCGTGACCGTCCCGCCGGCAGGTCGAGCGACTGGAACCCCAGTGCGGTACGGTCCAGGCGGGTAGGGTGGCCGTTCACGAATGCCCGCCAGCCCGGGAACATCATCTCGCGCCGGACCAGCGTCGCCGGACCATCGCAGGCCGCATCCAGATGGTCGCGGTCGGCGACGCTGAGCGCGCAGCCCGCCTGCGACAGCTCGAAATAGGGTTTTGCGCCCGGCATCTCGTAGAGCCTGGAACGCGCGCCGTCATAGACGCGCACGAAGCCGGGCTGGCCGGCCAGCGGGTCGCCCCTGGTCGGCAGCAGCACGTAGCGCACGCCGTAGGCCTCGAACATGGCGCGGCGCGCGATCAGCGTGCGCGCGTCGGTATCGAACTGGCCGGTGAAGCTGAAGGCGCTCTGCCGCGGATCCATGCGGACCACCTGCTCCTGCCAGGCCAGCGGCACCGGGCAGAAGATGTCGTCGATCGAGGCGATCCCGAAATAGCCTGCGTAGTTTGGAACCAGCCTGGGACCGACCACGTGCAGGCGCGACAGGCCCTGATGCGCCCGCAGATAGGCGATCGGGCCGAGATCGGGCGCCACCACCGGGTTGTCGTGCCACACCGGCACCATGAACGAGAGCAACGCCTCGCTCATGACCAGCGCGGTCATGCCGACCATGCCGCGCCGGCCGGGCGGCCGGCACAGCAGCCAGGCCACCCCGGCCATGACGACGAGCCCGGCGAGCAGCGCGGTGACGCCCTCCAGCAGCAGCGGCGCGTGCTGCGCGTCGGCGATCAGCCGGTGCCGGGCGACGACAAGGCAGGCGGCCGCGAACAGGGCCAGTCCCGACAGGCCGAGGCCGACGCTGCGCCGGCGCGGCGCACGCGCGCGCAGCCAGTCATCGAGCGTGAGCATCGCCAGCAGGATGGCGGCGAACTCGCAGGAGGCGGCCGGGTAGCGGCGGAAATCCACCACATCGAGGATCGGCAGATGCTGGCGCAGCTGCATGAAGCCCGGCACGCCGCCGGCAGCCAGCAGGAAGAAGCCGATCCAGCCCGCCGCCAGCCAGCGCACCGGATCCCGCCACCGCGACAGCAGCGCCAGCACCGCCAGGCAAGTGATTCCGGCACCGAAATAGCCCCAGACGCCGCCCCAGGCGTCGATGTCGAAATCCTCCATCGGCGCGCCGAAGATCGAGGGGAACAGCAGGCCGGCCAGCTGGTCCGGCCGGAACAGGTTGCCGAACGTGCTGCCGTGCGGCCCGAGCGAGGAGGCCGGCAGTTCGCGCAGGAACGGGATCAGCACCGGGGACGCCAGCGCCAGCCCGACCACCCCGGCGGCGCCGACCATGCAGGCCAGCCGCAGCTGCTGCGCCGCGCTCAGGCCTCGCCCGCCCAGCGCCAGCAGCAGCCAAGCCAGGCCGAACAGCCCGTCCACCGCGGCGGTTTCGGGAAACCCGGCCAGCAGCGAGAAGCCGATCGCCAGCGCCACCAGGATCGGCCCGCCGGGCCGCACCTCGTGCAGGGCCCGCCGGCAGCGCGCGATCCCGAGCAGCAGCAGCGGCAGGAAAGGGATCGGCATGATCGGCGCGTCGCCGAAATAGGCGAACGAGCCGTTCAGCGAGAACAGCATGCCGCCCAGCACCGCCGCATCGCGTCGCAGGCCGATCTCGCGCAGGAACGCGGCGCCGAACAGCCCGCTCAGGATCTGCATCACCAGCTTGAGATAGAGCGGGCCGTCGAGCAGATGCAGCAGCAGCACGAAGGGCAGGAAGAACGAACCCGGCTGCATGGTGGATGCGAGCGGCAGGCCGGCGCCGGCGAAATGGTCCCACCAGGGCAGCCGCCCCTGCAGCCAGAGCCTGGCGGACAGGCCGCCGAGCGCCTGCACGATGTCGCCGACATTGCCGTCGACCACGCAGGTGCCGCCATACCAGAGGTGCCAGTCGACCAGGTCGGCGAACGAGTAGAAGGGATTGCAGGTGCTCCAGCCGACCAGTTCCGGCAGATGCGCCAGACACGGCGTGCCGACCAGGAGCAGGACCGCAAGCACGGCGTGGCGCCGCGAAGCGCTAGTCGTCGTCATCCTCGATGTAGAACTGGTCGGCCTCCTCGTCGAAGTCGAACAGTTCGGCGTAGCGGCCCCAGCTGATCACCGTCTGCAGCGTCTGGCGCGCATATTCGGGCGACATGTGATCCTCGAGTTCGTCGCGGAACCGCTCGGCGCGGGCGCGATGGTTCCAGCGCTCGTCCAGCACCTGCTTGATCGCCGCCACCAGCGCCAGGTTGGCGAGCAGGCTCGCCGCCAGGATCTCCTTGCGCTCGTCGCGCTCGGCCTGCACGAAGCGCAGCCCCTCGGGGGTGAGCCGGATGTCGCCTTCCTCGAGTTCGGCGAATTTGAGCATCTGCAGGCTCTCGCCCAGCGGCAGCAGCTCGTCCAGTTCCAGCTGCAGCGAGCCGGCCAGCAGCGGCAGGTCGGCGCGGCCGCGATAGGGCTGCTCGGCCAGCGTCTCCATCAGGCCGGCCATCAGGTTCATCGGCAGTTCCGGCAAAGCCTGGGCGAAGGTCCTGGCGGTCCTGGCATCGCCCTGGCTCGCCGACGCATCGACCGGCGGCGGCGTCTCGCGCCTGGTCATCAGCCCGTAGATCTTGTCCACGAACTGCCGGAACGCCGGATCGTGGCGGTTGCGCGGATGCGGGAACGGCACCGTCAGCTCGTGCGCCACCCGGCCGGGATTGGACGAGAACACGAGGATGCGGTCGCACATCAGCACGCTCTCCTCGATGTTGTGGGTGACGATCAGCACCGCCTTCACCGGCAGCTTCTTCTCCGACCACAGCTCGATCAGGTCGGTGCGCAGGTTCTCCGCGGTGAGCACGTCGAGCGCCGAGAACGGCTCGTCCATCAGCAGCAGCGCCGGATGCACCACCAGCGCCCGCGCCAGCCCGACGCGCTGGCGCATGCCGCCGGACAATTCCTTCGGGTAGGCGTTCTCGTAGCCGCCGAGGCCGATCAGTTCGATCGCCTCCTCCGCCAGCCGGTCGCGCTCGGCGCGTCCGATGCCCTTGGCCTCGAGCCCCAGCTCGACATTGGCCTGCACCGTCAGCCAGGGGAACAAGGCGAAACTCTGGAACACCATCGCCACCCCGGGCGCCGGCCCGAGCAGCGGCTTGCCGCACCAGCTGACATTGCCGGAGGTCGGCTTCAGCAGGCCCGACACGATCCGCAGCAGCGTCGACTTGCCCGATCCGGAGCGGCCGAGCAGGCCGACGATCTCGCCGGATGTCAGCGTCAGGTCGACATTGTCCAGCACCACCAGGTCGGCGCTGCTCTCCTTCATGTAGGCCTGGCGGCATTCGGTGACGCGCACCAGCTCCTCGCGGCCCTGCAAATCGGGCCCGCGCTGCTCGGCGCCGGCGCCCGGCGGGGTCTGCATCGTGGTGTCCATCGGCTTGGTCCTTCAGGCGAAGGTGAGACGGCGGGCGGCGAACGCATACATCGGGCGCCACAGCAGGCGGTTGAACAGGATCACGAACAGCGCCATCGCCACCATGCCGAGCCCAACCCTGGCGGTGGCGCCGGCGGTGGTCGCGGTGGCGATGTAGCTGCCGAGCCCGCTCGCGACCAGCGTGGTGTTGCCCCAGCTGGCGATCTCCGAGACGATCGCCGCGTTCCAGGCGCCGCCCGACGCGGTGAGCGCGCCGGTCACGTAGTAGGGGAAGATGCCCGGCAGCATCACCCTGAACCACCATTGCCAGCCGCGTATCTGGAAGTTGCGCGCGGCCTCGAGCAGGTCGCCGGGGAAGGCGGCGGTGCCGGCGATGACGTTGAACAGAATATACCATTGCGTGCCGAGGATCATCAGCGGCGTCAGCCAGATGTCGCTGCTGAGATGGAAGTGCACGATCGCCACCACGAACACCGGATAGGTGAGGTTGGCCGGGAAGGCGGCGAGGAACTGCGCCACCGGCTGCGCCCGTCTGGCCCAGACCGGACGCAGGCCCAGCCACACCCCGATCGGCACCCAGATCAGGGTGGCGAGCGCGATCATCGTCAGCACCCGGGTCATGGTGAAGCAGCCGAGCAGCATCACATGGCCGATCTCGCCCCAGCTCAGATTGGCGCTTGCATAGGCGATCACCTGCCAGGCGGCGAGCCCGACCAGCACCGCCAGCAGCCCGTACCAGAGCCCGTCGCCGACCCGGCGCGAGACCAGCTGGCGCTTTCGCGACGCCGGACGCGCGCCGATCGGCAGCCCGCCGACCGCGGCCAGCATGTCGCCGAACAGCGAGCTGGCCCGGCTCAGCAGCCGAGTGCGGCGCAGCAGCGCCAGCATCCAGGGGTCCGACGCCACCGCGCCGGCGGTGGTCTCCATCCGGAACCTGGCCGACCAGGCGACCAGCGGGCGGAACAGCAGCTGGTCGTAGAGCAGGATCACCACCAGCATGGCGACGATCGCCTCGCCGACGGCGGCGAGATCGCGATGGCCGACCGCCTCGGCGATGAACGAGCCGATGCCGGGCAGCTCGACCGTGGTCTTGCCGACCGAGACGCTCTCCGACGCGACCACCATGAACCAGCCGCCGGACATCGACATCATGGTGTTCCACACCAGGCCAGGCATCGCGTACGGCACCTCGAGCCGCCAGAAGCGCTGCCACGAGGACAGGCCGAAACCGCGCGACACCTCCTCCAGGTCGGCCGGCACCGTCTTGAGCGACTGGTACATGGAGAACGCCATGTTCCAGGCCTGGCTGGTGAAGATGGTGAAGATCACCGCCAGTTCCGCGCCCAGCACCCGGCCGGGAAACAGGCTCATGAAGAACACGACGGTGAAGGTCAGGAAGCCCAGGATCGGGATCGATTGCAGGACGTCGAGGATCGGCACCAGGATCGCCCCGGCGCGCCGGCTCTTCGCCGCCCACACCGCATAGGTGAAGGTGAACAGCAGCGACGCCAGCAGGGCCGCGAACATGCGCAGCGTGGTGCGCACCGCGTAGGCCGGCAGGTAGGCGGCGCTCAGATGGATCTCGGTGGCGCCGGGGGCGGAGAGCGGCGCGAAGGTGTGCCGCGCGACGCTGCCGATCGCCACCGCCAGCCCCAGCATGACGATGATGGCGGCGAAGTCGAACAGGTTCGGCCGGGTGTCGAGCGAGGGATTGGCCGGCGCGCCCAGGCCGGGTCCGCGCAGCGTGGCGAAGCGCATTTGCAGCATGGGCCCTCGTTCTGTGCGACGTCGATCCGATAGCCCGGCCTTTACCCTACCGGCCAGGGCCCCGCCAGCCCGTGCCAACCGGCGGTTTGTGACGATCGCGCGTCAGTGCGACCCGGTGCTGCCGAACCCGCCCGCCTGGCGCGTGGTCTCGTCCAGCGTCTCGACCTCGTCCCAGGCGATCTGCAGCACCGGCGCCAGCACCGCCTGGGCGATCCGCATGCCGCGCACGATCTCGAACGGCGCCTCGCCGGCATTCATGACGATCACCTGCAGCTCGCCGCGATAATCCTCGTCGATGGTGCCGGGCGCGTTCGGCAGCACCAGACCGTGCTTGAGTGCCAGCCCGGAGCGCGGCCGTATCTGCAGCTCGTGGCCGGGCGGGAGCGCGACCGCAAGGCCGGTGGGCACCAGCATCCTGGCGCCGGGGGCGAGGACGACGCGG
>CAZZZA010000127.1:0-8306 GCA_964658455.1 uncultured Lichenihabitans sp.
CGGTGGCGATGCCGATCTCGGCGCCGAAGCCGAACTCGCCGCCGTCGCAGAACTGCGTCGAGGCGTTCCACAGCACCACCGCGCTGTCGGTGCCGGACAGGAACCGGCGCGCCGCCGCCTCGTCCTCGGTGACGATCGCCTCGGTATGCGCGCTGCCGTGGCGGGCGATGTGCGCCAGCGCCGCGTCGAGATCGTCGACGACGGCGATCGAGAGCACGGCATCGAGCCATTCGGTGTCGAAATCCCCGTCGGCGGCCGGTTCCAGGGCGGGCACGATCGCGCGGGCGCGCGGATCGGCGCGGAAGCCGCAGCCGAGTGCCGCCAGATCCTGGACGATCGCGGGCAGCAGCGACGGCGCGATCGCGGCGTCGATCAGCAGCGTCTCGGTGGCGCCGCAGATGCCGGTCCGGCGCATCTTGGCGTTGGCGATAAGCGCGCGGGCCATCGCCGGATCGGCGGCGCGGTGCACGTAGGTGTGGCAGAGCCCCTCGGCATGCGCCAGCACCGGCACCCGCGCCTCGCTTTGCACCCGCTCGACCAGCGAGCGCCCGCCGCGCGGGATGATCAGGTCGATCCGGCCGGAGGCCGCCAGCATCGCCGCCACATGGGCGCGATCGGCATCGGGCGGCACCTGCACGCAGGCGGCGGGCAATCCGGCCGCGCCAAGCCCGTCGACCATGCAGGCATGGATTACCCGCGCGCTGCCCAGGCTGTCGGAGCCACCGCGCAGCAGCACCGCGTTGCCGGATTTCAGGCAGAGCCCGGCGGCGTCGGCGCCGACATTGGGCCGGCTCTCGTAGATCATGCCGATCACCCCGACCGGGGTGGCGACGCGCCGGAAGCGCAGCCCGTTCGGGCGGGTCCAGTGCGCCAGGGTGCGGCCGAGCGGGTCGGGCAGCCCGGCGATCGCCAGCAGACCCTCCGCCATCGCCGCGACCCGCGCCTCGGTCAGGGTCAGCCGGTCGATGAAGGCGGCGGACGCGGTCGAGGCGGCGACGTCGCGCCGGTTGGCGGCGAGGATCTCCGGCGTGCGGTCCCGCAGCGCCTCTGCCGCCGCCCGCAGCGCCGCATTGCGGGTCCCGGTCGCGGTGCCGGCCAGCACGCGGGCGGCGTCGCGGGCGGCGGGGGCCGCTCCGGCGAGCCAGCCGTCGACGCCGCTCATGACGACACCGCGACCGGCCGCGACGCCATCGCCCGGCGCGGCCGATGCGCGGACGTATCGACGCCGCGCCGCGACCCGCGATAAGGGTGCCCGTGGGGAGCCCGTGCATGCGAAAGAGCGGTCGAGGGAGGCTGGTGCATCGGGTCCTGGTCCAGGCGATCGGGCATCCTTTCCGCTGCCCGCCGCCCCGTCAACAAGACGGCCGGCCTGGCGGCGCGCGCGGATGAGACCGGCATGGCCCGGCGCGCGCGGCGGACCGGTGCGCAACCTGGTCGGCGGGGTGCTGTTCGTCCTGACGGTGATGGCGGCGGCGATCGCCGGCTACATGGATTGCGGCTGGTCGTTCGGCGACGCGCTCTACATGGCGGTGCTGACCGTCTTCACCGTCGGCTACGACGAGGTGCATCCGGTGGTGGGGCCGGAGCTGCGCGGCATCACCATCGGCCTGATCGTGCTCGGCTGTTCCGGCACCATCTTCCTCACCGGCGCGCTGGTGCAGGCGATCACCTTCCGTCAGATCAACGACATCCTGGGAACGCGGCGCATGAAGAGCCAGATCGACCAGTTGCGCGACCATGTCATCGTCTGCGGCTACGGACGGATCGGCCAGATGCTGGTGCGCGAGCTGGCGGCGGGCGGGGTCGGGCTGGTGGTGCTCGACCGCAGCGGCGGCCGCCTCGACGCCGCCAGGAGCGCCGGGCTGGCGGTGATGGAGGCCGACGCCACCGACGAGCAGACGCTGGTGCAGGCCGGCATCGGCCGGGCCCGGGCGCTGGCGACGGTGCTGCCGGACGACGCCGCCAACGTCTTCATAACCCTGAGCGCCCGCAGCCTGAACCAGGCGCTGACCATCATCGCCCGCGGCGAGGCGCCGAGCACAGAACGCAAGCTGCTGCAGGCCGGCGCTAACCGCGTGGTGCTGCCGGCGCATATCGGCGCCGAGCGGATCGCCGAGATCATCCTGTATCCGGCCCTGTCCGACACGCTGCGGCCGGGATCCGGTCAGCCGGAGAATGCCGATGCGCTGCGCCGGCTGGGGCTCGAGCTGCATGTGGTGCTGGTGGAGCCGAACAGCCCGTTCGCCGGCCGCAGGATCGCCGAGATCGAGCGCCGCGCCGAACACGGCTTCCTGATCCTGTCGCTGCAGGACGGGCCGCACGGCCAGGCCAAGCGCGCCGAGGCCGACATGCGCGCCGCACCCGGCGCCGGCCTGACCCTCGTCACCCGCACCGGCCGCGCCGTGGCGCTGGACGGGTTCCGCGAGACGGTGCGCACCGGGCGCGGGCGCTGAGGCCGTCGCGGCGCCCGTATCCAAGAGGAACCCGGCGGCTCGCCTAGCCGCCGTAGGGGTCGCGCATCCTGGCCGACAGCGCCTGCCGGAACGGCCCCAGATTGCCGACCCGGAGCGCGGCGCTGCGCAACAGCCTGGCCGGCAGCGCCTCGCCGTCGGCATACAGACGCATGATGGCTTCGGCGCCGGCGAAGAACAGCCCGGTCTCGGCGCGGTGCGCGCTCTCGTAGCGGTGCAGCGCCGCCGGTTCGGCGATGTCGCGGCCGGCCGCCAGCGAACCCAGGATGCTCTGCGCCAGCGCCGCCTGGCCGAGCAGGCCGAAATTGAGCCCGTGCGCCGTGGTCGGGTGCATGCCGACCGCGGCGTCGCCGAGCAGGGCGAAGCGGGTGGCGACGAAGCGGTCGGCATAGGCGGTCAGCACCGGCACCGCGTGCCGCGCGCCGAGCGGGTGCATGGCGCCGAGCCGGCCATGGTAGCGGCTGGTCGCCTCGCGCCCGAACGCGGCGTCGTCGAGCGCCAGCAGCGCGCGGGCATCGTCATGCGGCAGCGTCATCACCACCGAGGAGGCCGCGCCGTTCAGCGGCAGGGTGACGAGCGTGCGCCCATACTCGAACCAGGCGGTGGCGGTGGCGTGGTGCGGGCGTTCATGGGACACCGGGCACACCAGCATGGTCTGGCGGTAATCGTGCAGCCGCGCGGTGATCCGCTGCTGGGCGCGCAACGGCGAGCGCCTGGTGTCGGCGGCGACCAGCAGCCTGGCCCGGAGCGTGCGGCCGTCGGACAGGCGCGCCGCGATCCTGGCCCCTTCCGCCTGGCCCGCGACCACCGACACGCCGCTCAGGATCGTCACCCGCGGCAGCGTGCGCACCACCGCGAACAGGGCGCGACGCAGCCAGTGGTTGGGCGCGAACCGGCCGATCAGCCCGTCCGGGCCCGGCTCGCCGAACTGCATCGCATAGTCCGACGGGCCGTTGAGCACCTGCATCCGACGCAGCGGCGCGATCGCGTCGTCCGGGATCCGCTGCCACGCCGAGAGCGCGCGCAGCGTCGCCACCGAGCGGTCGGTGAGCGCGATCTCGCGCCCGTCGGCGGCCGGTTCGGCCAGCGCCGCCTCTGGCTGCGGATCGACCAGCACCACCTGGAGCCCGGAATCGCGCAGCGACGCCGCGAACGCCAGCCCCACCGGACCCGCGCCCGCCACCACGATATCGCAGCCGCTCACCCCGATCGCCCGACCCTCCAGACCCAACGGACCCCTGTGTGCGTCTTTTTCCGCGCCAACAGAAGAGCGCCGTCCCGGTGCGGGCCCGTCACCCTGGTCCAGCGCCACCCGCCGCGAGGTCGCGCAGGATCGGGCAGTCCGGCCGGTCGTCGCCATGGCAGGCCCGCGCCAGCTCGGCCAGCGCGTCGCGCATCGCCGTCAGTTCGTCGATCCTGGCCTCGAGTTCGGCCACCTGCCGCAAGGCGATCGCCTTGACCTCGCGGCTCGGCCGGCTCCTGTCGTGCCACAGCTCGACCAGCATCTTCACCCGGCGCATCGGCATGCCGAAATCCCTGGCACGGCGGATGAAGCGGAGCGTCTCGATCTCGTTTTGTTGATAGGTGCGGTAGCCGGCGGCGGAGCGCCCGGCCGGGGCCAGCAGGCCGATGGTTTCGTAGTAGCGCAGCATCTTGGCGCTGATTCCGGACGCCCGGGACGCCTCGCCGATATTCATGCGCACCTCGCTTGACCTTCCCACCGTGGGAGACACCATCTCCGCTGTCCAGGGCCGCGGACCGGCCGACGGGAGGATACCGTGATGGACCAGCACGATCGACCGGCAGCATCTAGCTGCTGCGGCGGCAGCCACGCGGCGCCGGCGGCGGCAGAGGCGACGCGCGATCCGGTGTGCGGCATGCGCGTCGATCCCGCGACCGCCCCGCACCACCGCACGCATCGCGGCGTGCGGCATCATTTCTGCTCGGCCGGCTGCGCCGCCCGGTTCGACGCCGACCCTGACGGCTATCCGCGCCAGCGGCCGGCGCCAGCGACCGCCGCGCAGGGGGCCGCGACCTACACCTGCCCTATGCATCCCGAGATCCGGCAACAGGGACCGGGGACCTGCCCGCTATGCGGGATGGGCCTGGAGCCGGCGGAACCGAGCGCCGAGCTGCTGCCGAACCACGAGCTGATCGACATGACGCGCCGGTTCTGGATCGGCCTGACGCTGGCGCTGCCGGTGCTGGTGCTGGAGATGGGCAGCCACGTCCCGGCCCTCGGGCTGGACCGCCTGGTGCCGATGCGAATCTCGGTCTGGGTGCAGCTCGCCTTGTCGACGCCGGTGGTGCTGTGGGCCGGCTGGCCGTTCTTCGCGCGCGGCTGGTCGTCGGTCATCAACCGCACCCTCAACATGTTCACGCTGGTCGCGCTCGGCACCGGCGCCGCCTACGGCTACAGCCTGGCCGCGACCCTGGCCCCGTCCCTGTTCCCGGCCGGGTTCCGCGCCGCCGACGGCACCGTCCCCGTCTATTTCGAGGCCGCCGCGGTGATCACGGTGCTGGTGCTGCTGGGGCAGGTGTTGGAACTGCGCGCCCGCGAGCGCACCGGCGGCGCGATCCGGGCGCTGCTGCGCCTGGCGCCGAAGACCGCCCGCCTGGTGCGGGACGCGGCCGACGACGAGGAGGTCGCGATCGAGACGGTGCAGGTCGGCGACAGGCTGCGTATCCGCCCCGGCGAGGCGGTGCCGCTGGACGGACGCCTGCTCGAAGGCCACGGCGCCGTCGACGAATCGATGGTCACCGGGGAATCGCGGCCGGTGGCGAAGATGGCGGGCGACGCGCTGATCGGCGGCACCGTCAATGGCGGCGCCGCGCTGGTGATGCGCGCCGAGAAGGTCGGCGCCGACACCATGCTGGCGCGGATCGTGACGATGGTGGCGGACGCGCAGCGCAGCCAGGCGCCGATCCAGCGCATCGCCGACCGCGTCGCCGGCTGGTTCGTGCCGGCGGTCCTGGCGGCGGCGGTGCTCGCCTTCATCGGCTGGTCGATCCTGGGTCCGCCGCCGGCGCTGGCCTACGCGCTCATCGCCGCCGTCTCGGTGCTGATCATCGCCTGCCCCTGCGCGCTGGGCCTGGCGACGCCGATGTCGATCAGCGTGGGCATCGGCAAGGGCGCCGGGCTGGGGGTGCTGATCAGGTCGGCGGCGGCGCTGGAGCGGCTGGAGAAGATCGACACGCTGGTGCTCGACAAGACCGGCACCCTGACCGAGGGCCGGCCGCACGTGACCGCGATCGTCACCGCGCCCGGCTTCGAGCGGACCGAACTGCTCGGGCTCGCCGCGGCGCTGGAGCGATCGAGCGAACACCCGCTGGCCGCTTCCATCGTCGCCGCCGCGAAGGCCGCCGGCGCCGCCTTCGCGAACGCCACCGACATCGCCTCGATCCCCGGCAAGGGGATGACCGGACGGGTCGGCGGCCGGCCGGTGGCGCTGGGCAATGCGCGGCTGATGGCGGAGGCCGGCATCGATGCCGCCAGCCTGGCGGACGAGGCCGAACGGCTGCGTGCCGACGGCGCGACCGCGGTGCTGGTCGGCATCGACGGCAGGCCGGGCGGCGTGATCGCCATCGCCGATCCGGTCAAGCCGACCACGCAGGCGGCGATCGAGGCGCTGAAAGCGGCGCGCATCCGGCTGGTGATGCTGACCGGCGACGATCCGACCACGGCGAACGCGGTCGCGCGCCGCCTGGGCCTCGACGAGGTGGAGGCAGAGTGCCTGCCGGACGACAAGCACCGCATCGTTCGCACGCTGATGCAGTCGGGCAGGATCGTGGCGATGGCGGGCGACGGGGTGAACGACGCGCCGGCGCTGGCGGAGGCCGATGTCGGGATCGCGATGGGAACCGGGACCGAGGTGGCGATCCAGAGCGCCGGCATTACGCTGGTGAAGGGCGACCTGGCGGGCATCGCCAGGGCCCGCGCGCTGAGCCGGATGACGATGCGCAACATCCGCCAGAACCTCGCCTTCGCCTTCGCCTACAACATCATCGGCATCCCGGTCGCCGCCGGCCTGCTCTACCCGCTGTTCGGCATCCTGCTCAGCCCGGTGGTGGCGGCGCTGGCGATGTCGCTCAGTTCGGTGTCGGTGATCGGCAACGCGCTGCGGCTGCGCGCGGCACAGGTCTAGTGCCGCCGCCGTTGCAGGCTCAAACCGTAAAATGGTAGCGTTCGCCATGGCATTCGCAAAACCCGCCAGGCTTGGCCAAGGTCCGGGCAGTCGCCCGGGCCGTAGCCAGGACCGGCGCCTGGGCAGCCGCCTGGTCGCGCTGCTGGCGGGCCTGATGCTGGTGCTGGCCCTCGTCGCCGGGCCGGCTGCGGCGATCGCGTCGGCGCGTCCGGCCGCGGATGCAAGCGACTGTTCGTGCTGCCCGGCGGTCTGCAACGGCGCAGATGCGAACCGGCACGCCGACCTGGCCTGCTCTCCGGCCGGGGCCTGCGTGGCCGCCAGCTGGCAGGCCGCACGCGCGACGACGCTGCCGCTGCGGTCGGCGCCGGTCGCGGTACGGTTCGCGACCCGGACCGATGCACCGACGCCGGGCCGCGACGCGACGCCCGATCCGCCGCCGCCCAGAAGGTATGTCTGAGACAGCCTGTCGCTGTTCGACGCTTTCCCGATCCTCCTGGCAGACGGACCAGCTTTGATGACCATTCGCAATGATCCGGGCGTACGCGCGCTGTCGCGCCGTACGTTCGTCCAGGGGCTCGCCCTGGCCGGGGCCGCGCCCGCGCTGTTCAGCCACGCCGCCGAGGCGGCCGCCGCCGGCCCGTCGCCGGCTCTGAGCGGTTCCAGCTTCGACCTGACGATCGGCCGGACGCCGGTGAACCTGACCGGCCGCCAGCGCATGGCGACCGGCGTGAACCAGAGCATTCCCGGCCCGGTGCTGCGCTGGCGCCAGGGCGACACGGTGCTGGTGAACGTCAGGAACACGCTCACGGTGCCGACCTCGATCCACTGGCACGGCATCCGCTCGCCATCGGCGATGGACGGCGTGCCCGGGCTGAGCTTCGCCGGCATCCAGCCCGGCGAGACCTTCACCTACCGGATCCCGCTGCATCAGAGCGGCACCTACTGGTATCACAGCCATTCCGGCTTCCAGGAGCAGACCGGGCTCTACGGGGCGCTGGTCGTCGAGCCGAAGGCCGGCTACGCGCAGCCGTTCGACCGCGACTATGTGGTGCTGCTGTCCGACTGGAGCGATGCCGATCCGGACGAGATCGTCAGCAACCTGAAGATGCAGAGCGACTACTACGATTTCCGGCAGCGCGATGCGGCGAGCTTCGCCGCCGACACCGAGCGGCACGGCCTGCTCGCCACCGCGCGCGACCGGCTGATGTGGGGCCGCATGCGCATGAGCGCCACCGACATCGCCGACGTGTCGGGCGCCACCTACACCTACCTGATGAACGGCCAGCCGCCGGCGGCGAACTGGACCGGGCAGTTCCGCCCGGGCGAGCGGGTCCGGCTGCGCTTCATCAACGGCGCCTCGATGAGCTTCTTCGATGTGCGTATCCCCGGCCTGACCATGACGGTGGTGCAGGCCGACGGCAACGACGTGGAGCCGGTGGCGGTGGACGAGTTCAGGATCGGCGTCGCCGAGACCTACGACGTGATCGTCACGCCGACCGCCGAGATGCACTGCATCTTCGCCCAGAGCGAGGATCGCACCGGCTTCGCCCGCGGCACCCTGGCCACCCGGGCCGGCCTCGCGGCCCCGGTGCCGGCGATGGACCCGCGCCCGGTGCGCTCGATGACCGACATGGGGATGGGCGGCGGCGCCATGGCCGGCATGAAGGGCATGGGCGACATGGCCGGCATG
>CAZZZA010000128.1:0-2318 GCA_964658455.1 uncultured Lichenihabitans sp.
TGCGCTGCCTGGTGCAGGCGGGCTGCGCGGTGACGGTGGTGCCGGCGACGGCGACCGCGGACGAGATCCTGTCGCACCGCCCGGACGGGGTGTTCCTGTCCAACGGTCCGGGCGACCCGGCGGCGACGGCCGCCTATGCGGTGCCGGCGATCCAGGGCGTGCTGGCGGCGGGCACCCCGGTGTTCGGCATCTGTCTCGGCCACCAGCTGCTGGGGCTGGCGCTCGGCGCCTCGACCTACAAGCTCGACCAGGGCCATCGCGGCGCCAACCAGCCGGTCAAGGACCTGGCCACCGGACGGGTCGAGATCACGAGCCAGAATCACGGCTTCGCGGTGGACGACAAGACGCTGCCCGACGACGTCGTCGTCACCCATGTCAGCCTGTTCGACGGCTCCAACGAGGGCATCGCCAGCACCCGGCTGCCGGCCTTCTCGGTGCAGTACCACCCCGAGGCGAGCCCGGGCCCGTCGGACAGCTTCTATTTGTTCGAGCGATTCGTCGGCCTGATGGACGGCAAGACGCCCCGACCCCCCATTCGTCTTTGAAGGTGGCGCGACCATGCCGAAGCGGACAGACATCCACTCGATCCTGATCATCGGCGCCGGGCCCATCGTCATCGGCCAGGCCTGCGAGTTCGATTATTCCGGCGCCCAGGCCTGCAAGACGCTGCGCGACGAAGGCTACCGGGTGATCCTGGTGAACTCCAACCCGGCCACCATTATGACCGATCCTGGTCTGGCCGACGCGACCTATGTCGAGCCGATCACGCCGGAATTCGTCGAGCGCATCATCCTGCGCGAGAAGCCGGACGCGATCCTGCCGACCATGGGCGGGCAGACGGCGCTGAACACGGCGATGGCGCTCGATGCCTCTGGCTTCCTCGCCGCGCACCAGGTGGAGCTGATCGGCGCCAGGGCCGAGGTGATCGACCGCGCCGAGGACCGGCTGAAATTTCGCGACGCGATGGCCGAGATCGGCATCGAGAGCCCGAGGAGCGTGATCGCGCACTCGCTGGCCGAGGCGCGCGAGGCGCTGGCGGTGGTGGGGCTGCCGGCGGTGATCCGGCCCTCCTTCACGCTCGGCGGGACCGGCGGCGGCATCGCCTACAACAATGACGAGTTCGAGCGCATCGTCGCCGGCGGGCTGGAGGCGTCGCCGACCACCGAGGTGCTGGTCGAGGAGAGCGTGCTCGGCTGGAAGGAATACGAGATGGAGGTGGTCCGCGACAGCGCGGACAACTGCATCATCGTCTGCTCGATCGAGAACATCGATCCGATGGGCATCCATACCGGCGATTCGGTGACGGTGGCGCCGGCCCTGACGCTGACCGACAAGGAATACCAGCGGATGCGCGACGCCTCGATCGCCTGTCTGCGCAGGATCGGCGTCGATACCGGCGGCTCCAACGTGCAGTTCGGCGTCAATCCGGCCGACGGGCGCATGGTGGTGATCGAGATGAACCCGCGCGTGTCGCGATCCTCGGCGCTGGCGTCGAAGGCGACCGGGTTTCCGATCGCCAAGGTCGCCGCCCGGCTGGCGGTCGGCTACACGCTCGACGAACTCGGCAACGACATCACCGGCGGCCGCACCCCGGCCGCGTTCGAGCCGACGCTGGACTATGTGGTGGTGAAGATCCCCCGCTTCACCTTCGAGAAGTTCCCGGGCAGCCCGGCGCTTCTCTCCACCAGCATGAAATCGGTCGGCGAGGCGATGTCGATCGGGCGCAGCTTCAACGAGGCGCTGCAGAAGGGTCTGCGCTCGATGGAGACCGGCCTGTACGGGCTCGATCCGGTCGAGGTGCCGGGCGATGGCGGCCGCGATGCGTTCCGCGCGATGCTGAGCCAGCCCAAGCCCGACCGCCTGCTGATGGCGGCACAGGCGCTGCGCGCCGGCCTCTCGGTCGAGGAGATCCACGACACCACCCGGTTCGATCCCTGGTTCCTGCGCGAGCTGGAAAAGATCGTGGCCGCGGAACGCCGGATCGAGCGCGACGGCCTGCCGCGCGATGCCACCGGCCTGCGCCGGCTCAAGGCGATGGGCTTCTCCGATCACCGTCTCGGCCAGCTGTCCGGCCAGGATGCGGAGCAGGTGCTGGCGCTGCGGCAGCAGGCCGGGGTGAAGCCGGTCTACAAACGGATCGATACCTGCGCTGCGGAGTTCGCGTCCGCCACCCCGTACATGTATTCGACCTACGAGGGCGGCTACGGCACGCCGGAATGCGAGAGCGCGCCCACCGCGCGCGACAAGATCGTGATCCTGGGCGGCGGGCCCAACAGGATCGGCCAGGGCATCGAGTTCGACTATTGCTGCGTGCATGC
>CAZZZA010000128.1:2418-8303 GCA_964658455.1 uncultured Lichenihabitans sp.
GGCGGAGCGGATCGGCTATCCGGTGGTGATCCGGCCATCCTACGTGCTGGGCGGCCGGGCAATGGAGATCGTGCATGACCGCGCCAGCCTGTCGCGCTACATGCGGGTGGCGTTGCAGCTGGCCGGTGCGGACATCGCCAGCGGGCCGGTGCTGATCGACCGCTACCTCAACGACGCGATCGAGACCGATGTCGACTGCATCTGCGACGGCGACCAGGTCTATGTCGCCGGCGTGATGGAGCATATCGAGGAGGCCGGCATCCATTCCGGCGACAGCGCCTGCTCGCTGCCGCCCTATTCGCTGTCGCCGGCGACCATCACCGAGCTGAAGGCGCAGACCGAGGCGATGGCGCGCGAACTCGGCATCGTCGGGCTGATGAACGTGCAGTATGCGATCAAGGGCGATACGATCTACGTGCTCGAGGTCAATCCGCGCGCCTCGCGCACCGTGCCGTTCGTCGCCAAGGCGACCGGGGTGCCGGTGGCGAAGATCGGCGCCAGGGTGATGGCCGGCGCCAAGCTGTCGGCGTTCAAGCTCGACGACCGGGCGATCGCCCCGCATGTCGCGGTCAAGGAGGCGGTGTTCCCGTTCGCCCGTTTCGCCGGGGTCGATGTGATCCTGGGTCCGGAGATGCGCTCCACCGGCGAGGTGATCGGGCTCGACGCCAGCTTCGAGCGTGCCTTCGCCAAGGCGCAGCTGGGCGCCGGAGTGAAGCTGCCGCTGACCGGCCAAGTGTTCCTCTCGGTCAGGGACGGCGACAAGCCGGCGATCGGGCCGCTGGCGCGCCGGCTGGTGGGAATGGGATTCACCCTGCTGGCGACCCGCGGCACCGCCCAGACCCTGCGCGAGCAGGGGATCGAGGCCGGAATCACCAACAAGGTGCTGGAGGGACGGCCGCACTGCGTCGATGCGATCCGCTCCAATGCCGTGCAGATGGTGATCAACACCGCCGGCGGCGCGCAGTCGGTGGCGGACAGCTACGACATCAGGCGCAGCGCGCTGACCCATGGCGTGCCGCACTTCACCACCATCGCCGGCGCGCGCGCGGCGGTGTACGCCATAGCGGCCCTGCGGGCGGGACCGCTTGAAGTCGCCCCGCTACAGTCCTATTTTCACGGATCGTTCTAACGACGACCAGGCGGGGGCGGTGCCGTCTCCGCCCTTTGCCGTGCCTGTCTCTGTTCCTGCGTTGTTTTCATCACCGCTAGTCTCATCACTGTTGGGGACGCCTTCGTTGCAGAAATTTCCGATGACCGGCCGCGGGCTGCAGCGGCTCGAAGACGAGTTGCGCCAGCTCAAGAGCGAGGAACGTCCGGCGGTGATCCGGGCGATCGCGGAAGCGCGCAGCCATGGCGACCTGTCCGAGAATGCCGAGTACGATGCCGCGCGCGACCGGCAATCCTTCGTCGAGGGCCGCATCGCCGAACTCGAGGAGGTGGTCTCCGCCTCCGAGGTGATCGAGCCGCACCTGATGAGCGGCGACCACGTCAAGTTCGGGGCGGTGGTCAAGCTGGTCGACGAGGAGACCGAGAAGGAGGTCTCCTACCAGATCGTCGGCGTCTACGAGGCCGACATCAAGTCCGGCCTGCTGTCGGTCTCGGCGCCGCTGGCGAAATCGCTGATCGGCAAAAAGAAGGGCGACACCGTCTCGGTCCCCGCCCCCGGCGGCGACCGCACCTACGAGATCCTGTCGATCAGCTACGGCTGACCGGCATGATCGGTCTGGCTGACGTCCGGGCGGCACAGGCCCGCATCGCCGGACGGGTGCTGCGCACGCCCAGCGTTCCCAGCCACGCGCTCTCGCGTGCGGCCGGCTGCGCCATCACCCTGAAACTGGACAATCTGCAGGCGGTCGGCTCGTTCAAGGAACGCGGCGCGGCCAACAAGCTGTCGCTGCTCAGCGAGGCGGAACGGTCGCGCGGCGTCATCACCGTCTCCGCCGGCAACCATGCCCAGGGCGTGGCCAGGCATGCCAGCCTGCTCGGCATCGACGCGGTGATCGTGATGCCGCGCTTCACCCCGGCGGCGAAGGTGACGCGGACCGCCGCCTGGGGCGCGCGCGTGGTGCTGCACGGGCTCAGCCTCGCCGAGGCCGCGGCGCACGCGCAGGATCTCTGCATGCGCGAACAGCGTGTGTTCGTGCATCCCTACGACGACGAAGCGGTGATGGCCGGCCAGGGCACGCTGACGCTGGAACTGCTCGAGGATGCCGGCCCGCTCGACGCGCTGGTGCTGCCGATCGGCGGCGGCGGCCTGATCGCCGGCGGCGCCGCCGCGGCGGTGGAGATGCAACCGGGCATCGAGATCATCGGCGTGCAGGTCGCGAACTTCTCCTCGCTGGCGAATTTCCCGGGCGAGGAGATCATGCCGCCGGGCGGCGCCACGATCGCCGAGGGCGTCGCGGTGCTGCAGATCGGCCGCAAGCCGCTCGAACTGGTGCGCCGCCACGTGAGCCGCGTCATCACCGTCAGCGAGCGGGCGGTGGAGGATGCGATCACGCTGATGGCCGAAGGCGCCAAACAGGTCGCCGAGGGTGCCGGCGCGGTGGCGCTGGCGGCGGTGCTGTCGGAGCCGGCATCGTTCCGCGACAAGCGGGTGGCGCTGCCGGTCTGCGGCGGCAACATCGACAGCCGCATCCTCGCCAACACCCTGCTGCGCTCGCTGCTGCGCGACGGCCGGCTGCTGCGGCTGATCATGGAGATCCCCGACCGGCCGGGCGTGCTCGCCGACATCTCGACCATCATCGGCGAACGCGGCGGCAACATCATCGAGGTGTCGCACCAGCGTCTGTTCGCGGCCCCGAGCGTGCAGGCGGCCGAACTCGAGGTGATGCTGGAGGCGCGCGATCCCGCCCATGCCGACGAGATCGCGCTGGCGCTGGGCGAGCGCTACATCGTCCGGCGGGCCTGAGGCCGGCCCGGCGCCGATTACCGCGCGCCGGTTTCGTTGCTTAGTCGATACAAATGCTGCGCCGCAGCGTGACATGGTTTGTCACCCGAGTTATGTCGGACAAATGTGGCACCAGCCGCATCGTGGCCGCAGGGAAATTAGCGGCCAAGAAAAGGCTTTGTCGAAAAAGACAGAGCAAATCGAGGAGACTCGTCAATGCGATTCCAATTGATCCGCAGGACCGGACTGGCGGCGCTATGTTCGGTGGCGATCGCGCTGCTGGCCGGCCTGTCGCGCGCCGAGGCGGCGACGTCAGAGCCGTGCGACATCTACGGCGCCGCCGGCACCCCCTGCGTCGCGGCGCACAGCACCGTTCGTGCGCTCTACGCCGCCTATAACGGCCCGCTCTACGAGGTCGAGCGGGCATCCGACGGCCACACGCTGCAGATCGGCGTGCTGACTGCCGGCGGCTATGCCAACGCCGCCGCCCAGGACAGTTTCTGCGCCAATACCAGCTGCATGATCATGGTCATCTACGACCAGTCGGCCAAGCACAACGATCTCGCGATCGAGGGCGCCGGCGGCGATGGCGGCGCCGATATCGGCGCGCCGGCCGAGGCGCTGCCGGTCACCGCCGGCGGCCACCAGGTCTATGGCGTCGAGATCTCGGCCGGCATGGGCTACCGCAACAATGCGACCTCGGGGATCGCGACCAAGGGGCAGCCCGAGGGCATGTACATGGTCACCTCCGGCACGCACGTGAACAACCAGTGCTGCTTCGACTACGGCAACGCGGAAGTCAGCTCGCGCGACACCGGCAACGGCCACATGGATGCGATCAATTTCGGCACCGAATGCTGGTTCGGCAACTGCAACGGCACCGGCCCCTGGGTGCAGGCGGACCTGGAGAACGGGCTGTTCCAGTCGGCGGCGGGCGGCTCCCAGAACACCGCCAACACCGGCAACACGACGCCGTTCGTCACCGCCCTGCTCAAGAACAACGGGCAGAACTATTTCGCGCTGAAGGCGGCCAACGCGCAGAGCGGCGGCCTGACCACCACCTACAGCGGCGGCGAGCCGACCGCCGGCGGCTACATGCCGATGCAGCAGGAAGGCGCCATCGTTCTCGGCACCGGCGGCGACGACACCAACGTCTCGATCGGCTCGTTCTTCGAGGGCGTGATGACGTCCGGACTGCCGACCGACGCCGCCGACAACGCGGTGCAGGCCAACATCGTCAGCGTCGGCTATGGCGGCCCCACCGGCACCACGGGCAGCCTGACACCAGGGTCGGAGATCTCGCTGCGCGCGCTGTCGCCGTGCTGCACCACCGACTATCTCAGCCACCAGGCGGCCAGCTCGACAGCGACGATCATCGCCGCGATCTCGCAGGCCAGCTCCAGCGCCGAACTGCAGGACGCCACCTGGATCGTGCGCCGCGGCCTGGCCAAGAACAGCTGCCTGTCGTTCGAGGCGAGGAATTACCCCGGCGACTACATGCGGCACTATAATTTCCAGCTGTATCGCGAGCCGTTCGACGGCACCGCGCAGTTCGCCAGCGATGCGACCTTCTGCCCGACCACCGGCAATGACGGCAGCGGCACCTCGTTCCAGTCGGTGAACTACACCACCAAATACATCAGGAACTACAACTACAACGTCTATATCGCCGCGAACGGCGGCAGCAACGCCTTCGACACCTCGATCGGCTGGGCCGACGATTCGAGCTGGATCGTCAGCGCGCCGCTGGCGCCGTAGCGCCTGACGCGAGCGCCCCTGCCCGGCGCCTGCCGGACCGGGGCGCATCGCACATCAGGGTTGCAGGGTGACGTTCTCGTCCTCGACCGCGAAGCCGACCTTCATCGTCACCTGGTAGTGCGCGACCTTGTTGTTCTCGATGTGGCCGCGGGTTTCGGTCACCTCGAACCAGCGCATGTGACGCACCGTCCGCGCCGCCTTGTCGATCGCGCTGTTGATCGCATCCTCGATGCTGGTCTCCGACGACCCGACCAGATCGATCACGCGGTAGACATGGTCCGTCATTGTCTTTCTCCCCCAGGGTTGGCAGAGCAACGGCAGAGGCCGGAGACGGTTCCTATTTGGTGCCGAACAGGCGGTCGCCGGCATCGCCCAGGCCGGGCCTGATGTAGCCGTGCGAATCCAGCTCGCGATCGATCGCGGCGGTGACGATGCGCACGTCGGGATGGGCGGCCTGGAAGGCGGCCAGGCCCTCCGGCACGCAGATCATGCAGACGAAGATGATGTCGCGGGCGCCGGCCTGCTTCAGCCTGGCGACGGCGGCGATCGCGGAATGGCCGGTTGCCAGCATCGGATCGACCACGATGCACAGCCGTTCGGCCATGTCGTCCGGCAGCTTGAGGTAGTATTCGACCGGCTCGAGCGTGTCCTGGTCGCGATACAGGCCGACATGGCCGACCCTGGCCGCCGGCACCAGGTCGAGCATGCCGTCGAGCAGGCCGTTGCCGGCGCGCAGCACCGAGACGAAGCAGAGCTTCTTGCCGGACAGCATCATGCCGGTCATCGGCTCGAGCGGGGTCTCGATCTCGACCGGTTCCAGCTTCAGGGTCCGGGTGGCCTCGTAGGCCATCAGCAGGCTGAGTTCGCGGGTCAGCCTGCGAAAGCCGGCGGTCGAGGTCGAGGCCTGGCGCAGCCTGGTCAGCTTGTGCTGGACCAGCGGGTGGTCCAGCACCGTCACCGGCGCTGCGTGGGCCGGGTTGTCGGGCGTCGGACGGGTCGCGTCGCTCATGCTCCCGCCATAGCATCAGCCGCCGGCCGGCGTGAACGCCAGCGACACACCGTTCATGCAATAGCGCTCGCCGGTCGGCTGCGGCCCGTCCGGGAACACGTGCCCGAGATGGCTGTCGCAGGTGGCGCAGCGCACCTCGACCCGGCGCATGCCATGGCTGTCGTCGGCCACCGTGCGGGTGGCGCCGTCGAGCGGGGCGAAGAAGCTGGGCCAGCCGCTGCCGCTCTC
>CAZZZA010000129.1:0-8214 GCA_964658455.1 uncultured Lichenihabitans sp.
CGGCATCGCCGATGCGGGCGGCATCTCGTCCTGGACGAAGCGCAGCCGCTCGACCAGCTGCCGTCCGAGTCCGGTATTGATCCTGGCGATCAGCTGCGTGGTCTGGTGCTGCAGCTCCAGCGCCGCCGGTCCGGCGACCGCCAGGAACAGCGTGCCGCCGGCAAACCGCTTCGGATGGGCGCGGGCGGCGAGGTCTGGCCCGACCAGCGCCGGCCAGTCGGTCAGCAGCTGGGTCGCGGCCGGCGAGCGCTTGCGGAAGGCGGGCCGGGTGATCGGCGGCAACAGCGCCGCCAGGGTGCGCGGCCCGTAGGGGTGGCGTGGCGGCGGCGTCGCCGGTCCGGGCCCTGGCGGCGTCTTGCCGGTGCGGACATCCTTGCCCATAGACCCGCCATGCTCCCCGTCGCCCCGCCGCCCGCGCGCGATCTGCTGCGCTGGTACGACCGCCATCGCCGCACTCTGCCCTGGCGCGCGCCGCCGGGCGAGACTGCCGATCCATACCATGTCTGGCTCAGCGAGATCATGCTGCAGCAGACCGGGGTCGCGGTGGTGGCCGGGTATTTCCTGCGCTTCCTCGAGCTGTTCCCGACCGTGCAGGCGCTGGCCGATGCGCCGGAGGAGCGGGTGATGCGGGCCTGGGCCGGGCTCGGCTATTATGCCCGCGCCCGCAACCTGCATGCCTGCGCCAGGGCGGTGGCGGCGCTGGGCGGCTTTCCGGACACGATCGCCGGCCTGCGCGCGCTGCCCGGGATCGGCGCCTACACCGCGCCGGCGATCGCGGCGATCGCGTTCGGCGTCCCGGCGGTTCCTGTCGACGGCAATGTCGAGCGGATCGCCGCCAGGGTGGCGGCGATCCAGGCGCCGCTGCCGGCGGCACGCAGGCTGCTGGCCGCCGCCGCCATGGCGCTCGGCAACGATCCGGAGGCGCACGCGCGCCCGTCGGATTTCGCCCAGGCGCTGTTCGATCTCGGCGCCAGCTTGTGCACGCCGCGGCGCCCGGCCTGCGCGCTCTGTCCGTGGCAGGCGCCGTGCCTGGGCCGGCAGCAGGGGATCGCGGCGTCGCTGCCGATCAGGGCGGCCAGGCGGGCGCGGCCGGAACGCCATGGCGTGGTGTTCAGGCTCGAAGACGCGCAAGGCCGGCTGCTGCTGCAGCGCCGGCCGCCGCGCGGCCTGCTGGGCGGCATGACCGAACTGCCGGGAACGCCATGGCGCGAGACGCCGTGGCGCGCCGACGAGGCGCTGGCGCTGGCGCCGCTGGTCGCGGACTGGCGCAGCACCGGCAGCGTGCACCACGTCTTCACCCATTTCGGGCTGACGCTGCAGGTATGGAGCGCGCGCTGCGAGCGCATCCCCGACGCGGCGCGGCAGGGGCGGATGCTGCGCGCCGCCGACGCGCTGGCGGACGAGGCGTTGCCGAGCCTCATGCACAAGGCGCTGGCGATCCCGCCGGGCCCGTCACCCGATTGAGACGAAACCAGCAGCGTTCCACTAAAAGCGAGTCGTCCAGATAATTCGATATGTCATCGTAACATTCACGTGACGCGCACGCCGTGGCGTGGCCCGATCCGTTGCCGTTCCGGGCCTCACGCCTCGACCACGGAGATCGTCATGACACGCATCGCCTACGCCTCGTCGGCCGCGCTGCTGACCGCCGCCCTGCTGGGGCGCGCGCTACCCGCCGGTGCGGCCCCCGCGCCGCTGCCCGAACCGCTGCTGCCAGCGCCGACCGTGTCCGGCATCGTGATCGAGTTCGACGATTTCGTGACGCTGCCGAAACATGCCGACGGCAGCGCCGCCCGGGTGCAGTTCCTGGGCCCGGCGCCCGACGGCACCACCGATCTGATCGTCACCGACGCGGTCGGCGTGATCTACCGGGTCAGCGCCGACGGCTCGCGGGTGACGCCGTATCTCGACCTGCGCAACCAGGGCCTGTCGATCATCTCGCCCACCGGCGAGGAAGGGCTGGTCGGGCTGGCGTTCCACCCGAACTTCGCCGGCAATCCGGCACTGCCCGGCTACGGGAAGTTCTATACCGCCTACAGCGCCGCACGCGGCAGCGGCACGCCGGATTTCCTCGCCAACGACGATGCCGACCATGACCAGGTGATCCGCGAATGGACCACCGCGACCCCGTATGGCGCGACGTTCAGCGGCACTTCGCGCGAGGTGCTGCGGGTCGGCAAATATGCCTCCAACCATAATGGCGGCGTGATCCGGTTCAACCCGAACGCGAAGCCCGGTTCGGCCGATTACGGCAATCTCTATATCGGCTTCGGCGATGGCGGCGGCGGCAACGATCCGCGCGGCAACGGCCAGAACGTGACCTCGCCGCTGGGCAAGATCCTGCGCATCAACCCGCTCGCGACCGCGACCGGCGCCAAGTACCGGATCCCGGCCGACAACCCGTTCCGCAGCCAGTCCGGCGCCGCGCCGCTGGTCTGGGCGTACGGGCTGCGCAACCCGCAGCAATTCAGCTGGGAGATCGGCGGCCAGGGCCGCATGTTCATCAGCGACATCGGCCAGAACCAGGTCGAGGAAGTCGATCTCGGCGCGGTGGGCGCCAACTATGGCTGGCAGCTGCGCGAGGGGACCTTCGCCACCGGCGCCGGCATCGGTAGCGCCGGCGGCAAGAACGACTACAGCGCCTATCCGCTGCCCGCCAACGATTCCAGCCTCAACCTGACCTACCCGATCGCCGAGTACGACCATACCGACGATGCGCGCGACGGCGGCACCCAGGCCGCCGGGATCGGCAGCGGCTTCCTCTATCAGGGCTCGCTGGCGCCGCAATATCGCGGCCTGTTCGTGTTCAGCGATTTCGTGCAGGGGCGCCTGCGCGGGTTCGTCGCCACCGGCGCCCTGACCACGGCGATGCAGGTCTATTCGGTCGCGGTGCGCTACAAAGGCGTCACCTACGATTCGATCAGCGCCTCGCCGATCGGCGAAGGCAGCCGCTCTGATCTGCGGATCGGCGAGGATGGCGGCGGCGAACTCTATGCGCTGCTGAAAGGCCCAGGCGCGGTGTACCGGCTGGTGCTGCCGCACTAGCCGCCGCTGCCTGGCGGTGGCGCAGTGAGCAACGCCACCAGCGCCTCGGCGCTGCGGCTGGGGTGATGGTCGCGGTGCCGCACCATGGCGAACACGCGCTGCGGCAGCGCGAAGCGGACATGCTGCAGCAGGCCGGCTTCCAGGCTGCGCGCCGCCACCGCGCCCGACAGCACCGTGGCGCCGAGACCGGCTTCGACGGCGGCGCGCACCGCCTCGTCGGAGGGCAGCTCCAGCGTCACCCGCAGCGCGCCGGGCGCGATGCCGAGTGCGACAAGCACCCGCTCGAACTCGGACCGGCTGCCCGATCCCGGTTCGCGCAGCACCCAGTCCGCCTGGGTCAGGTCGGCCGGCGACAGGCTGCCGCGCCCGGCCCAGCGATGGCCGGGCGCCACCACCAGCATCAGGTGATCGCGCGCCACCATTGTGCAATCGAGGCAGGGCCCGGCGATGTCGCCCTCGATGAAGCCGAGATCGGCCCGCCCGTCATGGAGGCTGGCGGCCACCTCGGCGGTGGTGCCGATCGCGATGCGGATCTCAATCTGCGGGTGGCGGGCGCGAAACGCCTGGAGCCGGCCCGGCAGCCAGTAGCCGGCGATGGTCTGGCTGGCGTGCAGCGCCAGGGTGCCGCGCCTGACCGCGCCCAGCTCCGACAGCTTCAGCCGCGCCGCCGCTGCCCGGTCCAGCACCGCGCGCGCTTCGTCCACGAACATCCGCCCGGCATCGGTCGGCTCGATGCCGCGCCCGACCCGGTTGAACAGCCTGACGCCGAACTCATCCTCCAGCGCCGCGATCGAGGCGCTGACCGCGGACTGCGCGAGATCGAGCGCCCTGGCGGCACGGGTGACGTGGCGGCGCTCTGCGACCGCGACGAACACGCGCAGCTGGTCCAGCGTCATTGAGGCCTCTCCGTTGCCGCCGCCTCCGGGTTTGGCAGCATCAGGCCGTGGCGATCAATCCCGGCTCGGTCACCGCGGCGTCTTCCTGATGCAGCGTCACCGGGATCGATTTCGCCGCCGGCACCTTGCTGCCCAGCGCGTAATGCGCGAGCGGCAGCAGCACGTTGGCTTCCGGGTAGTACGCCCCGACGCAGCCGGCGGGAATGTCGTAGGCGACCACAGCCAGACCGGGCAGGCCGCGATACACGCCGTCGTCGGAGACCGTCTCGGCGCGTACCGTCGATCCGACCTTGAAGCCCAGCCGGTCGATATCGTCCTTGTTCATCAGGATCACGTCGCGCGTGCCCTTGATGCCGCGGAAACGGTCGTCGTAGCCGTAGACCGTGGTGTTGAACTGGTCGTTGCTGCGCAGCGTGATCAGGCGGAACTGCGCGCGGCCGGTCGCCTGCATGTCGCGATCCTCGTCGATTCCGTCCCGAACGACGAAGTTCGCCTTGCCGGTCTCGGTCTTCCAGATCCGCTCGCAGGCCGGCAGCGGGCGCCTGAAGCCGCCGGGCTCCCACATCCGCGTCTCGTACTCCTGGAAGATCTCCGGGTAGGTGACGGCGATCTGTTCGCGGATCAGGCGGTAATCGCCGGCCCACGCATCCCACGGCGTGGTGGGTTTCGGCTCCAGCGTGGTCCTGGCCAGCTCGGCGAGCAGCCGAACCTCGCTGATCAGATGCGGCGAGGCCGGCCTGCGCACGCCCTTCGAGCCGTGGATGCAGCCGCTGGTATCCTCCATCGAGATCGACTGCGCCCCGGTAGCCTGCACGTCGTTCTCGATCCTTCCGAGCACCGGCAGGATGTAGCTGATCCGGCCGGGGACGATCTGGCTGCGGTTCAGCTTGGTGGCGATGTTGACGGTCAGGCGCAGCCGCCGCCAGGCCGGCTCCATGACGCCGCGATCGGGCACCGCGCGCAGGAAGTTGCCGCCCAGCATGACGAAGGCCTCGATCCCACCGGCGAGGATCTGCTCGCACGCCTCGACCGCGTTCAGCCCGGTCGCGCGCGGCGGCTCGAAATCATATTGCCGGGCCAGCACGTCCATCGGCACCAGCTCCGGCTTCTCGGTGATGCCGACCGTGCGCTGGCCCTGCACGTTGGAATGGCCGCGCACCGGGCATATCCCGGCGCCCTTGCGGCCGATATTGCCGCGCATCAGCAAAAGGTTGCTGAGCATCTGCACCGTCTGCACCCCGGCGCGATGCTGCGTCAGCCCCATGCCGTAGACGGCGATGGTGGCGCGGGCGCGGCCGTAGATCCGCGCCGTCGCTTCCAGGGCGGCGCGGCTCAGCGCCGAGCCGCGCTCGATCGCCGCCCAGTCCTGCCCTCGGACCCAGTCCGCGAACCGGTCGAAACCATGCGTGTGCTCGGCGATGAAGGCATCGTCGAGGAACGGCGTCTCGCCGGCGGCGCGCGCCTGGGTGTCCAGGTCGAGCAGCGCCCGGGCGATGCCGGTGATCGCGGCGAGATCGCCGCCCGCCTGCACCTGGTGATACGAAGAGCTGATCCTGGTCTGGTGGCCGCCGATCATCTCGGTGACGGATTGCGGGCTGGTGAAGCGCTCCAGGCCGCGTTCGCGCAGCGGGTTGAAGCTGATGATCGGCACCCCGCGTTCGGCCGCCGCCTGCAGCGGATGCAGCATGCGCGGGCTGTTGCTGCCGGGGTTCTGGCCGAAGAACAGGATGCAGTCGGTGGCGGCGAAATCCGCGAGATCCACGGTGCCGACCGGCACGCCGATCGTCTCCGGCAGCGCCACCGAGGTGGTCTCGTGGCACATGTTGGAGCTGTCCGGCAGGTTGTTGTTGCCGTACAGGCGCGCGAACAGCCCGTAGAGATAGCTGGCCTCGTTGGAGCAGCGGCCGGAGCTGTAGAACACCGTGTTCCGACGGTCGCCGACGGCTCGGAGTTCGCGGCCGATCTCCGCCATCGCGGTGGCCCAGGCGACCGGCAGATAGCGGTCGGAGGCGGCGTCGTAGCGCATCGGGTGGGTCAGGCGACCGGCCTGCTCGAGCCGGTAGTCGTCCCATTCCAGCAGCTCGCGCGTGGTGTGCGCGGCGAAGAAGGCCGGCGTGCAGCGGCGCTGGGTGATCTCCCAGGCGGTCGCCTTGGCGCCGTTCTCGCAGAACTCGAACGGCAGCGGCGACGCCGGCTTGATCCAGGCGCAGCTCACGCACTGGAACCCGTCCACCTTGTTCTGCCGCGACAACACCAGCGGCCCGCTGCCCGGCACGCCCTCGCGCCCGAGGATGCGCGCCAGCGACTGCACCGAACCCCAGCCACCGGCCGGCGCCCTATAGGGTCTGAACCGCGCTGTGGGCGTCATGGCTGCCTCCGCAAAGGTCGGTCGGCATGGCCGGGAGCGCGGATGCCGATGGAACCGGTAGCCGCATCGCCTTGTTGCCGATCAGCCGATCATGGGTCGAAGGGCGCCGCTTATGGTAAGTTCCGACTATATGCTCAAAAAGCCGTCGCGCCCGTCGGCGCCGAGGCTGTTGCTCGACCAGCGGGTGCTGCCGGCGCTGATCGACCTCGCAGGCGGCGTGGAGGCGAGGCTGGAGCGCATCGCCGCGCGCACCCGGCTGCTGCCGCTCACCGGTCTGTCGGCCGGGCTCGGGATCGGGCTGCTGGCCGGTCTGCTGGCGGTGCCGCCACGTCGGCAACGGACCGGGGCGCGATCATGGGCGGCCCGCTGACCGGGCTGTATGCTGGCGCGCATGCGATTCGTTCACACCTCCGACTGGCAGATCGGCAAGGGCTTCCGCTTCGCCGACGACGAGACCCTGGGCGTGCTGCAGGACCAGCGGCTGGATGCGATCCTGCGCATCGGCCGCCTGGCCCGCGCCGAGGCGGCGCGCCACGTGCTGGTGGCCGGCGACCTGTGGGACGTGGCGCATCCCAGCGAGCGCACGCTGCGCCAGCCGGTCGAGCGCATGCGCCAGTTCGCCGACCTGCACTTCCACCTGATCCCGGGCAACCACGACCCGCACCTGCCCGGCGGCCCGTGGGACCGGCTGGCGCGCGACGGCGTGCCGGATCACGTGCATCTGCACCTGTCCCCGGTGGCGGCGCCGCTCGGCCAGGACGAGGCCGGCCGCGAGGTCTGGCTGCTGCCGGCGGTGCTCGATCGCCGGCACGCGTTCGGCGATCCGACCGCCGCCATGGACCACATGCCGACCCCGGAGGGGGCGCTGCGGATCGGGCTGGCGCACGGCTCGGTGCGCGGCTTCGGCTCCGACCCCGACCGGGCGCACAACCTGATCGCCGCCGACCGCGCCGAGCGCAGCGGCCTGGCCTATCTGGCGCTGGGCGACTGGCACGGATCGACCCAGGTCGGGCCGCGCAGCTTCTATAGCGGCACCCCGGAGACCGACGGTTTCGACCGCGGCGGCGACGGCGGCGGCAGCGTGCTGCTGCTCTCCGACCTCGCTGCCGCGCGGCCGACCGTGACCCCGCACCGCGTCGGCCGGTTCGTCTGGCGGCGCGAGCAGGCGACGCTGACCGGCCTTGCCGATATCGAGGCGCTGGAGCACCGGCTGCGCTCCATCGACCGCGAGGATCCGAGCCGGGTGCTGGTCTGGCTCGAGGTCGACGGCGCGCTCGGCCCCGACGACCGCGCGCGCTACCAGGCGCTGATCCATGACGGCGTCGGCAGCGCGCTGCGGGCGCTGCGGGTCGAGGAGAGCGGCCTCGATGCGATGGTGTCGGCGGGCGATCTGGAGTGCCTGGGCCCCGGCGGCGCGGTGCGCGAGGCGGGCGAGACGCTGGCGGCGCTGGCGGCCGGCGGCTCCGAGCAGCGCGCCTGCGCCGCGCAGGCGCTGCACCGGCTGCTGGTGCTGGCGCGACGCGACGGGGCGGCGCCGTGAAGCTGCGCGCGCTGTCGCTCGACCAGTTCCGCAAGTTCGACCGGCCGATGCGGCTCGACGGGCTGCTGGACGGGGTGAACGTGCTGTGCGCGCCGAACGAGTTCGGCAAATCCACCCTGCTGGCGGCGCTACGCGCGGTGCTGTTCGAGAAGCACGCGTCGCGCGCCGATACGATCCGTGGCTTCCAGCCGCGGCTGGGCAACAGCGCGCCGTTCGTTTCGCTGCGCTTCGAGATCGACGGCCAGGAGCACCGGATCGAGAAACGCTTCATCTCGCGTCCGAGCGCCCGGCTCTGGTCGGGCGGCGCGGTGTTCGACGGCGACGCCGCCGAGGAGCGGCTGGCCGGCCTGCTCGGCGTCGCCGGC
>CAZZZA010000130.1:0-8105 GCA_964658455.1 uncultured Lichenihabitans sp.
CACGTGACCGGCGCCTATATCGGCAACAACAACTACACCGCCGACCTGGCCGCCGATGCGCTGCGCCAGGGCACGGTCGACGCGGTGAGCTTCGGGCGTCCGTTCATCGCCAACCCCGACCTGGTCGAGCGCCTGCGCACCGGCGCGCCGCTGGCCGACGCGCCGAAGCAGTACTGGTACGGCGGCGGCGCCAACGGCTATTCCGACTGGCCGACCATGAACGGCTAGAACTTCCTCGGCGCACCGTCGGCGCCGCGGTCGCGCATGTCGCTGCCGGTGACGCCGTCGGCCTCGTCGGTATCGGACAGCTCGTCGAGCCGGTGGCTGCGGTCGCCGCCATGCGCGGCGACCACGCGTTCGCGCGGCCCGGCGGTGCGGTCGATGAAATACAGCGCGGCGATGCCGGATTCGGCAGCCTGCTGCGTCGCCCGTGCGCGCGCCTTTTGCAGGTCGAGCGGCAGGCCTTCCGCGTCCAGCAGTCGGCTGGTCTCCTCCGACTGGTTGGCGTGGATCACGATCAGCTCCATCATCGTTAGGTGGGGATCGTCCTCCTCGAAGCGCTGCAGCAGGATGATCGCCGGCCCGTCCGGCAGGGCGGCGTGCGGCTCGAGCGTGGTGAATGCGGTCATGGCGTCTCCTCGCCGGTGCAACGACGGCAGCGGCGGAGGGTTCGTCAGCCGCCCGGCTGCACCACCATGCAGGGGATGTTCCTGGCCGTCAGCGTGGCGCAGGCCTGCCCGGCGTCGCCGCGCGCCAGCCCGGCGAGGCGGGCGCGGAACAGCGTCGTGCCGCCGAACGGGCTGGTCGGCTGCACCACGCTCTGGCTGCCGGCGAGGGCGGCGAAATCGGCCTGCCGGGCCATGGTGGTGGCGAAGCGGGCCTGCTCGACCGAGGTGTAGGCGCCGACCTGGATGCCCCATGCGCCGACCCGCGGCGCGACCGACGCGCTGGCCAGCGTGACCGCGGGCAGGGTGCGCGGCAGCGGCGCATAGGCGCGCGGCGCGGCGGGCGCGGAAACCGGGGCGTAGGCGGCGGACGAAGCCGGGACGTAGGCCTGGGCATAGGCCCCGCCATAGACGCGGGGATAGACGGGCGCGATCGCCGAGGGCGCTGGCGGCGCGGCGATGCCCGCCGGCCGGCAGGGCGAGTCGTAGGCGGCATCGGGATCGCGTGCGCAGCCGGGCGGCGCGGCCGGCACCGCGCTGGCCACCTCGACCGGCGCCGGCGCCACGATCGGCGCCACCACCGGCCGGGCCTGGCAGGGAGCGCCGGGATCGTACGCGGCATCGGGATCGTGCCAGCAGGCGCCGCCGCCGCCGCGACGCACCGGCACCCGGTAGGCGGCGAGCCGCACCGGCGCCTGGTAGGCATCCGGGGTGCCGCCGGTGGCGTAGGCGGCCAGCGGCCCGCTCATGGCGATCTCGGTGCCGAGATTGGGCGCGATCGAGGCGATGTAGTTCACCGTCTCGTTGGGCAGCGCCCGGCCGCGGTTGAGGTAGTCGTCCAGCCGCTGCGGGCCGGCATTGTAGGCGGCCAGGAACGCGGGCGCGCCGTAGCGCTGATACATCTGGCTGATATAGGCGGTGCCGGCGAGGATGTTGTCGTGCGGCTCGAACGGATCGCTGCCCAGACCGTATTGCGACTGCAGGTCGGCATAGGTCGCCGGCATCAGCTGCATCAGCCCCATCGCGCCGGCGCCGGAAACGATCGGCTGTCCGTTGAGATATTCGTGGCCACCGGATTCCTGGCGCATCACCGCGCGGACCCATTGCTGCGGAACCGAGAAGCGCTGCGACGCGTCGCGGATATAGGGCCGCCACGGATCGCCGGGCGGGCCCGGCTCCGGATAGATGGTGCTGGCCGGGGAATAGGCAGCGGTCCTGGCGACCCGCCCGCCGCCGCCGCAACCCGCGAGCAGGCCCAGCAGCGGCAACAGCCACAGGCCGGTCTGCAGGGAACGACGGGGCGGAGAGCGGTCGCGCATGATCTCCGGCATGGTGACGATCCCGGTGCGGCCGATCAACCATCGCGTGTGCCGATCAGGCGATTCTCGCCCGCCCTTGCCAATCTGCAACAGGGTCGGGGTGTAACCGGTTGATACCGGGCACGAGCCGACGCGCGTCCGCCGCCTGCAGGATCGCCCGCGTCCCGGCGCTGACCGGGGTGGCGATCACCCCGGTGGCGAGGTCGCCCAGAAGCAGGCAGTCGCTGTCCGGGGCCTGGCGCCAATGGCAGGCGATCGCCAGACACAGCGCGGCGTCGAGCCGGTCCTGGTCCGGCTTGCGTGGCCGCTCGATCAGCGCCTGCCGGTGCGCCCATTCCGCCAGCGCCGCCAGGCCGAGACCGGTCGCGACCCGCGCCAGCCCGTCGCAGACCAGGCGCCAGTCCGAGATCAGGAAGTGCCGCCGCACCGCCGGATTGTATTTCGCGCCGCGCCGCCGGGCGAGCAGCTCCGGGATGAAGGCCGGCAGCGTCAGAGCCGGGAACACCTCGATCGCGAACCGCCCGGAGGCGGCGGTTCGCGCCTGCGCCGCATCCTGGCTGAGCCCGAGCGCTGCCATGAAGCGCCAGATCGGCGCGTCGTCGCCGAACATGCGGGCGCCGAACCCGTCCCGGCAGGCGGGCTGCACCCCGCCCTTGAGACGGCCGACCAGGCTGGCGGCGACCTTGTCCACCGGCCGCGAGCCGGTGCGGTTGGCGACGATGGTCGGCTGGTCGATCGCCACCAGCAGCAGCGCCACCCCGTCGGCGCGGGTCTCGATGAAACGCCGCGCCGCCTCGAAATCGGCCAGGCAGGGCGCATCGAAGGCGACCGGCCGCCCGTCCTCGAACAGCGCGGCGCAGATGCCGCCAGGGTTGCGCGGGTTGTCGGTCCAGGCGGAGTCGAACCCGACCAGCAGGGTGCTGGTCACAGCAGGCAGAGCGCCAGCAGCGCGCGCCGCAGTTCCGGCGGCAGCGCCTCGCCGCCGCCCTGGTCACCGCCCTTGAGGTCCGCCGGCGCGTCCGCGGCACTCAGGTAGCGCCAGCCCTGGAATGCCTTGATGCTGCGCGGCACCACCGGGATGATCGGCGGCTCGAGCACCACCCCGGTGCAGGGGGTGCCGTCGTCGCGCTGGTCGGCGACGATGTCGTGGATCGCCTGCCGGCACAGCAGCATGCCGCCGGTCACCCAGTAGATCGACCCGCCCTCTAGGATCTCGGCGGCGCGACGCGGGAAATTGCGGGTGCGGAAGAACGGCCTTCCGTCATGCGCGCCGGTTTCGGCGATCCGCCGCCGCTGCCAGCCGGCCAGCACCTCCGGGGTCGGCGAACCCACCGCCAGCTTGATCAGGTTCAGCATCGCCAGCCTACCAGGCCACGTCCCGGTCGAGATGATCGACGAAGCTCGAGACGCCCTGCGGAGGGCCGCGTCGGCGGCGCGCCTCCAGCATGTCGGCGATCCCGTTGGTGCTGGTCGCGACATCGAGCGGCGCTGCCTCGCCGCCCATGTCGGTCTTCACCCAGCCGGGATCGACCGCCAGCCAGATCCGGCCGCCCGCCGCGTCGCGCACCGCCGCCGAGCGCAGCAGCGTGTTCAGCGCCGCCTTGCTGGCGCGATAGGCCTCGTTGCCGGCGGTCCGGTTGTTGGCGACGCTGCCCAGGCCGGACGACATCGCGGCGATGACGCCGCCATCCGGCACCAGCGCCGCCAGCCGCGCGATCACCCGGATCGGCGCCAGCGCGTTGGTCAGCAGCAGATGCGCGAACGCCTCGTCCGGGGTCTCGTGGCCGAGCCGGGTGGGATGGTCGAGGATGCCGGCATTGACGAACAGCAGGTCCAGCCTGGTGCCGTCCAGCCGGCCTGCCAGCGCCTCGGTCTGCGGCTGGCTGGTGATGTCGAGCGGCAGCACACGCAGCTGCGCGCAGGCGAGCGCGTCGAGCGCCGCCGACGGGCCGCGCGTGGTGGCGATCACCGACCAGCCGCGCTCGAGATGGCGCTGCACCAGCCCCAGCCCGAGCCCGCGCGAGGCGCCGACGATCAGCGCGTTACGTCCTGCTCCGGGACCGGACATCGCAAACTCCTGTTCGAGGGCCTCGCCCTGTGGTCTCAGTGATGCGGCTGGAACTGCGCGTCGCGCACGAACCCGGTGACGAACCGGTCGACATCGATATCCTGCACGATGGTGACCGGGCGCAGCCCCATGCCTTTCGGCGCCAGGGCGGCGCTCCAGACATGGGCATGGCCGTAATCGATACCATCGCCCACATCGACATCCATCAGCGCCTCCACCGATCGGGTGATCAGGCTCGGATCGACCGCCACCGCCGCCGCCATCTCGTCCCAGAGCGGCAGCGGCGCCATGTAGGTGCTAAGATATTCGGTGAGCCGGGTCTTCCTGGCGGCGATGCGGTCCATCAGCGCCCGGTCCATCATCACCTTGCCGGTCACGTTGCCGAGCGAGACGATCTTCGGCCAGTCGGCGGTCAGCACGATGTGCGCCGCTTCCGGGTCGAAGATGAAGTTGAAGTCCGAGGCCCAGTCGGCATTGCCGGTGACCGCCTGCACGGCGGTGTCGAGCAGCCCGCCCATGAACACGAGCTGCCGCGCCGTCGCGGCGAAGCCGGGATCGAGCCGGATCGCCAGCGCCAGATTGGTCATCGGACCGGCGGCGATGATCGTGACCTGGTGCGGGTGCGCGTGCACCTGGCGGATCAGGAACGCCGCTGCGGTCTCGGCGACGCTGTGCAGCCCGGGTGCGCCTTCCACCAGCGGGCCGACCGGCGGCTGCGTCGCCGGCACGTGCTCGATGCTGCCGAGCCCGCCCCAGGCGCCCTTCCAGGGAATCGGCCCGAACCGCTGTTCCCAGAGCCGCATGCGCGCCACGCTGTTCACCAGCGGCAGCGTGGCGCCCTCCGCCACCGGCACGTCCGGGCGCCCGGCGATCTCGAGGAAGCGCAGCAGATGCGCCGCCTCCTGGTTCTCCCAGCCATCGCCGACCACCACCGTCAGCCCCAGCAGCCGCACGTTTGGGTTGGCCAGCAGCGGCAGGGTCGCCTGCAGATCCGAGCCGCCCGGGCCCAGGAAATCATTGTCCTCGATCACCAGCATCGGGGCGGCGGCCCGCGCCGGCCCGATCCCGCCCGAGACGAAGGCCGCCAGCAGCACCGCCAGACCGCAGATCCCCAACCGCATCGCCGCCCTCTCCTATCGCACCAGCGCGCCGAGCAGCGGGTCGAGCCTGAGCCGGCCCTCGGCGGTGGCCACGAGGCAACCGCCGTGCCAGCTCAGATAGTCCTCTGCCAGCGCCGCTTCGAGCGTGTCTGCGTCGAGCGCGTCATGCAGGCTGGTGCCGGTGCGGGCGAGGAAGCGCGCCGGGTCGATGCCCTCCGACAGCCTGAGCCCCATCAGCAGCATCTCCCGCGCCGGATCGGGGGCGACCAGCGCCGTCTGCGACGTCGTGCCGTGCCCGTCGCGTTCGACGCGCTCGGCCCAGGGTTCGGGGGCGCGGTGCCGCCTGGTGGCGTGGATCGCGGCGGTGCCGTCGGCGCCGGGGAGGGTGACGCGGCCATGCGCGCCCGGCCCGATGCCGGCATAGTCGGCATAGCGCCAGTAGGCCAGGTTGTGCCTGCTTTCCGAGCCCGGCCTGGCATAGTTCGAGACCTCGTAATCGAGCAGCCCGTGCCTGGCCGCGACCGACGCGGTTTCCCGATACAGCGCCGCACCCAGCGCCTCGTCCGGCAGCGCGATCCGCCCCTGCCGGTGCAGCGCCTCGAACTGCGTGCCGGGCTCGATGGTGAGCTGGTAGAGCGACAGGTGATCGGCGGCCAGCGCCAGCGCCCGATCCAGTTCGGCGCGCCAGGAATCGACGCCCTGGCCCGGCCGCGCATAGATCAGGTCAAACGAGAAACGCGGGTACAGGCGCCGCGCCGTCTCCAGCGCGCGGATCGCCTGCGCGGCATCGTGTTCGCGGCCGAGCATCGCCAGGGCGGCGTCATCGAGGCTCTGCACCCCGACCGAGAGACGGTTCACCCCGGCCTGCCGGAACGCGCGCAGTCGTGCGACCTCGACGCTGGTGGGGTTGGCCTCCAGGGTGATCTCCAGATCGGGCAGCGGCGCGAACAGCCGGGTCGCGTCCTCGATCAGGGCGGCGACCGTCTCCGGCGCCATCAGGCTGGGGGTGCCGCCGCCGAAGAAGATCGAGGCCAAAGCGCGGCGTCCGCCGACGTTGAGCCGCGCGGCCTCGAACGCCAGTTCGGTGCGCAGCGCGCGGGCGAAACGCGCCTGCGGCAGCACGTCCCGCACATGGCTGTTGAAGTCGCAGTACGGGCATTTCTTGAGGCAGAACGGCCAGTGGATGTAGAGGGCGAGGCCGTCGGTCCGTGACGGCTGCATCAGATCGCGACGCGGACGCCGAGTTCCACCACGCGGTCGGACGGGATGCGGAAGAACTCGATCGCCGGCACCGAATTGCGCGTCATCACCAGGAACAGCGACATCCGCCACAGCCGCATCTTCGGGATGGTGCCGCGCACCAGCACCTCGCGGTTGACGAAATACGACGCCTGCATCGGGTCGAAATCGACGCCGTGCGCGCCCAGCTCCTCCAGCGCCCGCGGCAGGTTTGGGCTTTCCATGAAGCCGTAGCGCAGGGTGACGCGGTGGATGCCGGATGCCAGCGGCTCGACCAGGATGCGGCCGCCTTCGTCGGCCTCCGGCTGGTCGAGATTCTGCACCGTGACGAACAGCACCCGCTCGTGCAGCACCTTGTTGTGCTTGAGGTTGTGCAGCAGGCAGGCCGGCACGAAATCGGCGTTGGCGGTCAGGAAGATGGCGATGCCCGGCACGCGCAGCGTCCGCGATTGCGGCAGCCTGGCCAGGAACGAGCCCAGCGGCAGGCTGTCCTGGCGCCAGCGGCTCAGGATCAGCCCGCGCCCGGTCTTCCAGGTGGTCATGAGCGTGGTCAGCACCACGCTCAGCAGCAGCGGCACCCAGCCGCCCTGCGGGATCTTCAGGGCGTTGGCGGCGAAGAAGGTGGCATCGATCAGGAAGAAGGTGCCGAACACGCCAAGCGCCGCGACCCGCGACCAGCGATAGACCCGTCGGAACACCACGGTCGCCAGCACGCAGGTGCACATGAAGGTGCCGGTGACGGCGATGCCGTAGGCGGAGGCGAGATTGGCGGAAGAGCGGAACGCCAGCACCAGCAGCAGCACGCCGACCAGCAGCGCCCGGTTCACCTGCGGCACGTAGATCTGGCCTTCCTCGTCGGCATTGGTGTGCAGCACCCGCATGCGCGGGAAATAGCCGAGCTGGATGGTCTGCCTGGCCACCGAATAGGCGCCGGTGATGACCGCTTGGCTGGCGATCACCGTCGCCACGGTCGCCAGCAGCACCATCGGCAGCTGCAGCCAGTGCGGGCAGAGCAGGAAGAACGGATTCTTGATCGCTTCCGGGTGCGAGATGATCAGCGCGCCCTGGCCGAGATAGTTCAGCGCCAGCGCCGGCAGCACCAGCCAGAACCAGACCACGGTGATCGGCTTGCGCCCGAAATGCCCCATGTCGGCGTAGAGCGCCTCGGCGCCGGTCACCGACAGCACCACCGCGCCCAGCGCGATGAAGGCGATCCAGCCGTGATGGACGATGAAGATCACCGCGTGGTGCGGCAGCAGCGCCTGCAGCACGAACGGCGCCCGCGCGATCTCGACCGCGCCGAGCGCGCCGATGGCGAGGAACCAGATCAGCATCACCGGGCCGAACACCCGTCCGACATTGCCGGTGCCGCGGAACTGCATGCCGAACAGCGCCACGATCACCATCACCGCGATCGGCAGCACCGCGTTGGCGGCACTCGGGATGCTGATCTCGAGCCCCTCGACCGCCGACAGCACCGAGATCGCCGGCGTGATGGTGCCGTCGCCGAAGAACAGGCAGGCGCCGACGATGCCGACCAGCCCCAGCACCGAGCGCAGCCGCGGGCTCGGCGCCACGCGTTGCGCCAGCGCCATCAGCGCCAGGATGCCGCCCTCGCCGTTATTGTCGGCGCGCATGATCAGCATGACGTACTTGACTGTCACCACCAGGATCAGCGACCAGAAGATCAGGCTCTCGATGCCCAGCACTTCCC
>CAZZZA010000131.1:0-8034 GCA_964658455.1 uncultured Lichenihabitans sp.
ATCGCCGAGGCGGCGGAAGCGGCCAATGCCGGCGGCGTGACCACGGTGGCGTCGCTGCCGAACGGCAAGCCGGCGATCGACGACCCGGCGCTGGTGCGGCTGTTGCGCGCGCGCGGCGAGGAGAGCGGGCGGATCGCGATCCTGCCCTACGGCGCCATCACGCGCGGCTGCTTGGGCCAGGAGATCGCCGAACTCGGGCTGCTGCGCGAGGCGGGCGCGGTGGCCTTCACCGATGGCACCAGGGCGATCGCCGATGCGCGGCTGATGCGTCTGGTGCTGTCCTATGCGCGCGCCTTCGGGGCGATGGTGGTGCAGCATCCCGAGGACCCGTCGCTGGCGCATGGCGGCGTCGCCACCGAGGGCGAGCTGGCGACCCGGCTCGGCCTGCCGGGCATCCCGGCGGCGGCGGAGGCGATCCTGGTGGCGCGCGACGTAAGGCTGGCGCAGCTCACCGGCGGCACACTGCATGTGGCGCACGTCTCGACCGCCGAGACGGTGGCGGTGATCGCCCGCGCCAAGGCGGACGGGATACGCGTGACCTGCGACACCGCCCCGCCCTATTTCGACCTGAACGAGACCGCGATCGGCGATTTCCGCACCTACGCCAAGCTGTCGCCGCCGCTGCGGCCGGAGAGCGACCGGCGGGCGATCGCCGCCGGGCTGGTCGACGGCACCATCGACGCGGTGGCCTCCGACCACGCGCCCTGCGATCCGGACGACAAGCGGCTGCCGTTCGCGCAGGCGATGGCCGGCGGGGTCGGGTTGCCGACGCTGCTCGGCGTCACGCTGGCGCAGGTGCATGGCGGCGCGCTGTCGCTGTCGCGGGCCATCGAGCTGCTGAGCGGCGCACCCGCCCGGCTGCTCGGCGCTCGCGACCGGACCGGGGCCGGAACCCTGGCGACCGGTTCGGTGGCCGATCTGTGCCTGTTCGACCCGGACCGCGCCTGGAAGGTGGTGGCCGGACAGCTGCCGGGCCACGCGCAGAACACGCCGTTCGACGGCAGGGCGCTGGAGGGCCGGGTGCTGGGAACCTGGAAGGCGGGACGCAGGGTGTTCGGATGATCGACGATTCCGGCGGCGGGACCTTCGTGCTGTTCGCGGCCGCCTCGATCGTCTCCTACCTGATCGGCAGCATCCCGTTCGGGCTGCTGCTGACCTGGCTCGGCGGCGCCGGCGACATCCGCAAGATCGGCTCGGGCAATATCGGCGCCACCAACGTGCTGCGCACCGGGCGGCGCGGGCTGGCGGCGGCGACCCTGCTGCTGGACGGGCTGAAGGGCTTCGCCGCCCCGGTGCTGTGCGCGTGGGCGCTGCCGCTGCTGCTGCCCGACGTGATGGCGCTGTCGGCGGTCTGCGTGGTGGCCGGGCACTGCTTTCCGGTGTGGCTGCGCTTCAGGGGCGGCAAGGGCGTCGCCACCGGGCTGGGCGCGGCGCTGGCGCTGGACTGGCGGGCGGGGGCGCTCTGCTGCCTGGTCTGGCTGCTGGTGGCGCGGCTGACCAGGATCTCCTCGGCCGGCGCGCTGGCCGCGTTCTGCGTGCTGGGACCGCTGCTGCTGGCGTTCGGCGGCGGCGACCTGCTGTCGCCGGTGCCGTGGGCGGGGCTGGCGATCGGGCTCGGCGTGTTCGCGCGCCACCGCGACAACATCGCGCGCCTGCTGGCCGGACGCGAGCCGCGGATCGGCGCGGCGGCGAACCGGTGAGCGCCGCCCTCGTCGACTGCCTGCGCCTGGCCCGCACCGAGGGGGTCGGGCCGATCGGCTTCAAGCGGCTGATGCAACGGTTCGGCGATGCCGGTTCGGCGCTCGAGGCGCTGCCCGGGCTGGCGCGTGCCGGCGGGCGCGAACGCGGCCCGCCGCTGCCGAGCCGGTCCAGCGCCGAGGACGAGATCGCGGCCCTGGAGCGGCTCGGCGGGCGCTTCCTGGTGCTGGGCGAGGCGGCGTACCCGCCGCTGCTGGCGCAGCTGGCCGACGCGCCGCCGGTGATCGCGATGCTGGGCGATGCGGCGATCCTGCAACGCCGCTCGGTGGCGATCGTCGGCGCCCGGAACGCCTCCTCGGCGGGATTGCGGATCGCCGAGGCGCTGGCGGCCGACCTGGGCGGCGTCGGGCTGGTCACCGTCTCCGGGCTCGCGCGCGGCATCGACGGCGCGGCGCACCAGGGCGCGCTGCATGTCGGTCCGACCGTGGCGGCGATCGCCGGCGGGCTGGACAGACCCTATCCGCCGGAACATGCGGCGCTGCAGGCACGGATCGCGGAGCGGGGCTGCGTGGTGGCGGAAGCGCCGCTCGGCGCCACGCCGCAGGCCAGGCATTTTCCCAGGCGCAACCGGATCGTGGTCGGGCTGTCGCTCGGCTGCGTGGTGGTGGAGGCGGCGCCGAAATCCGGCAGCCTGATCTCGGCCGGGCTGGCGCAGGATTACGGCCGCGAGCTGTTCGCGGTGCCGGGCAGCCCGCTCGACCCGCGCTGCCGCGGCTCCAACGACCTGCTGCGCAGACGCGAAGCCTGGCTGGTGGAGAATGCCGAGGACGTGCTGCGCGAGTTGCCGCCGCTGCCGCAGGGGCTGGGGCCGACCGGCTTCGCCGAGCCGCCTTCGGGCTGGGGATCGGACGCCACCGAGCGCTGGGACCAGCTCGGCCAGGTGCGCGATACGGTGCTCGGTCTGCTGTGCCACACACCCACGCCAGTTGACGATCTGGTGCGCCGCTGCCAGTTCTCGATCGCTGCCGTCCTGGCGGTGCTGACCGAGCTGGAGCTCGTGGGCAGGGTTGAGTCTCATCCGGGAGGCCGGGTCAGCCTGCTCAGCGGGAGGCTCCGGCCGGACTGAAACGGGCTCAGTCGACCGGTCCAGCGCGTGGACCCCGGAGTATGCATGACCGACGTCGTCGTGGTCGAATCGCCCGCCAAGGCGAAAACGATCAACAAATATCTGGGCGACAAGTTCACCGTGCTGGCCTCGTTCGGCCATGTCCGCGACCTGCCGCCAAAGGATGGCAGCGTCCGGCCCGATGAGGGCTTCGCGATGGACTGGCAGGCCGACGAGCGCGGCAACCGCCAGATCAGCGCCATCGCCAAGGCGCTGAAGGGCGCCTCCACGCTCTATCTCGCCACCGACCCGGACCGCGAGGGCGAGGCGATCTCCTGGCACGTCCGGGCGATGCTCGAGGAGCGCAAGCTGCTGCGCGGCATCGACGTGCAGCGCGTCACCTTCAACGAGATCACCAAGAACGCGGTCAACAGCGCGATGCGCAAGCCGCGCGACCTCGACATGCCGCTGATCGAGGCCTACCTGGCGCGCCGCGCGCTGGACTACCTGGTCGGCTTCACCCTGTCGCCGGTGCTGTGGCGCAAGCTGCCGGGCTCGCGCTCCGCCGGCCGGGTGCAGTCGGTGGCGCTGCGGCTGATCTGCGAGCGCGAAGCCGAGATCGAGCGGTTCCGGCCACGGGAATACTGGTCGGTGCAGGCGCAGATGCGCACCCCGGCCGGCGCGCCCTTCACCGCCAGGCTGACGCATCTGGACGGCAGGAAGCTCGACCAGTTCGACCTCGGCGACGCGGCGCGGGCGATGGCGGCGAAGGCGGCGGTCGAGGCCGGCAGCTTCTCGGTGGGCAGCGTCGAGCGGCGCAAGGTCAAGCGCAACCCGCCGGCGCCGTTCACCACCTCGACGCTGCAGCAGGAAGCCAGCCGCAAGCTCGGCATGGGCGCCCAGGCGACCATGCGGGCGGCGCAGCAGCTCTATGAGGGGATCGAGCTGGGCGGCGAGACGGTCGGGCTGATCACCTACATGCGGACCGACGGCGTGCAGATGGCGCGCGAGGCGGTGGACGAGATACGCGCCCATATCGGCGAGGCGTTCGGCCGCGACTACCTGCCGGGCCTGGCGCGCGAATACGCCACCAAGGCCAAGAACGCGCAGGAGGCGCACGAGGCGGTGCGGCCGACCGACGTGTCGCGGACGCCGCGCGAGGTCGGACGCTATCTCGGTGACGAGCAGAAGCGGCTCTACGAGCTGATCTGGAAGCGCGCGGTGGCCAGCCAGATGCAGTCGGCCGAGCTGGACCAGGTGAGCGTCGAGATCACCGAGCCGGCCGGACGCGCGGTGCTGCGCGCCACCGGCTCGATCATCGCCTTCGACGGCTACCTCAAGCTCTACAGCGAGGGCCGCGACGACACCGAGAAGGACGGCGACGAGGAGAGCCGGATGCTGCCGCCGATGCGCGAGCAGGACCCGCTCGCGAGCGGCCCGGTCGCCGCCGACCAGCATTTCACCCAGCCGCCGCCGCGCTTCTCGGAGGCGTCGCTGGTCAAGAAGATGGAGGAGCTGGGCATCGGCCGGCCCTCCACATACGCCTCGATCCTGACCGTGCTGCGCGACCGCGACTATGTGCGTCTGGAGGCGCGCCGCTTCATCCCGGAGGATCGCGGCCGGCTGGTGACCGCGTTCCTGACCAGCTTCTTCGAGCGCTATGTCGACCCGCATTTCACCGCCGGGCTGGAGGAACAGCTCGACGACATCTCCGACGGCCGGGCGGACTGGCGCGTGGTGATGGCGAAGTTCTGGGAGGCGTTCAGCCACGCCGTCGCCCAGACCAGGGACCTGAAGATCTCCGACGTGATCGATGCGCTCGACGCCGATCTCGGACCGCATTTCTTCCCCATTCGCGAGGATGGCGCCGACCCCAGGGTCTGCACCGCCTGCGGCAACGGCCGGCTCGGGCTCAAGCTCGGCCGCTACGGCAGCTTCATCGGCTGCTCGAACTATCCCGCCTGCCAGTTCACCCGCCGGCTGGTGGTCGACGCCAAGGAGGGCGAGGGCGGCGAGACGCTGAAGGACGGTATGCGCGCGCTCGGCGCCCACCCGGAGACCGGCGAGGAGGTAGTGGTCAAGCGCGGCCCCTGGGGCCTCTACGTGCAGGCCGGCGAGCCGGACCCGAACGACAAGAAGGCCAAGCCGAAGCGGGCGACGCTGCCCAAGGGGTTCGAGGGCGACCAGGTGACGCTGGAACAGGCGGTCGGGCTGCTGTCGCTGCCGCGACTGGTCGGGCTGCATCCCGAACTGGGCGAGCCGATCGAGGCCGGGATCGGACGGTTCGGACCCTATGTGAAGATGGGCGCGATCTTCGCCTCGCTCGACAAGGACGACGACATCCTGCTGGTCGGCATGAACCGGGCGATGGACGTGCTGGGCAAGAAGCTGGCCTCGGTACGCACGCTCGGGCTGCATCCGAAGGACCGCGAGCCGGTGCTGGTCCGCAAGGGACGGTTCGGGCCCTACGTGCAGCACGGCCAGATGGTCGCCAACCTGCCGCGCGAGGCCGGCATGGACGACTTCACCCTGGAGGAAGCGCTGCCGCTGCTGGCGGAGAAGGGCAAGGCGCTGAAGCCGCGCGGCAAGAAGGGTGTCGCCGCCAAGGCGAAACCGGCCCGCAAGGCGCCCGCCACGAGTACGCCCGAGGCGGCGAAGCCGGCGGTGGCCAAACCGACCCGGGGCAAGGTGGCGGCGAAATCGACCGGCAAGACGGCGCAGAAGGCAGGGGCGAAGGCCGTGGTGAAGAAGCCCGCGGCGGCGAAGACGGGCAAAAAACCCGCCTGATGGCCCGGATGCCGTGAGCGACGACGCCGACCCGCCCGGCCCGCCGCGCGGCGCGATGCCGTCGCGCGAGGCGGTGCGGCGGTTCGCCGCCGGCGCGACCGGCCGCGTCGGCAAGCGCGAGGTGGCGCGGGCGTTCGGGCTCGGGCCGGAACACCGGATCGCGGTGCGCGAACTGCTGAAGACTATGGAGCGCGACGGCGACCTAGCGGCAGCCGGCGCCAGGCGGTTCGCGACCCCCGGACGGCTGCCGGAAACGATGGTGGTCGAGGTGAGCGGGGTCGATCCCGCCGGCGACGCGCTGGCGCGGCCGGTGGCCTGGACCGGGCCCGGCGCGCCGCCGACGATCTTCATGCATCCCGAACCGCGCGGCCGGCCGGCGCTGGCGCCGGGACAGCGTGTGCTGGCGAGGCTCAAGCCAATCGGCAACGGCAAGCTCGAGGGACGCACGCTGCGGCGGCTGGAGGCGCGGCCCGGACGGGTGCTGGGGGTGTTCCGCACGAGCGTGCCCGACGATGCGCCGTATCGTCGCGGCCGGGTCGTCGAGGCGGGCCGGGTGCAGCCGGTCGATCGCCGCATCAAGGCGGAATGGAGCGTGCCGGCCGGCGAGACCGGCGGCGCCGCGCCCGACGAGCTGGTGCTCGCGGTGCCGTTGCCGCACCAGGGCGTCGGGCTGAAGCCGGTCGCCATCGTCGAGCGGCTGGGCCCGATCGGCGATGCGCGCTCGGTCAGCCTGATCTGCCTGCACGCCCACGACATCCCGCACGATTTCCCGCCCGACGTGCTCGCCGAGGCGCAATCCGCCGGCGAGGCCGGGCTGTCCGGGCGCACCGACCTGCGGGCGGTGCCGCTGGTGACGATCGACGGCGAGGATGCGCGCGACTTCGACGATGCGGTGTTCGCCGAGCCCGATCCCGACACGCCCGGCGGCTGGCGGCTGCTGGTGGCGATCGCCGATGTCGCGCACTACGTCCGTCCCGGCTCGGCGCTCGATCGCGAGGCCAGGCTGCGCGGCAACTCGGTCTATTTCCCGGACCGGGTGGTGCCGATGCTGCCGGAGGCGCTGTCGAACGGCTGGTGCTCGCTCAAGCCTGGCGAGAACCGCGGCTGCCTGTTCGCCGAGCTGCGGATCGGCGCCGACGGCGCCAGGCACGCGCACCGCTTCGGCCGCGGGCTGATACGCAGCGCAGCGCGCCTGACCTACGAGCAGGTGCAGGCGGCGCACGACGGCGCCGGCCTGCCGGACGGCGTGGCCCCCGGTCTGCTGGACAGCCTGTACGGCGCCTGGCGGGCGCTGGCGTCGGCGCGGGCCAGGCGCGGCACGCTCGATCTGGACCTGCCGGAACGCCGGGTGGTGATCGCCGACGGCCGCGTGTCGGCGATCGTGCCCAGGGCCAGGCTCGATAGCCACCGGCTGATCGAGGAATTCATGGTGCTGGCCAACGTGGCGGCGGCGCAGGAGCTGGAGCGGCTCGCCGCCCCCTGCCTGTACCGGGTGCACGCCCCGCCGGCGCCGGAAAAGATCGAGGCGCTGCGTGGCTTTCTGGACACGCTGGGCATCGCGCTGAAGCCAGCTGGCACGTTGCGGCCGGCCGACCTCGACCGGGTGCTGCGCCAGGTGGCCGGCACGCCGCATGCGCCGCTGGTCAACGAGATGGTGCTGCGCGCGCAGTCGCAGGCCGAATACAGCCCCGACAACCAGGGCCATTTCGGATTGGCGCTGACGCAATATGCGCATTTCACCAGCCCGATCCGCCGCTACGCCGATCTGTGCATACACCGGGCGCTGATTGCCGGGCTGGGGGCGGGTCCGGGCGGCGCGCGGCCGGAGGAGGCGGCGGCGCTGGAGGATGTCGGCGCGCACATCACCGCCACCGAGCGGCGGGCGGCGCTGGCGGAGCGCGACGCGGTCGAGCGTTACATCGCTGCACACATGACGGACAAAATCGGCGCGGTGTTCGAGGCGCGCATTTCCGGGGTGACGCGGTTCGGGCTTTTCGTGACATTGATACAGAGCGGCGCCACCGGGCTGGTGCCGATCGCGTCGCTCTCTTCCCGTTCACCGGACTCTGTTGGCGAATTCTGGATGCATAACGAATCGGCACAGGCGCTGGTTGGACGACGCAGCGGCCTCGCCTGGCGTCTGGCGGACACGCTCCCGGTCCGGCTGATCGAGGCGGCGCCGCTGACCGGAGGGCTGCTGTTCGCCGTCGATTCCCCGCCGGCCGGCACCGCCGCGCCGTCTGGCAGGCGAGGCAAGCGGCGTTCGTGACCAAGGCTGTCGGGCGGTTTGCCGGCCTGTTTCGTCGCGCCGGCGACGCGGCACGCCGTACCCGCGCCGGCATCGCCGGGCTTCCAGTCATGCTGCCCAGGGCCAGGACCGCTGCGCGCGTCGCGCCCGCCAGGCGGCCGGCGCGACGCGCGCAGCGTCTGGCGGTGCTGCTGCT
>CAZZZA010000132.1:0-8013 GCA_964658455.1 uncultured Lichenihabitans sp.
CCTCGCCGCGCCCTGGCGCTTCCTGTAGTCTTCAGCCGCCAACGGAACGAAGTCAGCCAAATGTCAGACACGTCGACGACCAGCGTCGGAGGCTCCGGCCAGAACGCGATGCCGCCCATCCCGCCGCTGGTTCTCAGCACGCAGTATGTGCGCGAGATGAATTTCAGGGTCCCGGGCGCGCCCGGGATCTACGCGATCCAGAATCTCCGTCCGCACATCACGCTCGGGATCGACGTCAAGGCGCGCCAGGCCGACGACAACCACCCGACCTACGAGGTCACGCTGCTGATGAGCTGCACCGCGACCACCCACGCCCCGGTCGCCGACCAGGAGCCGCCGCAGGTCGCCTTCGTGGTCGAACTCGCCTATGCCGGCATCTTCATGCTGCAGAACGTGCCGGCCGACACGGTGGAGCCGGTGCTGCTGGCGGAATGTCCGCGCCTGCTGTTCCCGTTCGCCCGCGCGGTGCTGGCCGACATCACCCGCGAGGCCGGGTTTCCGCCGGTGATGCTGCAGCCGTTCGACTTCATCGCCTTCTGGCACAACAAGCGCGCGGTGGCGACCGCGAACGGCAGCGAGGTGATCGAGCGGGCGCGGCCGGCCGCCGGCTAGGCAACCCGGGCCCGCGCCCTTTCCATCCCGGCACGGTCCGGCGCACCATGGCGCCATGACCGATACAGCGCCCGATACCGCCCTCGCCCATGTCGACAGCCAGCTCGAAGCCAGCCTGGAACGGCTGTTCGCGCTGCTGCGCATCCCGAGCGTCTCGACCCAGCCGGAGCACGCCGACGATTGCCGGCGGGCGGCCGCGTTCCTGTGCGACGATCTCGTCGCGCTCGGGCTCGACGCCAGCGTGCGCGAGACCCCCGGCCTGCCGATCGTGGTCGCGCACGACCGCCAGGCGACCGAGGGGCCGCACGTGCTGTTCTACGGCCATTACGACGTGCAGCCGGTCGATCCGGTGGCGCTGTGGCGGAGCGGGCCGTTCGACCCGGTGCTGACCGACGGGCCGGACGGCGAGCGCTGCATCACCGCCCGCGGCGCCTCCGACGACAAGGGCCAGGTGATGACGTTCCTGGAGGCGCTGCGTGCGATCCGCGCCGCCGACGGCCGCTATCCGCTGCGGGTCTCGGTGCTGCTGGAGGGCGAGGAGGAGAGCGGCGGGCCGAGCCTGCGGCCGTTCCTCGACGCCCATGCAGAGGAGCTGCGCGCCGACATCGCCCTGGTCTGCGACACCGACATGCTCGATGGCGGCGTGCCGGCGATCACCACCATGCTGCGCGGGCTGGTCGGCGAGGAGATCGTCATCACCTGCGCCGACCGCGACCTGCATTCCGGCCTGTACGGCAATGCCGCCCGCAACCCGCTGCATCTGCTGGTCGAGATCCTGGCGTCGCTGCGCGATGCGTCGGGGCGGGTGACGCTGCCCGGCTTCTATGACGGGGTCGAGGATCCGCCGGCCTCGGTGCGCGAGAGCTGGGCCAGGATCGGCGGCGGCGACGACGCGCTGCTGGGTCCGGTGGGCTTGCGTATCCCGGCCGGCGAGCAGGGCTACAGCGCCCTGGAACAGAGCTGGGCGCGCCCGACCTGCGAGATCAACGGCATCACCGGCGGCTATGGCGGCCCCGGCTTCAAGACCGTGCTGCCGGGCAAGGCGTCGGCCAAGGTGTCGTTCCGCATGGTCGCCGGCCAGGACCCGGAGCAGGTGCGCGCCGCGTTCCGCGCCCATGTGCAGGACAGGATCCCCGCCGATTGCAGCGTCGCGTTCCATCCGCATGGCGGCTCGCGCGCCAGCGCGCTGCCGATCGACGGCGCGCCGCTCAAGGCGGCGCTGGCGGCGCTGAGCACCGAATGGGGCAAGCCGGCGGCGATCATCGGCAGCGGCGGCTCGATCCCGGTGGTCAAGGATCTGCAGGAAGCGCTCGGCATGGACAGCCTGCTGATCGGCTTCGCCAAGGCCGACAACCGGATCCATTCGCCGAACGAGAAGTACGACCTGACCAGCTTCCACAAGGGCACCCGGTCGTGGGTGCGTATCCTCTATGCGCTGGCTGCGGCCTGATCAGGCGGCGAGCGCCGCGAGCAGGCCGTCCACGTCGGCGTCGGTCATGTCGAGCGCGGTGACCAGCCGGACCGGCGACGCGCCCTGGCGCGCCGCCACCCCGGCCGGCAGGTACCAGTCGTAGAACACGTAGCCGGCATCGCGCAGCCGCGCGATCAGCCCGTCCGGCAGCACCACGAACAGCTCGTTCGCCTGCACCGGCAGCAGCAGCGCTACCCCGTCCAGCGCCTGCAGCCCGTCGGCCAGGCGCCGCGCCGCGCGGTTGGCGGCGCGCGCGTTGTCGAGCCAGAGATCGTTCTCGAGATAGCCGATCAGCTGCGCGCTCAGGTAGCGCGCCTTCGACCACAGATGCGCGGCGCGCTTGCGGCGGCGGCCGAACTCGTGCGCCAGCGACGGGTCGAAGAACACCACCGCCTCGGCGGCCATGGCGCCGTTCTTGGTGGCGCCCAGCGACAGCACGTCGACGCCGGCGCGCCAGGTCAGGTCGGCCGGCGCGCAATCCAGCGTGGCCAGCGCATTGGCGAAACGGGCGCCGTCCATGTGCAGCGACAACTCCAGCCGGCGCGCCAGCGCGCCGACCGCGCGCAGATGTTCCAACGAATAGACCGTGCCCCACTCGGTCGCCTGGGTGATGCTGATCGCGGTCGGCAGCACCCGGTTGATGCCCAGCGCGCGGCCGGCCTCCAGGTTCGCCAGCAGCGCATCCGGATCGAGCTTGCCGTCGTGGCTCGGCAGGGTGAGCAGCTTAGCGCCGCCCATGAAGAATTCCGGCGCGCCGCATTCGTCGTTCTGGATGTGCGCGGCGGCGTCGCAATAGACCGCGCCGTACGGCGGCACCATCGCCGAGAGCGCCAGCGCGTTGGCGGCGGTCCCGGTCGAGACCGCGAACACCAGCGCGTCCGGCGCCTCGAACGCCTGGCGCACCAGGGCGGTGAGCCGCTCGGTCCAGGGATCGCCGCCATAGGAGGGCACCGCGCCCTGGTTGGCCTCGATCATCGCCTGGAGGATAGCCGGGCTGACCGGACCGACATTGTCGCTGCTGAAATTCTTCCGTATGGGCGTCGTCATGCGGCGTATCCTGCCCGGTTCGGCGGCCGGCTTCCAGGGCCGGCCCCCGCCCTGCAGGGTATCGGGACCGCGGGAGAGAACGGATGGATGCGAGCCGGATCGAGACGCACCTGATCGATGGCCGGGCCTACGCGGCGCGGCTGACCGCCGAGATACGCGAGGGCGTCGCCCGGCTGGCCGAGCGCACCGGCATCGTCCCCGGGCTGGCGGTGGTGCTGGTGGGCAACAACCCGGCCAGCGAGGTCTATGTCCGCAGCAAGATCGCCCATACCGAGGGAGTCGGCATGCGCTCGGTGGCGCATGTGCTGCCCGGCTCCACCACCGAACAGGAACTGCTGGCGCTGATCGACCGGCTGAACCAGGATCCGCTGGTGCACGGCATCCTGGTGCAGCTGCCGCTGCCGCGTGGCATCGATGCCAACGCCGTCACCGGCGCGGTGCATCCGGCGAAGGACGTGGACGGGCTGAGCCCGGTCAATGTCGGCCGCACCACGCTGGGCCTGCCCGGCCTGGTGCCGTGCACCCCGCTCGGCTGCCTGCTGCTGCTGCGCGCCGAACTGGGCACGCTGAAGGGCCTGCATGCGGTGGTGGTCGGCAAGTCCAACCTGGTCGGGCGGCCGATGGCGCAGCTGCTGCTGCAGGAGGAATGCACCGTCACCGTCTGCCATGTGGCGACGCCGGATGTCGGCGCGCTGGCCTGCCAGGCCGACATCCTGGTGGTCGCCACCGGCCACAAGGGCCTGGTGCGGCGCGACTGGATCAAGCCCGGCGCCACCGTGATCGATGTCGGGATCACCCGGGTCACCACCCGCGAGGGCAAGAGCCGGCTGATGGGCGACGTGGTGCATGAGGAGGCGGTCGGGCGCGCCGGCCGTCTGACCCCGGTGCCGGGCGGCGTCGGCCCGATGACCATCGCCTGCCTGCTGCGCAACACCCTGACCGCCGCCGAACGCAGCGCGGCCGCCTGACCGGCGAACCGTGACGCACCTTTGGCGTGATGCAACCCGGTCCGTGATCGCATCGTTTCAACGCCCGACCAACAGGAGGAGTGACTGATGACCGCCACCAAGGAACAGGCCGTGGAGCATCACGAAGCTGCCGCGACCGCCTTCGAGCATGCGGCGGAAGCCCATCGTGAAGCCGCCAAGCATGGCGGGTCGGGCAATTACGAGAAGGCCGAGCGCTATTCCGACGCGGCGCTGGAGCAGGCGACCGCCGGCACCCGGCACGCCACCGAGGCGTCGCTGATCTACACCGCGATCGCGACCGAGAAGGCCGACGCGGAAGCCGCGGAGAAGGCGGAGCAGGCCGAGGCCGACGCCAAGCACGCTGCGAAGAAGGCGGCCGAGGACGAATAAGCCGGACCGAGCACCATCGAAGCCAGGGGCCCCGCCCCTGGCTTCACCGGGCACCCGGGCTCATTGCGCCAGGAACGCCCGGAAGCGCGACGCCACCTCGTGCGGCGCGATCGTCGGCCGGCCCAGCGCCGCCATCGAGCCCGGCGCGATCCGGGCATGAATCAGGGTCGGGCCCTGCCGGTCCAGCGCCCCGGTCATTGCGCTGGCGAAGCCCGGCGCATCATCCACCTGCCACGCCGCCGCATAGCCGCAGGCCAGCGCCACGGCGGCGAAATCCACCGATTCCGAGACCGTGCTCTGGCCGCCGGTCGAATCATGCACGCCGTTATCGAGCAGCAGATGCACGAGATTGGCCGGCCGCCTGGCGCCGATGGTGGCCAGCGTGCCCAGCTTCATCAGCGCCGCGCCGTCGCCGTCCACCACCACCACCGGACGGTCCGGGACGGTCAGGGCGACGCCGAGCGCCATCGCCGACGCGCCGCCCATCGAGCCGACCTGGTAGAGATGCTGCGGCCGGTCCGACAGGGTGAACAATTCCCGCCCACTCTTGCCGGTGGTGGCGATCACCGCGGCGCGCTCCGGCAGCAGCGAGAGCAGCCGCTCCAGCAGCGCCACCCTGGCCGGCCGCGCCCCGTGCCGTCGCAGGTCGGTCAGCGCGCCGAGCGGCGGCAGCGCGCGGACCGGCTCGCTCAGCCCCTCCTCGGCCACGCTGTCCTGCGCCATCACCAGGCCGAACGGCAGGCTGTCGGCGGAAAAACGCCGGCACGCGGCATCGAGCGCCGGGGCGATCGCCGCCTCGTCGGACGGGAACGGCAGATGCGGCACCTCGCACAGCGCCAGCAGCTGCTGGGTGATGCGGCCCATCAGCGCGTGCTGCGGCTCATCCTTGACGCCGGGCTGGCCGCGCCAGGTGGTGATCAGCAGCAGCGGGATGCGGAACGGCGCGTTCAGCGAGGTCAGCGGGTTGATGCAGTTGCCGAGCCCGGAATTCTGGCAGATCACCACGCCGCCGCGGCCGCCGAGCCAGGCCCCGGACGCGATCGCCACCGCCTCGCCCTCGCTGGCGGCGCCGACATAGTCGAAGGTGGCGCCCGATGCCGAATTGGCGATCACCCGGTTGATCATCGGCGTCAGGAACGAGCACGGCACGCCGCTGTAGAAATCGAGACCGCGTTGCGCGGCGGCGTCGAGGAAGGTCTGGGCCTGGATCATCGCGCCGGTCTAGACCGGATCGACGCCCGCCGGAACCACCCGGACGCGACCCCGGCGCGCGTGCGTCAGCGCAGCTCGAGCTGCGGCGGCGCCGGCTGATCCGCCGGCTGCGCCAGACGGCTGCCGGTCAGCACGACCTGGTCGCTGCCCTTCGGGTCGTGGCTGGTGTAGGGGATGTTGAGGGTGCGCGCCCTTACCTGGTAGTCGCGGTCGCCGGTCAGGTCGACCACCCGGTCGCCGGCACACGCGGCGGCGGCGGCCTGGAACGGCAGCGTGCGCGCCGGATAGTCGAACAGCCGGTGGATGCAGGCGACATCGCTCTCGCCGGCCTGCCGCACCGGCCCGGTCGCGCAGCCGGCCAGCGCCAGCAGCAGCACGCCCAGGCCGGGCCGCAGGCCCCGCATCAGGAGAAGTTCCGCGCGTCGGCGAGGTCGGTCATGGTGTCCACGTCGAGCCAGTGCCCGGTGATGTAGTGCACCACCACCTGGTGGCGCGCCATTAGGCGCGACAGCAGCGTCGCGATGTCGGCGGTCGGCGCGCTGCCGTCGCGCTGCATCGCCGACAGCTCGTCGCGCACCAGCCGGGCGCCGCGCGCGCTCAGCCGCAGCAGGCCGATCCATTCGCCCATGCTCTCGCTGGCGGCGACCGCGCCGATGCCGCGCAGCAGCGCCGGCTGGTCGTCGAGATAGCTGGCGGAGAACGGCTTGTCGGCCAGCACCAGGTCGCTCGGGTGCGGATGGTGGTCGCCGCGCGCGGCGCGTCCGCCCGGCGAGCGCTGGTGCAGCGCATCGACGGCGATCGCGATGTCGGCCTCGACCCCCATCAGCGCGTCGAGGATGTAGCGGCGGAACAGCACGTCGCCATAGACCAGCACCGTCTCGCCGGTCAGCCGGTCGGCGGCGCGCAGCAGCGAGGCGACCTCGCCGGTGTGCTCGAACGCGTCGTTGTCGAGCAGCGTCAGGCCCTCGCACGGCACCGTCTGCGGATTGATCGCCTGTTTGGCGTAGCCGCGCACCACCGCCAGGTCGCGCACGCCGCTCTGCCGCAGCGTGTCGAGCAGCTGCACCAGCAACGGCCGGCCGCGCACGTCGATCATGCATTTCGGCCGGTCTGCGGTCAGCGGCCCGAGGGCTGCGCCACGCGACGCCGCCAGCACGATGCCGCGCACAGGCAGCGCGGGTTCGGCCAGGTCGCCGGCGGCGCCGGTGGCGGCCGCGATCGCCGCCTCGCGCACCGGCGCCGTGTCCGCCGGCCCCTGCACCACCGGCAGGTAGCGATCGCCGGCGGTCTCGAGCTCGTCGTTGTCCATCAGCGTGAAGATGTCCTTCACGCTGGCGACCCTGCCCTCGATCGCGGTCAGGTTCTGCTCGGCGTGGATCGCCGACGCGGTCTGGCGCATCGCGGTGATCGACGAGCGCACCAGATGGTTGGCCCAGATGATGGTGGAGACGCCCGCCTTGCGGAACAGCTCGGTGGGGGTGCCGTAGTACATGGTCGGCACGATCACCACCGGGCAGCGGTCGCCCCAGCGCTCCATGAAGCCCAGGATCTCGTGCGCGGTGCGCTGCTTGGAATGCATCAGGATCGCATCGGCGCCGGCCCGGTGGTAGGCCTCGGCGCGACGCAGCGCCTCGTCCATCGAGTGACCGGAGATCAGCGCCTCGACCCGGGCGACGATCGAGAAATCGTCGTCGGTCTGGCTGTCCTTGCCGGCGCGGATGCGGCCGCAGAACTCCTCGATGTCGGCCAGCGGCTGCGCCTCGCCGATGAAGCTGTTGGTCTTGGGGAACAGCTTGTCCTCGATGCAGACCCCGGCGACGCCGCGCGCGCACAGCTTGGCCACCAGGCGGCGCACGCTGTTAAAGTTGCCGTAGCCGGTATCGCCATCCAGCAGGATCGGCAGGTCGGTGGCGTCGGCCATGAACTCGACCTGCTCCAGCACCTGGGTCCAGGAGGCCTCGTTGTTGTCGCGCAGGCCCATCGCCGCCGACATCGACAGGCCGGACCCCCAGATGCCCTCGAACCCGGCCTCGGCGACGATCTTGGCGGACAGGCCGCTATGCGCCTCCATCAGGAACGCCAGCTCCGGGCGGGTCAGCATCGCCCGCAGGCGCGCGAAGCGGCTCTGCCGGACCGGAACCGGTGGGAGGGTCCGCGCCGGGCCGGCCGCTTGGGCGGCGGCATGACGGTCGGGGTCGTATCCAGTCGCCACTATGCGCGATCCTCGTCAAACTGTAATGTAACCGACGCTTAACTGCCTCATTCAGCCTGGATCGGCCATAGCTAATATGAACTCCGCCGATCGGCGCCCCG
>CAZZZA010000133.1:0-7958 GCA_964658455.1 uncultured Lichenihabitans sp.
CGGCCCCAATCGAGCGCCGAGGCGTCCTTGATCGCCTCCCAGCAGGCCTGCCAGCGATCCTGCCGCTCGGGACGGCTCATGCGCAGCGCCAGATCCAGCGCGTCGGCGATTTCGTCCGGATCGACCGGGTTGACCAGGATCGCGGCGCCCAGCTGGCGCGCCGCGCCGGCGAACTTGGATAGCACCAGCACGCCGGGATCGTCCGGATCCTGTGCTGCCACATACTCCTTGGCGACCAGGTTCATGCCGTCGCGCAGCGGCGTCACCAGCCCGATCCGCGCCTCGCGCATGAAGCCGGAGATCGCGTCGCGCGGCACGCCACGGCTGATCAGCCGCAGCGGGGTCCAGTCGCTCTCGCCCAGCGTGGCGTTTATCCGCCCGGCGGCGCCCTCGAGATCGTCGCGCAGCGTCTGGTAGGCATCGACATCCTGCCGGCTGGCCGCGGCGATCTGCAGGAAGGTGGTCTGGCGCGACCATTCCTGCCGGGTCTCGAGCAGGCGACGGTAGCCGGCGAGGCGGTGGCGCAGGCCCTTGGTCGGATCCATGCGATCGACGCCCAGGATCAGGCTCTGCCCGTCCAGGCTGCGGCGCAGCCGCTCGGTCTCGGCGGAATTGTGGTTCTGCTCAGCGGTCTCGGCGAAGTCGCGCGGGTCGATCTCGACCGGGAACGCGCCGACCCGGATCTGGCGGTTGCCGAGCTGCAGCCCGCCGCCGGCCAGCCTGGCGGCGCCGGCGATGCGCTGCGCCGAGGCGGAGAAATTCTCCGCGTCGTTGGCGGTCTGGAAGCCGAGCAGGTCGGCCGACAGCAGATCACGGATGAACAGCGCCGCCTCCGGCACGCTCGACAGCATGTCCGGGCTGGGGAAGGGCGTGTGCAGGAAGAAGCCGATTGGGCAGGTGACGTTGCGACTGCGCAGCGCCGCGGCCATCGCCAGCAGGTGATAGTCGTGGATCCAGATCGTGTCGGTCGCCCGCAGCAGCGGCACCAGCACGTCGCTCAACCGCAGGTTGACCGCGCGATAGCCCTGCAGGCTGCGGCGGTCGAAATTCATCTGCTCGGGCAGCGAGTGCAGCAGCGGCCACAAGGTGCCGTTGGAGAAATTGTTGTAGTAAAGCTCGAGTTCGCCGGGCGTCAGATCGACGGTGGCGTATTCGACCGCGCCATGCTGCACCACCGACGGGGTGTTGCAGCTCTTGTCGTCATTCGAGGTGCCGCCGGACCAGCCGAACCACAGCCCGCCCTGGCGCTCCATCAGGTCGTTCAGGGCGACGGCCAGCCCGCCCGCCTTGGAATCGCCGGTCGGGATCGTGACGCGGTTGGAGACAACGACCAGTCTGCTCATGGCACTCTCTCCGCCCTGCACCCCGGTTCGGCCAGGGCGCCTACGGAACCTACGCCAAAAACACGGCCCCGTCTCTCGTTCGTCACATGTTTAAGCGATCGCGCGACGCCGGGTTGCATCGCGCGGTTCCGATCGCGTCGGAAACCGCCGCTGCTCAACCCCTGCGGATGCGATCGATGGCGGCGAGGCGCGAGGCCACCCGCGCATCGTCCAGCATGGCGCCGACCGGCTGCGCCAGCCGCCGGCGCCAGTTCGGATGCTCGGTCGTGGTGCCGGGGATGTTCGGCTGCTCCTCGAGTCCGAGCGCGTCCTCGGTCGGCACCACCGCCAGCTCGCATCCGGACAGGCCGATATGCGACACCGCCGCATCCAGCACCGGATGGGTGTCCCACTCCGCCGGTCGCTCGCCGTCGGCGGCGCCGCTCTGCCGCATCGCCTGCCAGAGCCGTTCGCGGTCCCGCTCGCGCTCGCGCCGCCCGTCCGCCTCCTCGTCCGCCGACCCGCCCAGCGCCCGGCGATGGCCGACATCGATGCCCTTCCACCAGCCGGCGACGGTGGGCAGGTCGTGGGTGCTGGTCATCGCGCTGGCCTGACGGCTCCAGCCGGATGGCGGGGTGAAGCCGGACTCGTTCTGCTCGAACCACAGCACCCGCATGCCGTCGATCCCGGATTGCTGCAGGCGCTCCTGGAACCCGTCCGGCACCGTGCCGAGATCCTCGCCCAGCACCACGGCGCGGTGGCGCAGCGACTCCAGCCGCAGCAGCCGCAGCAGGTCGCGCTCTGGCATCCGCAGATAGGCGCCACGGGCGGCACTCAGCCCCTCCGGCACCACCCAGAGCCTGTTCAGCCCCATCGCATGGTCGATCCTGACGCCGCCGGCATGCCGCATCGCCCCGGTCAGCATCTCGATGAAGGCGCGAAACCCGTTGCGCCGCAGACCATGCCCGGAGAAGGCGGTGATGCCCCAGTTCTGCCCGTCGCGCTGCAGCAGGTCGGGCGGCGCGCCGACGGTCACGCCGATCAGGCTCTCATCCTGGCGGCTCCAGCAATGGCTGCCCCCGGAATCGGTGCCGACCGCCAGGTCGGAGATCAGCCCGATCGGCATGCCGGCGGCGATCGCCGCGCGCTGCGCCGCCTCGAGGTCGCGATCGGCGCGATATTGCAGCCAGGCGTGGAATTCGACCTCGCGCGCATGGTCGCGGCCGAACGCGAGGGCGGCGCTGTCGGACGGTCCGCCATAGCCGGCGGGCCAGTGCTTCCAGTGCCAGCCCGCGCCGCGTTCGCGCCAGAGATGCTGGTGCAGCGCCTCGAACAGCGCATGCGCCTGCAGCTTGTCGCCTTCGCGGGCGCGCCAGGCGCCGAATGCCGGATCGTCGCCGGCGCCGGCGCCGGCGAGGAAGCCCTGCCGCAGCCGCGCCAGACGGTCCCGGCCGACCGCCGGCCAGTCCACCAGATCGAGCGCCTCCAGCGCCGACGCGGCCGCATCGCCCGCATCCTCCGGGGCGACGTGCAGCACGTTCAGCATGATCCGGCTGGACGGCGCGTACGGGCTGAAGCGGTCCGGATCGGCGGAGAACTGGGCGTGCACCGGGCTGATCGACACCGAGGCGGCACCATGCACCGCCGCCTCCTCGACGAACCGCGCCAGCGCCCTGAAATCGCCGACCCCGCCATCGCCCGGACGACGCAGCGCGTAGAGCTGCTGCGCCAGCCCCCAGGCGCGGCTGCCCCAGGCGCGGCCATCTTCGCGGCCGGCCGCGGACAGCGCGTCTGCGACCGAGAAGCACCGTGCAGGCGCCACCGCCAGGCGCACCTGCCGGCTGTCGGAGTCGAGCAGGTAGTAGCCGGGCCGCTCCGGCAGCGCGATCGCGGTCTCGCGCTCGCCATGCGCCACGGCGAAGACCCGGTCGTGGGAGGCGTCGCCCTCCTCGGCCTGCAATCGCCACATCCCGGCCGGCAGCGGCACCGACAGCGTGCCGCCCACATCGCCGGTCAGCAGCGGCGGCAGGGTGCGCTGGTCCTGCTCCAGGGCGGCGATCGCCTCGCGCGCCTGCGCGTCGCTCGAGACGTCGAGGCCGAGTGCGGCGAGCACCGCGCGAAGGTCGTCTTCCTGCACGTCCTGCGGCTTGCCGAACGCATCGGTCCAGCGGCCGACGATCCCGGCCCGCTCGCACAGATCGGCGAGCAGGCGGTGATCGACGGTCATACGCGCGGCGCCAGGATCAGCGTCGAGAGCGGCGGCAGGGTCAGGGTCAGCGAGGCGGGCTGGTCGTGCATCGGCCGGTCGTGCGCCTCTGCGCCGCCGAAATTGCCGACATCGCTGCCGCCATAGCGGGCGGAATCGGTGTTCAGCAGTTCCTGCCAGGGGCCGGTCCGGCTCACGCCAAGCGTGTAGTCGTGGCGCACCACCGGCGTGAAGTTGCAGATCACCAGCACCGGCCGGTCGCCGTCCGCGCCGTAGCGCAGCCAGGCATAGACGCTCTGGTCAGCATCATGCAGCACCACCCAGCGGAAACCCTCGGCATCGCAATCCCGGCGGTGCATGGCAGGCTCGTTGCGATAGAGATGGTTCAGGTCGCCGAGCAGCGTCTGCACGCCCTTGTTCTCGGCGTTCTCCAGCAGCCACCAGTCGAGCCCGGTATCGTGGTTCCACTCGCGGCCCTGCGCGATCTCGCTGCCCATGAACAGCAGCTTCTTGCCGGGATGGCCCCACATGAAGCCGTAATAGGCGCGCAGGTTGGCGAATTTCTGCCAGGCATCGCCGGGCATCTTGCCGATCATCGAGCCTTTTCCGTACACCACCTCGTCGTGCGAGATCGGCAGCACGAAGCGTTCGGAAAAGGCATAGACCAGGCCGAAGGCGATCTCGCCATGGTGCCAGCGCCGGTAGGCGGAATCGGTCTCGATGTAATGCAGCGTGTCGTGCATCCATCCCATGTTCCACTTGTAGTCGAAGCCGAGCCCGCCCTCGTCGGCGGACCGGGTGACGCCGGGGAACGAGGTGGATTCCTCCGCCACCAGGATCGCCCCCGGACAGGTCTGCTTCACCGCCCGGCTCAGATCCTGCAGGAAGGCGATCGATTCGAGATTCTCCCGGCCGCCATGGATGTTCGGGATCCACTCGCCGTGCTTGCGGCTGTAGTCGCGGTACAGCATCGATGCCACCGCATCGACGCGCAGGCCGTCGATATGGAAGCGCTTCAGCCAGAACAGGCCGCTGGCCAGCATGTAGCCGCGCACCTCGTTGCGGCCGAGATTGTAGATGAAGGTGTTCCAGTCCTGGTGGTAGCCCTCGAACGGGTTGCCGTGCTCGTACAGCGCGGTGCCGTCGAAATGGGCCAGCCCGTGCGCGTCGGTCGGGAAATGCGCCGGCACCCAGTCCAGCAGGATCGCGATCCCGGCGGCGTGACAGCGATCGACGAAACGGGCGAATTCCGCCGGCTCGCCCATCCGCGAGGTCGGCGCGAACTGGCCCAGCACCTGGTAGCCCCAGGAGCCGCCGAACGGATGCTCCATGATCGGCATCAGCTCGATATGCGTGAAGCCGAGCGCCTTGATATAGGGGATCAGCCGGTCGCCGAGCAGCGACCAGCTCGCCTCGGCGCCGTCATGCGGCAGCCACGACATCGCATGCAGCTCATAGACCGAGATCGGCGCATCCGGCGCCTGCGCGCGGGTCCGCCGCTCCATCCAGTCCTGGTCGGTCCAGGCGAACGGGGCAGGATCGACCACCACCGAGGCGGTCGCCGGCGGCCGTTCCGCCTGCCACGCCACCGGGTCGGCGCGCCAGGGCAGCAACGCGCCGTCCGGCCCGACCAGCTCGAACTTGTAGAGCGCGCCGGTCGCGACTCCTGGCACGAACAATTCCCAGACCCCGGCCTCGGGGCGCAGCCGCATCGGATGGCGGCGCCCGTCCCACTGGTTGAACGACCCCACCACGGAGACGCGCTGCGCGTTCGGCGCCCACACCGCGAACAGGGTGCCGGCGACGCCGTCGACCGACTTCGGATGGGCGCCCAGCACGTCGGCCAGATCGTGATGACGGCCAGCCGCGATCAGATAAAGGTCCAGATCGCCCAGCATCGGCGGGAAGGCGTAGGGATCGGCGGCATCGATGGTGCGGGTGCCGCCGGCGCCGTCGGCGACGGTCTGGCGCAGCCGGTAGGGGGCACTGCTCGATGCCAGGCCCGACCAGAGCCCGTCGGGGTGGATGCGCTCCAGCGTGCCCAGGCCGACGCCGCTGACCGCGTCGATCAGCTCGACCGCCAGCGCGTCCGGCAGGAACGCCCGCACCACCAGCCCGCCATCGGTGGGATGCGGGCCGAGCAGCGAGAACGGGTCGCCATGGCGCGCCGCAACGAAGCTGGCGACGGCGCCAGGATGCGGCAGGTGATCAAACATGGCTCGACTCTCCTTGCGCCGGACCGAGCAGACGGTCCGCCAGTGCCTCAAGCCCAGCCAGCGGGATGCCGATCCAGTCCGGACGGTTGTCCGCCTCGTAGCGCACCTCGTAGGCGGCCTTCTCCAGCAGGAACAGGTCGATCAACGCCTGTTCCGATGCCGGTTCCACCCAGGGGTTGGCGCTGGCCTGCAGCACCCCGCGATAGGCGCCGGCGAAATCCGCGCCGGCGCTCGACCGGAAGCGCTCGATCAGCGCCTCGTGGCGCTCGTTGGTGCGGTCGCTGCCGCTGTAGAGCCGCGACGCGGCGGTGGCGGCGGCGTAGTCGAACGAGCGCAGCATCCCGGCCACGTCGCGCAGCGGCGAGGAGTGCGCGCGGCGCTGTTCCATTGTCTTGGCCGGTTCGCCCTCGAAATCGATCAGGAACGCGTCGCCGCCGGCCACCAGCACCTGGCCGAGGTGGAAATCGCCATGCACGCGGGTCCGCAGCGAGTGCTTGCCGGACTTGGCGAGGCGGCGCGCCAGCCCCTTCAGCTCCTCGTGCCGGCCCATGACCCGGCCGGCGATCGCGGCCGCCGGGCTGTCGCCGCCGGCCACCCGCGCCAGCGGCGTCATCGCCCGGTCGAGCTGCTCGGTGGCACCGTCGGCCCAGCGCTCCAGCTCGGCATCGTCCACCTGCTCGGTGGCGAAGGCCGGGTCGTCATGCGCGGAGGCGAAAACCTCGTGCAGCTGGCCGAGACGCCGGCCCAGCGCCTGCGCGAACCCGGCATAGTTGCTGTAGAGATCGTCGATCATGGCGCCCTGTTCGCCGGGCTCGCCAGTCAGGCTGTCCTCGGCGGCGCGGGACAGGAAATCGAGCGTCCACTGCCAGCCATCGCCCTGGTTGCGGACGAAGCCCTGCACCAGGCACAGCGTGTTGGGGGTGCCGTCGGCGTCGATGCGGGTAATCTCGCCCAGCATCGGCGGCGTGTTGGCGAAGCCGCGCGCGGTGAGATAGCGCGAGATCTCCGCCTCCGGATGGATCCCGGACAGCACCTTTCGCACCACCTTCAGCACGATCAGGTCGTCGATGATCATCGAGCTGTTCGACTGCTCGGCCGACAGGCGGCGGATCGACAGTTCGGCCGGGCGCTTGATCCGGTCGAGACGGTCGGTCTTGCTGAACACCAGCTTGCCGCCGCCGGCGATCGGCATCACCGCCTCGCGCTGCATCAGATCCAGGCAGGCGGTGGCGAACGCGTCGGAGGCGAAGCCGTCGGTCACGTAGCCGACCAGCGGGCCGCGCCGGATCCGGGTCAGCGCCAGCTGGTGCGCCAGCGCCACCGCGCCATCCTCGGCGACGGCGGCGATCGGCAGGCAGTAGCGCTCGACACGCTCGGCGCCGTCGCCGCCCAGCGTGACGCTGATCTCGGTGAGCAGCGCGCTGTTGTCGCGATCCTCGCTGAGCGGCGCCAGATAGTCGAAACTGACCCGGCGCAGCGTGTCGCTCTTCGACGAGAACCAGCGCCGCTTGGCCAGGTAGGCCGGCAGCACGTCCTGCTCAAGCAGCGCCTGCGAACTGCCGGCGCCGATCTCGGTCAGCGTGTTGCGGACCACAATGGTGGACAGATCAGGCAGCGGCTCGGGAGTCGGCGCATGCCAGCTCGGCAGCGCCTGCTCGGTCGCCAGCAGGAACCAGTAGAATCCGTAGGGCGGCAGCGTCAGCAGGTAGGTGAGCTGGCCGACCGGCGGGAACACCGAGCCGCCGATCACGTCGACCGGCACGCGGCCGGCAAAGGCATGCAGATCGAGTTCGACCGCCTGCGCGGCGCGCGAGAGGTTGTAGACGCAGAGCAGCGTCTCCTCGTGCCCGTCCTCGGCCGGGTGCGCGCGCAGATAGGCCAGCACCTTGCGGTTGCCTGGGAACAAAAACTGCTGCGAGCCGCGGCCGAACGCGCGGTGGCGCTTGCGCACGCCGAGCATCCTGCGCATCCAGTTCAGCAGCGAATGCTGGTCGCTGGATTGCGCCTCGACGTTGACCGCCTGGTAGCCGTAGATCGGGTCCATGATCGGCGGCATCACCAGGCCTGCCGGATCGGCGCGCGAGAACCCGCCATTGCGGTCGATCGACCACTGCATCGGCGTACGCACGCCGTCGCGGTCGCCGAGATAGATGTTGTCACCCATGCCGATCTCGTCGCCGTAATAGATCACCGGCGTGCCGGGCATCGACAGCA
>CAZZZA010000134.1:0-7955 GCA_964658455.1 uncultured Lichenihabitans sp.
CCATCGCCAGGACCGCCCTCGACGCCCTCGGCATCGCTACAGAGGGCGAGCGCGGCAGCCGCCAGGGCGGCGATAGGGGCTTGCCTTTGCCCCGCGCGACGCCGAAATGCTAACCCCATGCGCTCATACAAGACCCTCCCCACCCTGTGCCTGGCTCTTCTCGGCACGGTGCCCGCCGCCGCCCCCGCCCTGGCCCAGATGACCGGGCCGGCCGCCACCCAGGTCGCCCAGGCATCGACCGGGCAGGATTCGCCGGCGGCGCCGATCGCGGCGCTCTATGCGGCGCTTGGCCAGGTCGAGCACGCGCATGGCAGCTTTGCCGAGCGTGCGCAGATGCTGGCGCCGTCGATCGAGCGGGCGTTCGACCTGCAGACGGTGCTGCGCAACTCGCTCGGCCTGCGCTACCGGACCATCCCGGAGGCGCAGAAGGCCGCGCTGCTGGACCAGTTCCGCCAGTTCACCGTCGCCCGCTACGTGTCCAACTTCGCGCCCGGCGGCGCCGACGTGTTCAAGGTCGACCCGGTCACCACCGCCTCGCCGATCCCGGGCCAGCAGGTGGTCCACACCCACATCACCGCCGGCGACGCCACCACCGACGTGAACTACGTGATGAGCAGGACCCCGTCCGGCTGGCGCACCGTCGATGTGCTGCTGAACGGCAACATCAGCCAGGTCGCGGTGCAGCGGGCCGATTTCGGCTCCAGCCTCGAGAGCGGCGACGCCACGCCGCTGATCGACAGCCTGAAGAAGAAGACGCAAGCTTTCTCGACCAGCTGAACCGCCGCACCGAAGGGCCCGACGCCGCCGCATGATGTTCCAGACCAGCCCGCTCGGCACCCTCGGGGCCTGCCTCGGCGTCGCCGCCGCCGTGATCGCCGGTCTGGGCTGCGTGCAGTCGGCGGTCGGCGCGACCCTGGTCCGGCGCTTCGGCCACCGTTCGGCGCGGCTGCCGCTGCCGCCCGACGGGTTGCTGCCGCCGATCAGCGTGCTCAAGCCGCTGCACGGCGACGAGCCGATGCTCGAGCAGGCCCTGGCCAGCGTCTGCACCCAGGACTACCCGCGGTTCCAGATCGTGTTCGGGGTGCAGGATCCGGCCGACCCGGCGATCGCGCTGGTGCGCCGGCTGCAGCAGCGCTTCCCGACGCTGGCGCTCGACCTGGTGATCGATTCCACCCCGCACGGCGCCAACCGCAAGGTCTCGAACCTGATCAACATGCTGCCGGCGGCGCGCCACGACCTGCTGGTGGTCTCGGATTCCGACATCCATGCCGAGCCCGGCTATCTGCGCCGGGTCGCCGAGGCGCTGCTGCGCCCGGGCGTCGGCCTCGTGACAACCCTTTACGGCGGCTGTCCGGCCAGCGGCACCCTGGCGCGGCGGCTGGCGGCGGCCCAGGTCAACCATAATTTCCTGCCCGGGGTGCTGATGTCGCGGCGGCTCGGCCGCCAGGATTGCCTGGGCGCCACCATGGCACTGCGGCGCGACACGCTGCAGGCGATCGGCGGGCTGGAGCGGCTCTCGCCGCACATCGCCGACGATTCGGTGCTCGGCCAGGCGGTGCGGGCGATCGGCCAGAGCATCGCCATCGCCGAGACGGTGACGCGCACCACCATCTCCGACCTCGGCCTGCGCGACGTGGTCGCGCACGAGCTGCGGTGGGGCCGCACCGTGCGCAGCGTCGAGCCGCTGGGCTATGCGCTGTCGTCGATCCAGCTGCCGCTGTTCTGGGCCTGCCTGGCGGTGCTGCTGGCGCCGGCCGCTGCCTGGAGCTGGAGCATGCTGCTGCTGGTCTGGGGCTGGCGCATCGTCACCACCAGGATGATCGACCGGGTGGTCGGCCGCGACACGACCCTGCCGGCGCTGCTGCTGCCGCTGCGGGACTGGATCTCGGCCGGGGTGATGATCGGCAGCTTCGCCGGCCGCAAGGTGGCCTGGCGCGGCCATGTGCTGAACCTGCCGCAGCGCCGCCAATCCGGCAGGGTCGGGGCGCCGTCGCCGCCGCTGCAGGAGCTGGCGGCGCTGCGCGCCATGCCGGAGACGGTCGACTGACCGGCCGCACACCACGCCCGCAAACCAAGCCCGCGACCCACGATTGCGTAACCGTATGGTGACGGCGGACGTTTCGCGTCGTATTGAGCCGGGCTGCGCTGGGCGTCGTGGCGACACGGCCGGCTGACGCGCGATCCAAGGACGACCCGCATCATGATGAAAACCCTGTTCCTGCAGCCGCCCTCCTTCGACGGCTTCGACGGCGGCGCCGGTTCACGCTACCAGGCCAAGCGCGAGATCAAGTCGTTCTGGTATCCGACCTGGCTGGCGCAGCCCGCCGCCCTGATCGAGGGGAGCCGGCTGATCGACGCGCCGCCGGCCAAGATCGGCATGGAGCCGATCCTCGACGACATCAAGAACCGCGACATGGTGGTGCTGCACACCTCGACGCCGTCCTTCGCCTCCGACGTCCGGGTCGCGCAGATGCTCAAGGACGCCAAGCCGAGCCTCAGGATCGGCATGGTCGGCGCCAAGGTGGCGGTGCAACCGGACGAGAGCCTGATCAAGGGCGCGCCGATCGACTTCGTCGCCCGCAACGAGTTCGACTTCACCTTGAAGGAGATCGCCGAGGGTCGCGACCTCAAGGACGTGGACGGCATCACCTGGCGCGACAACAACGGCACCATCGTCACCAACAAGGACCGCGCGTTGATCCACGACATGGACAGCCTGCCGTTCGTCACCGACGTGTATGCCCGCGATCTGCGCATCGAGGATTATTTCATCGGCTACCTGATGCACCCGTACATCTCGATCTATTCGGGACGCGGCTGCAAGTCGCGCTGCACCTTCTGCCTGTGGCCGCAGACCGTCGGCGGTCATGTCTACCGCACCCGCACGCCGCAGCACGTCGCCGCCGAGATCGCGCATGCGCAGAAGCTGTTCCCGCAGGTGCGCGAGTTCTTCTTCGACGACGACACCTTCACCGACGACCTGCCGCGCGCCGAGGCGATCGCGCGCGAACTGGGCAAGCTCGGCGTCACCTGGTCCTGCAACGCCAAGGCCAACGTGCCGCGCGACACGCTGAAGGTCCTGAAGGATAACGGCCTTCGCCTGCTGCTGGTCGGCTACGAGAGCGGCAACCAGCAGATCCTGCACAACATCAAGAAGGGCATGCGGATCGAGGTCGCGCGGCAGTTCACCAAGGACTGCCACGAACTCGGCATCAAGATCCACGGCACCTTCATCCTCGGCCTGCCTGGCGAGACCAAGGAGACCATCCAGGAGACGATCACCTTCGCCAAGGAGATCAACCCGCACACCATGCAGGTGTCGCTGGCGGCGCCCTATCCCGGCACCTTCCTGCACAAGCAGGCGACCGAGAACGGCTGGCTGGACGCCTCCAACGCCGAGCTGATCGACGAGAACGGGGTGCAGATCGCGCCGCTGCACTATCCGCATCTGTCGCACACCGAGATCTTCGACAGCGTCGAGGTGTTCTACCGGAAGTTCTATTTCCGGGCGCCGAAGATCGCCTCGATCGTCGGCGAGATGGTGCGCAGCCCGCAGATGATGAAGCGCCGCCTGCGCGAGGGGGTGGAGTTCTTCCAGTTCCTGCGCGACCGCCACGCCGCCTGAGCGACGACCGCGCGGCATGGTCGCGATCGCCGACAGCACCGGGGACCGGCCGCCGACGCTGATCGTCACGGTGACGATGAACCCGACCATCGACGTCGCCAGCCAGGCGCAGAGCGTGCGCCCGACCCACAAGCTGCGGACCTTCGCCGAGCGCCAGGATCCGGGCGGCGGCGGCGTGAACGTCGCCAGCGTGATCCATGCGCTGGGCGGCAGCGCCCGGGCGCTGATCATGGCCGGCGGCGCCACCGGCCGCTCGCTCGAGGAGCTGCTCGACGAGGCCGGCATCGTGCACGAAACCGTCCCGGTGGCCGGCCGCACCCGCACCAGCCACACCGTCACCGACGCCTCGACCGGCCACGAATACCGCTTCATCGCCCAGGGCCCGACCGTCAGCGAGCCGGAATGGCAGGCGATGCTGGCCCGCGCCGCGCAGACCCGGGCCGACTGGCTGATCGCCAGCGGCAGCCTGCCCGCCGGGGTGCCGGAGGATTTCTATGCCCGGCTGGCCGCGATCGCCAGGGCGCAGGGCGGCCGGTTCGTGCTCGACACCTCCGGCCCGGCGCTGCGCGCAGGCCTCGCCGCCGGGGTCGATCTGCTGAAATCGAGCCTCACCGAACTGGAGAGCGTGGCCGGCCGGCGTCTGGCCGACGACGCCGCCCAGGAGCAGGCGGCGCTCGACATCGTCCGCGGCCAGCGCGCCAGGCTGGTGGCGCTGACGCTCGGCGAGCGCGGCGCGGTGCTGGCCTCCGAACAGGGCATCCTGCGTCTGCCGGCGCTCGACGTGGTGGTGAACGGCACCGTCGGCGCCGGCGACAGCTTCCTGGCCGGCATGGTGATGGCGCTCTCCGAGGGCCGCAGCGCCACCGATGCGTTCGCCTGGGGCGTGGCCACCGGGGCCGCCTCCGTCACCGTGCCCGGCACCGCGCATCCCGACCGCGCCACGGTCGAGCGGCTGCGCGGGCTGATCCTGGTCGCCGCCTCGGAGAACATGCCGGCGGCATGACCCGGCTGGCGCTGTTCTCGGCCGACGATTTCGGCCTGTCGGAAGCGGTCAACGAGGGCATCGAGCGCGCGCATCGCCAGGGGGTGCTGTCGACCGCCAGCCTGATGGTGGCGGGAGCGGCGGCGGCGGATGCGGTGGCGCGCGCGCGTCGCCTGCCCGATCTGCGGGTCGGCCTGCACCTGGTGGCGATCGAGGGGCCGGCGGTGCTGCCGCCCGGCGAGATCCCGCTGCTGATCGGCGCCGACGGGCAGTTCCCGTCGGACCAGCTCCGGCTCGGCGTGCGCTATTTCTGCCGCCCGGCGGCGCGCCGCCAGCTCGCCCGCGAGATCGCGGCGCAGTTCGCCGCCTTCGCCGCCACCGGGCTCAGGCTCGACCACGCCAACGCGCACAAGCACATGCACCTGCACCCCACGGTCGGCGGGCTGCTGATCCGGATCGGCCGCGCGCACGGGCTGACCGCGATCAGGATCCCCAACGAGCCGACGGCGCCGCTCGGCATGCCCGAGCCCTTGGGCGCGCGGTTGCTGCGGCACTGGACCCGGCTGCTGCGCTGGCGCGCGTCGCGGGCGGGCCTTGCCACCAACGACCAGTGTTTCGGCCTGGCCTGGAGCGGACACATGGACAGCGCCAGGATCCGGCGCCTGATCCCGTCGCTGCCGCACGGGTTCTCGGAGTTGTATTTCCACCCGGCGGCGCGGCGCGACGCGACGCTGGACCGGCTGATGCCCGGCTACGACCACCAGGGCGAGCTGGAGGCGCTGTGCGATCCGGCGCTGCCGGCGCTGCTGGCGGCGCAATCGGTGCGCCGGGCCGGCTGGCACGAGGCCGGTCGTGGCTGAACGCGCCGCCTGGGCGCTGGCGCTGCTGGCGGTGCTGGCGCTCGCAATCCAGATCCAGGACGGGCTGTCGTTCCTGGCGTTCTTCGACGAGGCGACGCATGTGCTGGGCGGCCAGGTGCTGGATCGCGGCGGCCGGCTGTACAGCGACTTCGTCGATACGCACGGGCCGGTGATCTTCCTGCTGTCCGGCGCCTGGGGCCGGGTGTTCGGCTGGTCGGGCGGCAACCTGGTCAGGCTGACGGTGGCGGCGCTGGCGCTGCTGTGCCTGGGCGCGGTCGCCGCCTCGCCACGGCCGGGCGGCAGGCCGGCGACGCTCTGCGCGGTGCTGCTGTTCGCCGGCCTGCTGGCGTGCGTCTGGCTGCGCCAGGCGCTGTATCAATTCAGCTTCTACCCGGTCGGCGGGGCACTGGCCGGGATCGGTCTGGCCGGTTTCGTGATCCCGGCCTGCCTGGGCCGCAGCCCCGGCCCGCTGCTGGCGGTCGCCGCGGGCCTGTCGCTGGCGATGCTGGCCGGGGTCGCCTACTCGTTCTGGCCCAGCATCGCGCTGTTCGCCGCCGCCGCGATCTGGGCCGGCTGGTCCGCACAGCGCCGGCGGCTGGCCGGTTTCCTGGCCGGCGCCGCCGCCGGCACCGCGCTGTGGCTGACGGCGCTGGCGCGCACCGCCGACCTGCACGGCTACCTGGCGTTCCATTTGGCGGAGAACCAGTTCGTCTACGCGGCCTACATCCATTTCGCCCCGGCCACCTTCCTGCGTAGCCTGGTGCCGGGCACCGATCCGGCCTGGCGGGCGCAGACCCTGGGGGTGCTGTGCGTGGCCGGGGCGGCACTGGCGGTGCCGCGCGACCGCGGGCGCGGCCCGCTCGCGCTGGTGCTGCTCGGCGTGCTGGGGCTGAATGCGCGCGGCGTCAACACGTTCCAGGACGGGACCTTTCTCTGGGCCGCGATCACTGCGCTGGCGCTGCTCGGCGGCCCGGCGCTGGCCCGGCTGTCGCCACGGGCCGGGGTGCCGGCCGGCGCCGCGCTGGTGCTGGCGACCTCCTGGTTCCTGCACGGCGCGCGCTACAGCCCGTTCGGCTTCGACGACGCGACGATGCGGGCCACGCCGCGCTGGCCGATCGGCACCCGGTCCGACGACGCGTTCTTCCGCGCGATCCGCGCCGACGCCGCCCCAGGCGAGGGCATCCTGGCGCTGACCTACGAGCCGCAGCTCTACCTGCTGGCGGACCGGTTGCCGATGCGAGGCTTCTACGCCTGGTTTCCGTGGGACGCGGACTATGCGCGCGCGCCGTGGTTCGGCCGGCCGCGCGACCTCTGCCGCGCCCTGGCGACGCGCCCGCCACCGGTGATCGTGTTCGACGATGCGCCGATGTGGGACATCCCGGCGCGCCGCTTCATGGCGTGCGTGTATCCGGTGCTGCGCGACGGCTACGTGCTCGATACCCGCTTCCACGACGTGCATGGCGCGCTGTATGTGCGCCGCGACCGCGCGGCCCGGGGCGCGGCGGGGCGCGCGGCCGGCTGAGCGCGGCCGCCTGCCCCGGGGCTGCGTACCGGCGCTACGAGGCGAGGTTCTCGCGCACCCATTCCTTGAGCTGGCTCTTGGGCAGGGCGCCGACCTTGGTCGCCGCCGGCTTGCCGTCCTTGAACAGGATCAGGGTCGGCACGCCGCGCACCGCGTAGGTGTTGGGCGTGGTCGGGTTCTGGTCGATATCGACCTTGGCCACGGTGAGCTGGTCCTTGAATTCGGCGCCGATCTCCTCGAGCGCCGGGGCGATCATCTTGCAGGGGCCGCACCAGGTGGCCCAGAAATCCACCAGCACCGCGCCACGGGCCTTCAGCACGTCGGTCTCGAAACTGTCGTCGGTGACGGCGACGGTGTGTTCGCTCATGATGGCAATCCCCTGAAACTCGCTTGGCTTTCGAGATGGGCAAAACCCGCCGACCGGTCAAGCGGCGGCAGGCCCCCGCCCGTCCCGGGTCCGGTATGTGCCAGGACCATGCGCCAGCAGCAGCGCCTCATCCAGCAGCATCACCCGGGCCTCCTGGGTCCAGACCAGCGCGCACGCGATCGGCCGATCCGGGTAGAGCTGCGCCAGCAGCGCGCGGTAGGCGGCGATCTGGCGCAGGTAGGGCAGCGGCACCTGTTCCGGTGTCGCCGGGGTGCGCCGGTTGGTCTTGAAGTCGCAGAGCAGCACCCGCTCCGGCAGCACGCACAGCCGGTCGATCTGGCCGGTCACGACCACGCCGTCCACCACCCCGGACACCGGCTGCTCCGCCAGCGCGGCGGGACCGAACAGCGGGGCGATCGCCGGATCGGCCAGCACCGCGCCGAGCGCCTGCGTCACCTCAGCCGCCTCGTCGGCATCGAGCGCGTCGGCGCCGGCGGTCAGGAACCGCAGCGCCGAATCCTGGCGCCGGTCCGGCGGCAGGTCCGGCAGATGCTGCAGCAGCGCATGCACCAGCCGGCCGCGCCGGAACGCATCGCCGC